>JBJFGB010000115.1:0-17361 GCA_051892295.1 Faecousia sp. | reverse complement strand
GAGGAGTATTTTTATTGCCCGACACGAGACAAGCATTGGGCGGAAAGAATCTGTCAGTGGTGGTGTTGACAACAGGACAGAGCTGGAATCAATCAAATGTGCTCTTGATGACAAAATGGGGCGCATGTCATGTGATTGGCATGCAACCTTTTGTAGTAGTACATTGTCATATCTAAAAAAATGATGAAAAAGCTTACCGCCGGGAAGTGCCTGCACGAGATTGCCACGAGCGCAAGCGCCCTCGCAATGACAAAGGGGGTAACCTTCCATGTCATTGTCATGAAACTCCCTGTGGGGCAGGGACGCGATAGCCGCTCCTACATACGCCGATATACCACTTGCAAAAAATTATCCCTGTGCACGGGGCTTGCCCTTGTGCACAGGGATATGATTATGCGTTCCCTTGGAAAATGCTTTCAATCTCGTTGCCGGAGAGGTGATTTTTCTCCAACAGACGCTCGACTAACGCGTCAATCAGCCCACGGTTGGCAGAGATGAGCTCGACGGCGCTGCGCATTTGCTCGGCAAGCAGCTTGTTTACCGCATCGCGAACCACAGCGGACACCTGCCCGCTCTGCGCCGCTTGCCGGTCAATATAGGAAAGACCGAAGGTATCGTCCATTCCGTAGGTGCAGAGGATGCTTTCCGCGAGGTTCGTCGCGGTTTGGAGGTCGCCGCCTGCACCGGTCGAGACGCCATCTTCTTCTCCGTAATAGACAAGCTCCGCAGCGCGTCCGCCGAGTGCGGTTCGCAGCTTTGCCAGAAGCTCCCGCCTTGTGAAGATCGCCTTCTCCTCTCCGTCGCCATGCAGCATATAGCCGCCGTGGTCTCCTCTTGCGACGATCGTTACATAAGAGGGCGTCTCTCCACCGTACCGGCACAAGAAGGCGTGTCCTGCCTCGTGCCTCGCGATCCGCTCCAGCTGTGCGCCGTCCCACTGCTTCGATTCGCCGCCGGTAAAGGTCTCAAAGGCTTCCTCAAAGATATCGTCCGTTACCTTCCCGTCGCCGTCCCAAACCGCAGTGCGCAGCGAAAGCTCCGTAACGGAGGAGAGGTCGGCAAGGCTCATGCCCGTTGCCCGCACTGCAATATTTCCGATCTTTTCCTCGCTTAAGTCAAACGCGGCGTTTTCCCCGAACCGCATACGGAGATATCGAATCCGCGCGTCCCTGTCGGGGAGCGGAACATAGATTCTTCTGTCAAACCGGCGCATGAACGCTTGATCCAGGCTTTTCCTACTGCCGGGTGTGACATCATAATTCGTTGCAGCAAGTACAAAAACAGGCCTTGTCGGATCGCTTTTGAAGCCGTCCATCTCCGTCAGAAAGGCGGTCAATGTCGCCTCGATTGCAGCACGCTCATCGCCGGTGCGTTCCTTGGCAATCGCGTCTATTTCGTCAATGAACAGGACGGAGGGCGCATATTTCCGCGCGGTGCGGAACAGGGCATGTACGGCTTCCGGTCCCTCGCCTACAAATTTTTTGAGGAATTGGTTGCCCTCCGCAGCGATAAAGGTAACATCGGATTCGCACGCCAGCGCCTTGGCAAGCATCGTCTTGCCTGTGCCCGGCGGCCCGTAAAGCAGGATTCCCTTCGGCGCGCCGATGCCAAGCCCGAGATATTTTTTCGGGTTTTTCAGACAGCCGATAAAACGCTTCAGTTCTTTTTTTGCGTCCTCCGCGCCAATCACGCTGTCGAAACGGATATCCGGCTTGGAAACATTGCTCAATATGTTTTTCCCGTCCTCGGCTTCTACGGCGACCGTCATCTCAAAGTCAAAGAGCCTGATCTCCGCGTGCTTTCCGTCCTCGCTGATGGATTGCGCCGTTTCAAAGGTAATCAGTTTATTTGCACTCGCCAGCTCGTCCATGCTTTTTTGCTGATGCAGCGTTTCCGCGACCTCACGCACCGTATCGGCAAAGGATGTGCCGCCGCCGAGACAAAGAATACCACGGACGCCCTGCCGCCGGAAAGAAACGATCTCCTCCGCATTCAGAGAACGATCCCCGTGCTCAAGCAGATAAACAGGCAAATCCCGATCATTCTCACGGAGATACCGGAACAGATTGCGCGCGGTAGAATCCACATCTTCCATATTGAGATAGCGGCAGTCCTCCGCCCATCCGAATGACGGGTCGATCAGCGCAAAGCTGATCTCATGCTCCGACAAAAGCTTTTTTGCCGCTTCACAGGTCTGCGCACAGAGAAAGGAAGCATCCGTGCATTGTTCCGCGCACTGCTTAGCAATCTCGTCGGAAGAAGCCAGGAGAATCTCCGGCGCTTGGGTGCGCACAAACAGGGCGGACAACGCGTCATTATCCGCAGGCAGCTCTGCGCGGATTGAGATTGACTCCAGATCCTCAATCGTCGTGCGGACGCTTTTGTCGTCGAGCAGCCGGAAGAGTTCAAACAATTCGTCGTCAAAAAAGGTCTTGGCTCTGCCGCGGATCATTCTCGCGTCAACGGAACCGCCCTCGGCAAACAGGAGCGCCGTAAAGACCTGCTCGTCCACGCGCACCTCGATTCCGACCTCGCGCGCAAAGCTCTCCGCGTGACGAAGAACCTCTTTCTTTGCGATTCGGCGCAGATGATCCGCTGTAATATAATTAAACATTACAACATTTCCTGAGGCAAAGCGCGAGCATAAGGCTTCCGGGAAAAACGGGCGTCCCGTTGCGGGATCGATATCGTTTTGCAGTGCCTTTAAGACCACTTTGCGGGTGACACCGGAAAAATCGCGGGTTTCCGCGTTTTCATATAGCTGTCTGCCCGCATTGGTTGTAAAGATAAGAATCGTTTCGGAAAAAAATATCTCGCTGTCGTCATAGCTGTCGCGCAGCCTTCCGGCGTCCAGAAGCTGCAAAAACAGGTGTATGATGGTGACGTGCGCTTTCTCAATCTCGTCAAACAGAAGGACACATTTGGGGTGCTTGCTGACAAATTCGGTCAGATTTCCTCTTTTCGAGCCTTTGTAGACACTGTCGGAACCGCAGAATTCCAGCGCGGCTTCCTTATCTGCATACTCACTCATGTCGAAACGCCGGAACGGCAGCTTCAGGAGCTGTGCCGCCTGTTCTGCGAGGAAGGTTTTGCCTACACCCGGAGGCCCTGCAAAAAGAAAGGTTGCGCGCGGTCTGACCGCAGCCTTATCCGTAATGGCAGAAAGCTCTGCCTGGAAATATCCTGTTGTAAATACACTGATTGCATTCTCCTGACCGAGGACGATGCTTGTCAGGGAATCATGCGTTTTCTTCACCTTCTCGGTCAGCTCCGCGACCGCGCTTTTGCGGGGATCGCGCACTGCATTGTCCTGCTGCTGTTCCGTTTGGTTGTTCTGCGCATCTTCCTCCTGAAACAGCCGCTCCACTCTGGCAGCAAATCTCGAGGAAAACGACTCGATGTCTTTTCCTACCGCCTTTTCGTCAGGTACTTCCGGCTGCGCACCAACCATACATTCGAGGATCCTCCGGTCGGGATCTGCGAAAATCAGGGCGAGCACTGCTTGCGGCGCGAGCTCTGCCGCAGCGTTTTTTCTTGCTGCTTCCTGTGCCATAGACAGCTTTGTTTGCATATAGAGGCTGTCCCCGGCGGTATTCTCCTTGTCAGCCTCCACAATATGCGATAGGAATGCGTGCGCTGCTTTGAATCCGTCGTTCTTTTGCTGCGGCAGGTACTGTGCAAACAATGCCCCGAAATCCCTTTTTTCGCTTTCCTTCAATTCACAGTCTGTGAGCGCAAGAAAACCCTCAAGCGCAGAAAGCACATAGCGAGCTGCGGTCAGAACTGCCTCTCCTTCTGCAAAACTCTTTGCATGTGCAATCAAGTAGTCCAATGATTTGCTGTATGGAATTCCTGCCATGTTGACGTTCCTCTCTCTTTCAACTAAAGCTCCGTGGTCAAGCACGCCTTTGGTAAGCACCTGCTGCCGATGGAAGTTAGAATCATGCGCCGAATCAATGGAAATATACATCCAGCTTACTTTTACAAATTATACTTAGTCCACCGCTGCGTGTCAACCGGAAACTCTTTGCTCTGCATATGCCGCACACGGAATCTCAGCAGCATAAATCCCCGGAAATTGTCAAAAAATAAGTAATTTTCTTGATAATTGCACAGAAAGCTGATATAATTATGTATACGCTGTCGTTTTACAGAAAGGGGACAGATAGTATGCTTTGGAAATGCTGCTTTGTGATTGCACTTGTAATCGCCGCCGTAATCCCACTCGGTATTTTCCGGCTTCGGAAACGAACAAAGTGGAATTCGAAGGCCAGCCTGTATCTTGCAATTGTTGGGGCGTTTTTGTTTACCTTCACGCTGCTGCTTCCGTATTTTTGGCAACTGAACCTGCCGTGCTGGAGCAGACTCGTGCTTACCTTTCACGGTACAGCACAAGCGTTTACCTTTAATATCGACGGCATGACAATCTTGGGGACAATCCACGCAAAGAGCGGCGCTTTCTATTCGCTGTACTGCTTCCTACTGTCTCCGATGCTGCTGATCTGCCCGATATTTACAATCAGCCTGCTGCTGACCTTCGTGAAGAACTTCTGGGCGAGAGTCCGCTTGGCATTTCTCCGAAAAAAGCCCATCTATGTTTTTTCAAATTTGAATGAGATGTCGCTCTCTTTTGCAAGCAGCATTGTTTCCAAAGAGCCGCGCTGCGCCATCGTGTTTTGTAACGCTTTTGCGGCGGAGGAGGAGCGCGAACCGGAGCTTTTGGAGCGCGCGCAGAAGCTTCGCGCTATATGCTTTAACAAGGACGCTTCCTACCTTCCTATCCATCGAACGGGGTTGCTGCAAAAGCTGCGTACCATCTGCCCGAAATCCTTCCAAAAAAGCTGCGCCCGACCTTCTGACAAAACGACAAAGCGTGATGTGCAGCCGATCCACTTTGTGATGCTTGGAACGGATGAGAGCGTTGAACTGGCACAGGCGTTGGAGCTGGCGAAGCTGTACGGGGACAGAAACCATACCACTGTCACGCTGTTCTCCTCCTCGCAGGCGTCCGGAAGCGTAATCGACTCGGTGCAGAGCAGCGCGGTCACGATTGGAGAGAAATTTATTCAGCAGATTGAAGCGGATCCGGAACAGCTTTGGAAAGATGCCACATGGCAGGATCCGGCGAATCTGGATCGGGGAAACGGCTTTTATATGCAGCGGATTGACCCTATCCGTCTGTTCGCCGTAGACACCCTTGCCGATGCGGATTTGATCGCCTATCTCAAGGAGACTGCCTCTGAGGAAAAGATTATTTCCCTGATGATTGTCGGACTTGGCGGCTTTGGCAAGAAGCTCCTGCAAACGGCTGTCTGGATGTATCAGGTGCAGGGCTACACACTGCACATCAATGTGTTCGACAAGCGGGAAGAGCGGGAAGTGAAGCAGGTGCTGGAGGCGGAATGCCCGGAGCTGCTGAGACATGACCTTTCGACAAGACCGGGCGACGCTTCACACGATATCAGGGTATTCCCTAATGTCGATTGCTTTAGCGCGCAGCTCGAAAGAGCATTCGCAGATGAGCAAAAAGGGGAGTGTCTGCGGCTTACGCAGGTCGTTTTTGTCACACTGGGCGATGACGATCAAAACATTGAGGCGGCGATTCGCCTGCGCACCCTGTTTGATCGGCAGCTTGGAATCACGAATAGCGAGATCAAGACGAATACCGCGCGCGCGCAAATTCCGCGTATTTACTCCGTCGTGTTCAATGACGAGAAGCAGGCAAACTGGGGCAGGCTGCGCGGGAACGACGCATCGAGGGGACTGGTCAATTACAAGGATCAGCAGTATCAAATCCGATTTATCGGCAGCATGTCCTCGCTGTATTCCTACAGTTTGTTGGAAAGACAACAGAATTGGGAGCGGATGGCGATTTTGAGGCACATTGACTGGATGCGTGCTGCGCATTTGGTCAAGATTTCCTTTGACAACCAGTCGAATCGTACCTTCCGTGAGCAGTTAATCCGGCTGTACCAAGAACGGGCAGAATTGGTTGACGGGGAGAAAGCCAAAGCACAGGATACTTTGTTCTACGAGGAGATCATCCGCAAGCGGATCGCGTACGACCCATTATACAAGGACGGCGACCGGGACGAGCTCAACATGGATGAACTCAAAAAACAGCTTCAAAGCTACTATCAATACGAATACTACCGCGAGTCCTCCATCGCGACCTACCTCCACAAAAAATATATCGTGCCCGCTTTCCTCGATACGGAAGAGAAGGATCACCTATTAACCTGCCTTTGCGAATCATGCATAAAAAGACGAATGACAGAACATATGCGCTGGAATGCCTATATGCGGAGCATTGGCTACTGTTATGGAGCCGAGCGTTGCGACCGCGGAAAAACACATAGCGATCTGGTCCCATGGCAAGAACTGGAGCCAAAGGAATGGTTCAAGGACTGAAATTGCCTGTCTTCGACGCGACCGCTGCCTTACTGATGTTTTCTTTTTACATATGATGAGTTCTTTGATGTTTTTCAGCAGATGAACAGATGCAAATCATGAAGGTACTTCGCGTGTATATGGGGAAAAAGGTACCAACGAGCGACTGATTGGTTGCCTTATCTTCGTTAATCATTTTGATGTATAACAATGGACTTTAATGTGTTACGGAAGAAGTGATAGCAATGGCATTTGATGTCTTTATCTCATTTAAAAATACGGATAAAAACGGCAGGCGAACGCAGGACTCATATATGGCGGAGGGGCTTTACTATGCGCTGAAAAAAAGGGGAATCAACGCATTTTACAGCAATATTTCGATTGCGGAAAAGGGCGAGTATCGATTCGGAAAGATGATCAATGAAGCACTTGTGCAAAGCTCAATCTTTGTTGCTGTAGGAACGAGCGTAGAGAACCTCCAGTCGGACTGGGTGGCATATGAACTCGAAACCTTTCATGGCGAGCTGCTGAATCACAATAAAGCTCTATCCAGAAGCGCAATGTTTAGTTATATTACGAGAAATGTTGAAACGAACTTGCTTCCAATGGAGCTCAGAAGGTGTCAAGCATTTTATACATTGCAGGACATAGTATTCTCCATCTGTGCGAGGTTTCAAAAGGAACACGAGGTGCTTCAGAATTTTACGCCCCGTCTGCCGCCTGCCGAAAAGCTCTCCATTGGTATGCTGATTGACGGAAGGTATAAGATTATGCAGGAGGTGGGACGCGGCGGAACGAGCATCGTCTATTTGGCGATGGATATCAGGCTGAATAAGTTATGGGCGGTAAAGGTGGTGAAAAAAGAAAGCACAACTGATGAATTTGCAGTAGTCAAGCAATTGCTGACCGCTGAAACGGCTTTGCTGAAAAAGCTGGCGCACCCAAGCCTGCCGAGGATTGTTGACATGATCGATGACGGAGAATCTTTTATGATCATTATGGATTATATTGAAGGTTCTTCACTTGATAGTATCCTGCAGGAATGCGGCGTCCAATCGGAAGATACCGTGATTGACTGGGCAAAGCAATTGTGCGATGTGCTGAGCTATTTGCACGCACAGAATCCGCAGATCATCTATCGCGATCTAAAACCGGCGAATGTGATTCTGAAACCAAGCGGCAGGTTAACTTTGATTGATTTTGGAACAGCGCGAGAGTACAAGGAGCAAAATCTTGCCGACACCGTCTGTTTGGGCACCATGGGATATGCAGCACCGGAGCAGTTCGGCGGAATCGGGCAGACGGATCAAAGGACGGATATATACTCTTTGGGTGTAACATTATATTATTTATGCACTGGACTGAACCCGGCGCAGCCGCCGTATGAAATGATTCCAATCCGCCAGATTCGAAAAGAATTATCCCGCGGCTTAGAATTTATCATAGATAAGTGTACGCAGAGAGATCCGGCAGAACGCTACCAAACCGCAATCGAATTAATGAACGATTTGAACAATATCGAGAAGATCAATTCGAGATTGCATCGAAAAAACCTGATAAGAGATGTGCTGCAAAGGCTCCGCCGCAGTTCGAAAAAATCGGCAAACGTGTTGGAGATGCCACAGCGGAAAAATGAGCATATGCATGCCGAGATTATTTCGCTCGAAAACGATAAAAAACCGGAATCGCCTGCGTGTGCATCCGAGCAGATCCTTCAAATAAGCACGATTGAGAATTTCAATACTACCTTATTGTGTGATAAAGTTGCGGTCTGCGTGGCAGCAAAGGAAAGAATCGCCGTCGGAGATCGAGTCAATGTGTATTTTGTCACGCGGAACAGCAAGGAGGACATCGCAAAGCTGATTTCCTTGAACGGTGAAGATACAAAATTTGAGTTGAGCGATAAAGTGGTTGATATAACACATACAGATACGGTAGCAATCTGCCTGCAGTCGAATGATCTCGTGTTTAACTGCAACGAGTTTGAATTTTCATGGATAGACTTCGCGGAAAATAGATTCCATGTCTATTTTTCATTCGAGGTTACCGAAATAAAAAGTGAAGGAATACACGGCATCCGCATAGAGCTGTGCGTCAATAACAAAAAAATCACGGATACGAGAATTGAACTATAATCAATTACAATCCACCATATGAATGACAGGGGGAAAGGAGCACTGACATGGTAGAGGAGGAACGGCTGCTATACTGTCACACGCTGCGGACAGAGGATGGGGAGGAAAAGACCGTCCGTGTCTATCAGGGGGATTTGTGCCGGACACGGCAGAGCTATGATATTCTGGTCTGCTCGGCGTTTAAAGGGAATTACTATCCGCTTGCGAATACGCCAATCGGATGAACAGCTACTTTGCCCGGCGGAACGAGACGGTGCCCAAGCTGTTTATCAGTTACAGCTCCGCACAGCAGGAGGAGGCAAGCACCTATCGGGAGCGCATGGGGAAGAGAGGACTGTCCTGCTGGATGGCGCCGGAATCCATTCCGACCGGCTCCAGCTATCAGGAGGAGATTCCGCTGACCTTGAGCAGGATCCCTGCGGTGCTCCTGCTGCTGACGCCGCAGGCGGAGGCTTCCCGCTGGGTGCAGAAGGAGGTCGGCACTGCCATCGGCGCGGATCGTATTCTGATTCCCTGCCAGCTGCGGGAGTATTCTATCGGTCAGAAGTTTCAGTTTCTGCTGGACGGAGAGCAGATATTCCGGGCGTGGCAGTTCCCGACGGAGGCGGTTTACGACTGCTTGGCTGACACCATCCGGAATAAGATCGGATAAAACGGACGCGTCATCCTGCGGGCAAGCTTGCGGTGAGCGGCGGGCGCATATAAAGCCTGGCTCCCGCGCTGCCTGCCGCTGCGCGGGACGGGTTTCGAATGGCACACATATGGGTGTCTGTTCTGTAAATAACCATATTGCGCGATAAAAAGCAAAAAGAAGGAATGTACAGGCAATTGCAGAAAAATTTGTTTAAAATATAGGCGAATTTTGAATTATTCTATGCGGAATGTTGGACTATTTTCGTGATAAATGGCTTTTTATGATTTTTAAAATCACAAAAATATTTCAAGAAGGCATCCGAAAACGCCAAGAAATTTAGTGAAACAAGAAATTTTCTCGGATACAATAATTCTATTATCTTAAAATCGACCTGATATTTTTCCGGTTAGCGAAACAAAACACCGCTTTTTTGAGTGATAGGACTTGACATTCTCTAAATGTTGTGCTATACTCTGAGAAACATACAAAATGTTGTTCTTTCATTACCTCTATAAGGAATTGATACTTTTTGCTTGGGATCCACCAGGATGGAATTTTTAACTTTCATTACCTCTATAAGGAATTGATACAGGACCACTGACTTTTCCGACACCGTCGGTTTCATCTTTCATTACCTCTATAAGGAATTGATACAGTATCCGAATGATGGAACATAAAAAATTCCTCCTTACTTTCATTACCTCTATAAGGAATTGATACGAGAAATATTAATCCAGACAACTTCATCCGCGAACTCGCCTTTCATTACCTCTATAAGGAACCATCACGCAACGGAGTTTCACGCGATGTGATTATCGGGTGGGATACGGTTATGTGTCATATAGAAGGGACAGGCGCTCCTGTCCGGTGGTGAAGGTTTGAGGGAACGGCAAAGAGACAGGACGCAGAGACAGCGTACAAACGAAAAACAAAATCCCCTCAGAAACCGAGGTATAACTCGATTTCTGAGGGGATTTTTTGCCGTTCTTTTAATCGGGAAAGCGCTCAACAAACAGGGGGCGCGTCCCCGGAGGAATGTAGGGGCTGTTCAAAAAGCCCCGATTTTTCATTGCGAGGAGCGCAGCGACGCGGCAATCTAATGAGAAAAGTTTCGCATTCGCCGAAAAAATCATGATATACTGAATCATTCTGCGAGCTTGCCACGGGCGCAAGCGCCCTCGCAATGACATAGGGGGGATTTGTATACGGTCGGCGGTTCCTGCACCGGTGCGGACATGTCCCCACCCCGCAAAGGGTTTCATGCCAATGACACGTCGGAGGCTTTTTTCACGGCACCATTGGTGAGCAGTGTAAAAATGTCCCAATCGGGTATAGCGGAAGCCGAGACAGTGCGGCTTTGTAAAAGCGCTGTCCCGGCTTGGAGGGTTGTTTCCTTAATATTGAAACAGCTTCTTTCCAATCACTCTGTCGCGATAGGAGGCGGTCATATCTGCTTGATTGGTACGACTGCTCCGAACGGCAAGAGCGCAGCGGGATATTTTACAGACGGATAAAGCAATCCGTCGTTCTATGGATATTCAGCAGCGAGCTGATTACCCCCGATCCAAGCTGATGGTCTGCCCGGTTTTACTCTGCCGTCGAAGCTCATACGCCAAAAGACTCTCTTCGACATGCTGAGTCTGCTTTGCCAGTTCATCGTTGATAAACTGAAACGCCTGTAGTTTGGTCAGACAGCTATCACATTGTCGGATATGGGTATTGACTTTCGAAACCAGCGCCAGGGTTTCCGGTGTTAACTCCGAGATTGAAATAAAATTAATCATCTCTTCTGGTGTTAAATGCTTCATGATTTCATCGCTCGCTTTACTAAATTATTCATTCGATTTCTCCAATTGCTGATGGAACTTTTTCCACCGGACTTCATAAAAAACTCCCGATATTGCACTTCGCCACAGCACCGTGTGCCATCAAAGTTTTTTTGAAGCGAGGCGTTCAACTTCTGAAGCTGATGCCTTGACAGGGTCAGCCACGGCAGACGCTCCGCAGCGCGCAGCAGCATATCCCGCATTTCATAAAGGGTTTTCGCTTCAAATGCTTCAACCAGATCTCCGGCGACATGGCAGCTCTCACTCCCGTATTGATAGATAAACAAGGAGCTTGCAATCCATGTCAAAACGATATGTGCGTCGGAGTCTGCGTTGATTACGACGGCAAACGCATTCGACAAGATCTCTTGCTGCGCATCGACGGCCGCCGAATCTTGATATAGCGGGTCAACGAATTCTTCATTATCTCCGATTGGACGGACGGTGTTATTGCGCCTCTGATGTATTTCCAGAATATCCTTTAGTTTGTTCTTGACGACGGTGTTCATCCAACTCGCAAACTCGTCCGGATTTGTATTGATCCCGCCATCGGTACCGTTTTTCATGAAGAAAGAAGTGGTGCAGTTCGTAATAATCTTTATCTTAATGACTTGCAGAATATCTTCCGCATACCCGCCATCGATGACATCTCGGTGTGTGAAGCACCAGCTCCGAATGCGCTTTCGATAGACCTCGTCGATCACTGCAAGCAAGGTCTCCGAACATGACAGTTTTTGCACAAACAGTTCAGAAATGATTTCACGAAATGCTTCATCAGAAAACTTTCTCATTTATCTAACCACCATACTCTGAAATATACAATTTATGATATCATATATTTTGACCGGTTTCAACGGTTTTGATAGAGAATGGTATGAATTATGAAAAAAGCAGATACAGCAGAAATTATGAGCGCATTGGGTAAATTCTTTGTGCCGTTCTATCAATGGATAACGGATAGAAAGCGTTTTTTTCGCACGTATTTTGAAAAATCTTTTTTATCCGCGCATTATGCTTCATCCTCTACGCCTTCCGTGGAGGCGGCAATCTTCACATTTTGCAATACGAATTTTACTGAGGTTCTTCCTGGCAGAGAAGTGATCCGGTATTTTCGGATGTCCTTCACTGGAGCGATACGGATTTGTTTGCAAAATCATGCATTCATCCAAAAGTAGCGTGAAATTCTGCATCATTTCCGACACTAAACAGCCTCCGGCAGTAGACCAACTTATCCGGTGCAGGAACTGCCCACTGCGTCATCTATGCTGTCTGCCGCGTCCCGGTCGGCGGGGACATGCGCCAGCCCTACAGGTGTACCGGTAGGGGAGGGAATTATTGCACGTGGGTGTGGTTGTTGATGTGGTCGATGCAATAGCAGAAATAGCCCTTGCATTTGGAGCAGTAGCGGAATTCCAAATCGGGACATTCCGTATCGGTTCTGCCGCAGACGGTGCACTTGTGGCGATAGGGGCGCTCTCCCGAGCTGCTGCGGTAGTTCTTTGCCCAGTCGGGATTCGGCTGCGGCGCGGATACCTTTGCGCGAGTCTGCTTCCTGCGGCGCGGCGAACGCCTTAGATTGGGAAGCAGATTTTTGATATCCCGACCAAAGAACAGCAGATAGTTCAGTAAGGCTACCAGCGGGAACAGCGCAATCAGCACATAAGCAGTGGTGTAAAAAGCGCCGAGGAAGGAAATTTTTACAGCCTGCACAAGCCCGGAGATGATGCCATACAGCGTGAAAGCGATATCCACCCACGCAAGCCACTTCATTTTTACGGGAAGGATCATCATCAAAAGCACGCGCTGCTCCGGTGCGAGTGTTGCAACTGCGAGGAACATCGAGAGATTGATGTAATCAGAGGTCATGGTCAAGGGAGCGCCGAAAATCCAATAAATCAGCATGGCATAAAGGTCACTCAACAGAATGCCGCAGAGATAGAAGAGGTTGAAGCGCAGCGTTCCCCAAACATTCTCTAAAGTGCTGCCAATCCAATAATAGAACATGATTGAGATCAGCGCGCCCAGGAGACTGCTGAAGAGGAAGCTCTGCCCACTTGCAAAAGTGAAGATGTAGGAGAACAGACGCCATACCTGCCCGCGCATGATTGCCTCTGCGTTAAAATAGAGATAGTACGGCAGATTTGAGTCAAAAAATTTCCAAAAAAGAAAGACGATTGCGTTGCCTGTGCAGATCCAAAGCATCAGCCTCGGGATACCTTTGTTACGGTTACGGATTAAAAAGCGGTTATAATCCCGCCGAATATTGCTCATATGTTGCCTCCTTTGTTATATGCTACCATTGTAGCGGATTTTGTGGTGAATGTCTATAAATAATCTTTGAATTCTGTCCGATGCTTGAAAAAAATTCTGCCATATGGTATGATATCATCAGAAAAATTTGGAGGTCATACCATGAGCCATGTCAGAGATATGTCCCTTGCCGACTACGGCAGAATGAAGATTGAGTGGGTGCGCGATTTTATGCCCGCACTCGTTGCCATCCGCGAACGCTTTGAGAGAGAAAAGCCCTTTGCGGGGAAAAAGATCACCATCTCCATTCACATGGAGGCGAAAACTGCCTTTTTGGCGCTCTGCCTCGCGGCAGGGGGCGCTGAGGTTCACGCGACAGGCTGCAATCCGCTCTCCACGCAGGACGATGTCGCAGCGGGGCTGGCGTCAATGGGTGTGGAGACCTACGCGATGCACGGCGTCAGCAGCGAGGAATATAAGGAGCTGCTGGTCGAGGCGCTTTCCTGCCACCCCGATCTGATTATTGACGACGGAGGCGACCTTTTAGACCTCCTGAGCGGAGAATATGCACATTTGGGCGATCATATCATCGGCGGCGCGGAGGAGACGACCACGGGCATTCACCGTCTGCACGCCAGAGCGAAGGCGGGTGTGCTGCCGTTTCCGATGATGAATGTCAACGACGCCAAGTGCAAGCATTATTACGACAATAAGTACGGCACAGGTCAGTCTGTGTGGGATTCCATTATGCACACGACGAATTTGCTTGTCGCGGGAAAGACTGTTGTCGTTGCGGGCTACGGCTATTGCGGGCGCGGCGTTGCCATGCGCGCCAAGGGTATGGGGGCAAATGTAATCGTCACGGAGATCGACCCGATCAAGGCGCTCGAAGCGTCCATGGACGGCTGCCGCGTGATGCCGATGGATGAGGCAGCGCCGCAGGGCGATATTTTCGTTACGACCACCGGCTGCCGGGATGTCATTACCCGCCGGCATTTTGAAAGGATGAAAAACAACGCTTTTTTGTCCAACGCGGGGCATTTCAATGTTGAGGTCAACGCCGAGGAACTGGAAAAGATGGCGGTGCGCGTATTTAAGCGGCGCAACGATATTGTCGGTTACGAGCTGCCCGACGGACGTGTACTGAATCTGCTTGCTGAGGGACGCTTGGTCAACCTCGCCTCGGGCAACGGACACCCTGCTGAGATCATGGACACGAGCTTTTCCGTGCAGGCACTTGCGTTGGAGTATATGCTCAAGCACGGCGCGGGACTTTCCAAGGAGGTCTATGAGGTGCCGCGGGAGATCGACGAGACGGTGTCGCTCCTCAAGCTGCAAGGCGCAGGGTTCCAAATCGACCGCCTGACGCCCGAACAGGAGGCGTACCTCTCCGATTGGAGGGTTTGAAAAAGCAATGCGCCTGACTTTGTGCCAAAGGACTCTGAAACCGCTCGGCATGAGGAACTACGATATCTATGACGAGACAGGAAAGCGTGTTTACTTCGCGGAACAGCAGCTCTGGTTTCTGCGCTGCTGGCATATCTTTGACACTGCGGAGCGGCATCTTGCGACTGTTCAGAAACGTTTTGGAAGCATAAAACTGATGATTCACGGTGCGTGTGTTGATATTGCGTATAGACGCGGCTTGCGCAGAAAGTACCGTTTTTCCACCAGAGAGTGGAACGCTGCATGTATGGTATTTGCGGATGACTTCGTTGTCCGCACGCCGCAGGGAAAGACGGTCGCGCTGGCAGAAGGCGCACCGGAGAAAAACAGCTTCCGTGTCGAGTCAACACGCGAGGAGGACGCGCTGCTTGTGCTGCTGTTCGCAGTCGGAGTGCGAAAACATAAATTTGGGCTTCGTATTTGAGGGGAGAAAAGTATGCAGAGTATGACAGTCAACGGGCGGGAATATTCGGTCGTGCGGTTGCTCGGAAAGGGCAAGGGCGGCTACTCCTACCTTGTAACGGACGGTACGGCGCAGTATGTGCTGAAGCAGATCCATCATGAGCCGTGCGATTATTATCAGTTCGGCAATAAGCTGGAATCGGAGCTTCGGGATTATGCGCGGCTGCTGAAGATCGGCGTGCCGATGCCGAAGCTTTTGGATACGGATACGGCGCAGGAGCGTATTTTGAAGGAATTCATCGACGGCGAGACGATTTTTGACCTTGTCAAGCAGGAACGTATGGAGGAGCGCTATTTCGAGCAGATGCGGGCGCTGTGTCAAAGGCTCTATGCCGCCGGGACGAATATCGACTATTTCCCGACCAACTTCGTCGTGCAGGACGGCAAGCTGCTCTATGTGGACTACGAGTGCAATGACTATATGGAGCAGTGGGATTTTGAACACTGGGGCGTAAAATACTGGTCGAAAACGCCGGAGTTTATGGAATATCTGAACAAATAACCAACAGGACTTCATAAAACGCACAGTACTCCTGTAGGGCGGGGACATGTCCCCGCCGGTGCAGGAACTACCAAGTGCGTACAAATTTGCTCATTTGCACTGTCTGCCGCTTCGCGGACGGCGGGGACATGTCCCCGCCCTACAAGGGATTCGTGACATAACTATAGTGAAACCGCGGCTTCGCAAAAGAGCGAAGCCGCGGTTTTTTGATTAGCGGATGCGGATGGCGTTGCCGGTGAGGACGCCGAGTGCCATATTCAGCTTACTCCGCGTCATACGCAGAAAGCCCCAATGCGTATCTCCGAATTCTACGACTGTGCCCGTTTCATCGTCGGGGCGTGTCAGATAGGCAAAGTGGCTTTTGGTGCTTTTGCCGTTGATGACACCGTTTTGTGTGACGACCCAGCCGCGCTTTTCATATTCCGCCACATAAGGCCGAATATCCCGGACGAAAAAGCAGAAGTGATGCAAGCCGTAGCCATGGGCGCGGATAAAAGCGGTGTAGATATTTTCCGCGCCGCCGGTGGTGATCAGCTCAATCTCCGTCTTGCCGCAATAGCCAAGGACAACATCATAGCCGGGATCGGTGAAGGGCTGCCCTTTATAATATAGCTGCCCTACGGGGTTGTTCACGGCGCGATACCACTTCTTGATGCCGTAGATTTTCCCGTATTCGTCCATTGCCTTTTCCATATCTTCCACAACATAGCCGAGCTGGTGGACGCGCTTGAATTTCATCTTCATGGGAGCACCTCAAACAATCGGGTCGCCGGTCTGCACGCCGTCCAGCTTGAAAGCCCGCACCATCCAGTCGCCGAGGCGGGGCGATATCGCATCGGCAAAGACGAGCAGCTTGCACGGCAGATAGGGCACGAGCATCTCCCGCTTATTCCGCAGGATGCACTTGACGACGGCATTCGCCATTTTGTCGGGTGAGGCCTTTGGTGTGATCTTCGGGCAGGCGACATGGGCAATCTGCGGCGTGTCGGTGCGGCTGGGGAAAATCATGCCGACATGGATGCCCTCGCGGGGCAGCTCCTGCCGCATGACCTGAAAGAAACCGTTCAGGGCGAATTTCGTCGCGACATACGCAGCGTCCGGCGGCACGCCCTTTTTCCCGTCCATGGAGACGGTGACAATCAGGTGCCCGCCGCCTTGTGCGCGGAAATGGGGCAAAATCGCATACGCCGTGGAGAGATTGCCGAAGAAATTATTTTCCATCATGCCGCGAATCTGCTCTTGCGTCAGCTCTGCGGCAGGGCATCGAAGATAGATGCCCGCGTTGCAGTGGCAGATATGTATCACACCGAAGCGCTTCACGGCGCCCTCCACGGCGGCTTTGAGCTGCGCTTCGTCACGAATGTCCGCAAGCAGCACCTCGGCTTGCACACCCAGCGCCCGCACCTCCTCGGCGACCGCATTCAGCCGGGTCTCGTTGCGGGCGATCAATGCGACATTCGCGCCCTGCTTTGCCAGCGCAAGCGCCGTCGCCCGACCGATGCCGGAGGATGCGCCTGTGACGATGGCATTTTTTCCAATCAGTTTCTGTTTCATGGTTACCTCCCGAGGAACCGCTTAACGCGGAAAATCATTCGTACAGTGCGGTAGTGCTTTTTCAGCAGCAGGCGGTAGATGAGCAGTACGGTTAACACAACAGCCATTGTAGGGCGGGGACATGTCCCAATGTCATTAAGTTAACCGCGTGAGGCAAGTGCA
>JBJFGB010000114.1:0-11036 GCA_051892295.1 Faecousia sp. | reverse complement strand
GCGCTTGAATGGCATTCAAGAGGTCAGCGGTTCGATCCCGCTTATCTCCACCAACGATGCGAAAAGCCTTGAGACCGTTTGGTCTCAAGGCTTTTGCCATGTTAAGAATTCATAATAGAACAGTCAACTGTGTGGTGCGGGCGGCTGTGTGGACTCTGACAGCTCCGGGAACAGTTTGTGAACGACCGGCTCAAGGCTCAGGCAAATTGGGAAGCTGATCAGCAGAACGAGGGCGTCGGCTACGAAGGCGTAGAGGTTTTTGGCGGCGCGGAGCAGGAAGGGCTGCGCGTATAGCAGACATTCGACCAGTGATTTTACGCCGAGCATGGCGACTGCTGTGGACAGTAGCACCGCTGTTGCAATCAAGAGCTGACGCAGCAGTCTGCTGTGCATTTTTCTCGTTGCCTTACAAGTAAGCCCGACAAGGAGACCTATAACCAAATTACCGACTGCCCAGCCGGGCATCCCGCGCAAGCCGTCGGTCAGAAGGCAGTACAGTACCACGCCGAGACTGCCGACAACCATTCCGCTGAATGGCCCGAAGAAATAGCAGAAGACTGCCATGACAATATAACCCAAGCAGAGATAGTAGTTTTCAAACACAGGCGCACGCACGCACAGGGCTAAGACGACAAACAGGGCGCAGCCCATCGCTGTGACGCAGATTTTTTTGGTCGTGCTAAGCATATTTCATTTTCCTCCTTACGGAATTCTTGCCAAAGACGCGTTCTTGTAGCTCTCGTCGTCCGTGACTTCCGAAATGAGCTTCAATTGCTTCGGGAATCTGACCTCGGCGGTTTCGTCGCTGAGCTCAATTTCAACGATTGCCCGATCCTGCCAGAACGGATAAATGTCAATTTCGAAGTATTGGTTGTCATAGGTCAGACAGTAGCGAGTTTTTCGAATTTGCCGACGGCTCGTATCCGCCTCCATCAGGAGCGTGAGATATTCCTCTTTGGAAAGCCGCCGCTCGATCTCTACGCGCTTTAGACCGCTGATGCTGCGTTTGACGGTTTTATAATAAACATAGCTTCCATCCATGCCGCGCTGCCGCACGCGCACCTCTTCGCCGTCCTGCGACCGCAAATAAGTTTGTATGATTTCGATTCGTCTGCAATTCGGTATGCTTTCCAGCCAGGCAATATCCGGATACGCAATCAGATACTTTCGCTCGATTTCCAATGGCTCCGGCTCGCCGAGGAAGGCGGCAATCTCCGCAATCAGACGCTTCATCTTTTCTTCAAAATCGGTGGAGTTGTCGATGATCCGAAGATGGGGATGCCCGGTCCACGCGGCGATCAGCTTATCGTCCAGCGCGGCAGCCTGCGCAGGCGTCTCCGTGCGGGCGGCGTTGTTTGCGGTGGTATAGAACGCCTCGGCACCCTTGGCGGCGGTGGTCAAATGGAATACGGCGTCGTAATTGTCCCGCAGCGCCACCTCATCGTAATGCAGCTCCCGCAGCACGCAGGAGAATTCCAGCTCCGACATATATGCTTTGTTGTCCATTGCGCCGCGGTCGCATACGATGAGGATTTTCTCCTTTGCCATGGTTTCGGCAGCCTGACGGAACAGCCGTTCTTTCTCCATTTGGAGTTGAATCTGACATTTTTGATAGTCGGTATTTGTCCCGCAGGTCCATGGTGCGACGCCGCCGGAAATCAGCTCCGTGGCAGTTTCCGGGACAAACAGGACCGCGTAACCGCGCGCTGTAAACGCATTTTGGATCCAGCTCATTGCGGTCGTCTTTCCGGCGCAGGGACCGCCGGTAATGACAATCTTCGTAATTTCCGGACGCATTGCCTGCTCCCGCAAGGAAAGCATGGCTTCCACCGGCACATGGAACAGAGCTGAAAGCTTCCGAATTGCATTGGTAGACGGCTTTGTTTTGCCGTTTTCCCACTTAGACACCGCCTTGTTGGACACCCCGACGGCATCCGCGACCTCCTGCTGAGAAAGCCCTGCCTTTTTTCGCAGCGCATACAATTGATTTCCGAACGGATAGTCGTTCATGCGCAGCACCTCCTGACAATGCTATTTTACCAAACGCTGCCTTTCCGGTCAAGCGCTGCAATGTCGATTTTCGGTAGAAGATGATTTGACTATGAAATATAACGAACTGCCATTGATTCATTTCTTCGCGGCGATTGCGTTTTACTTTGTGATATGGTATCATAGATTATATCACTATAGGTTTTACGCAATGGGAAATTCAAGGGAGGAAGCCGTTTATGGGAAGCTGGTTCTCAAATCTGCATGTGCGAAAAACGACAACTGTCGATGTGGAGCGACTGTGCGCCTATATCACAAATAAGATGGTGGCACAGCAATATATGCCTGCCTCGAAATCTGAAGCAGATTGTGGGTTTGCGGTGTTTACAGTGCAGGACTCGCAATGGATTACGGTTTGCACGGATGCGTTTTCTCTCGAAGAACCGTACAGCTTTTCCAAAATAGGTACGCCATTATCTTCGGAGCTTGGTACGGATGTCCTCGGGATTTCCTGCTTTGACAGTGATTTCCTCTGCTTGACGATTCTAAATGCAGCCGAAGGTCTCGAGGCGTGGGCGAGTGTCGGAAACATTGCGGAATTGGGTGCGGAAGAATGCAACAACCTGTCTGCATGGGAGAATAAAGTGTCTGATTTTCCGCGCTTCCAAGCGGCTTTGGCTCGGCAGTATGTCTTTGCGGAGGAAGTTCTTACGGAAATTGAGGATTGCCTCTGTTTATCTAAAATACAGAGCATGTCATCGTTGGAATATTTGTCAGAAACGGATGCGGCGGATACCGCAGTATATATGTATTTTAAGCTACAGACTGAAACGGCGCACAGAGAACTGCCCAAGCTCGTGCAGGAAAGCTTCTCCCTAACGCCATGCTTTTTAGGAAAACCGAGTATTGTGACGGTGAATAATATCGGCGGCGAAAGCAGAGGAATGTCGGTCTATTTCATCGGTCCCTATGTGGAGCATGAGGAGATTACTTTCCCTGAGGTTGGCTTTGTCAGAAATCGGGGAGGCAAAATGGAATGGCTTCCGTTTGCGCTGAAAAAAATACGGCTTACAGGCGGACAATGGGCGTATTACTACCATGCTCCGATGATGCTGCTTCCGCCAAAGGTGGATAAAAGGCTGCCGCCGATGCAGTATTTTCGTGCAAGTCAGGAACGGAGCATTACCGTTCGCTTTGTTCCGCAAGGCAATGCAAGGAAGCTGTTGGACATTACCGTCGTTCTCGTACCTGACGAGAATCCGGAAGGGCAGAGCGCGTGGAATGTTTGGCACCAATTCGGCAGCAAGGCAGCATTCCTTGCCGAATATAACCAGATGAGGCAGCAATATCCGAGTGCGAAAACTGAGCTGCTTTGCGAGGAAGATTTTGACTGACCGCGCAGATATGCTCTAAATTAAATAAACGTTCTGTCGTAAATAGAAAGTCAGGGTTGCTTGAAGCCGAAGAAGAAAGAAGTAAAAAATGGCATACAGTGAATTGATCAAGAATTTTGAAAAAGTGCGGGATTATATGCGCGAGTTTTATGTGTACGGCTTTAAACGGCGGGAGGAGTATGACGCGAAGAGCGCGCGCAGCTATGATAACGAGCGGCGCAGAGTGGAGAGCTGGTTGGGGGAGTATATGTCCTTCCGCCAGGACGCGAACGGGAAAAGCGTCTTTCTCTCTGTCGACAGCCGCGCGATTGGACAAAATCCGCTGTACCGCGCGTTTAAGGCAAAAAGCTTTACGGACAACGATATCCTGCTGCACTTTTATATCCTCGACAGTTTGGCGGACGGCAGCGCACATTCTGCCCATGAGATCATCGCGACGCTTGCGAAGTACCTGCTTGCCTTTGACACGGTCAAGGTGCTGGATGATTCGACTGTCCGCAAAAAGCTCAAGGAATATGAAAAGCTCGGTCTGCTCTGTGCGGAAAAGCAGGGAAGAGAGCTGACTTACCGGTTGTCTGCTTCCGAAATCGACTTGGAAAGCTGGAGAGAAGCTGCGGCGTTTTTTTCGGAAGCCGATCCGCTGGGGGTGGTGGGCTCGTTCCTGCTGGATAAGTTTGATTCGGTGCCGGAGTATTTCGGCTTTAAGCATCACTATATTTTGCACGCGCTGGACAGCCAGATCCTCTGCACGCTTTCTGAGGCAATCCGAGAGCAGCGGCAAGCAGAGGTTTGCATTCGAACTCGCAGGGTTGGGCAGGAGAAAAGGCACTTCGTATATCCGTTGCGGCTCTATATCAGCACGCAAACAGGCAGGCAATATCTTCTCTCGTGGCACTATGGACAGCGCAGAATGCTGTTTTTCCGTGTAGACAGTATTCACAGTGTAACGGTCGGGAAAAAGGAAGCGGAGCATGCGCGTTTTGAGGGCTACTATGCAAAATTCCGTGAGCATCTCTGGGGCGTATCCGTCGGCGTAGATCATTCTATGGATCA
Source organism: Faecousia sp. (assembly GCA_051892295.1). Taxonomy (GTDB): domain Bacteria; phylum Bacillota; class Clostridia; order Oscillospirales; family Oscillospiraceae; genus JAZOXB01. The sequence continues at coordinate 6,600 of JBJFGB010000114.1, read as the reverse complement.
TTTGGAAATGACCATCCATGTCGGAGACGGGGAAGGCTATATCGTGCAGCGTCTTGACCGCGAAAAGCGCAACGGACGCATTGAGATCGTAGACGAGCATACCTACCGCTTTGTGACCGATGTGTATGACGCTTCTGAGATGCTGCCTTGGGTTCGCAGCTTTATTGGGCGTATTGTCGCGCTGCAATGCAACAACGCCTATGTCATGCAAACCTTTCAAAGCGATTTAAAAGAAATGCGGCGGATGTACGGAGGTGAAACGGATGCTCTTTAGCGAGATTTACAGCAGCTATTTCAATGTGGTTGCCGCCGTGCTGACCGAGGCGGTCACGGGTACGCTGACGGAGGAACGGCTGACGGAGCTGGTGCGTGAAAAAGCCTTTTCCGAGAGCGTCCTTTCCATCCCGGCAGCACTGAAAAGCGAGGACTGGGCGCTGCTGACAAAGGACGGGAGGACACCCCTGCAATACGCGCCGAAAATGCCGCTCAGCACGCTGCAAAAACAATGGTTGAAAGCGCTTTTGCATGACCCGCGCATTCGCTTGTTTCGTCCCTCCGAGAAGGGCTTAGAGGATGTCGAGCCGCTTTACGGGAAAGACACCTTTGTGTACTTTGACCGCTACGATGACGCGGATCCCTATGACAGCCCCGCTTACATCCAAAATTTCCAAACAATCCTCCGTGCGCTGCGGGAACGGCGGAAGCTTCGCGTGACCTTTGAAGCCGCCCACGGCAGACGGCACAAATGGGTCTGCGTCCCGTACAAGCTGGAATACTCCGCAAAGGACGACAAATTCCGCCTGCTGACGGCGGAGCGGAATTGCAACACCGTAAATGTGGCGCGGATTACCTCTTGCGAGTTGTTAGAGCCGTATTCCCCCAAAGCGTTTCATGTGCCGGAGGTAAAAAAGGACACATTGGTCATGGAACTGACGAACGAACGCAATGGGTTGGAGCGCGTCATGCTGCATTTTTCCCATTTCGAGAAGGAGACGGTACGGCTGGACGAGACGCATTACCGCCTGACGCTGCGTTACAGCCGCGAGGATGAGACGGAGCTTTTGACCCGCATTTTGTCCTTTGGCTCGGTAATAAAGGTGCTGTCTCCCGAAGGAATGGTGGCGCAGCTCCGGCAGCGGCTGGAACGGCAGTTGGCATTACTGGAAAGCGAATATGCAACGGTATAATTTTCAAGCTGCGGGCTCTTTTCGGAGAGTTCGCAACTTTTTTTCCACGACTTTTCGACATTGATAAATATAATAAAGACAGAAAGCAAAAAGGAAGTGAATAACGATGCTTCTCACAATTACCTACATAGGAGAGAATGCCTGCGATTTGGGGTATCTCCTACATAAAAACCCCGCCAGGCCCCAAGTTTTTGAGTTGGGGTTCGGCAAGGCGTATGTCTTCTATCCGAAGGCGGAGAAAAAGGAATGTACTGCCGCGCTGCTGTTGGATGTGAATCCGATTGATTTGGCAAGAGGTAAGGTCGGCTCCGGCGTCGGCGGGCTGTTCGATTACATCAACGACCGTCCCTATGTTGCATCCTCCTTCCTCAGCACGGCATTGGCAAGAGTGTTCGGTACAGCGATGAGCGGGAGCTGCAAGGAAAGACCGGAGCTTGCCGCAACGCCGATTCATCTGAAGGCGCATATCACGAACCTGCCGTGCAGAGTCGAGCGGGAGAAGGTGCTGCAAATTTTTGAGCCGCTGGGCTATACGGTTTCCTACACCGAGTCGGAATTGGACGAAACTTTCCCGCAATGGGGGAAAAGCGACTATTTGGATCTGACCTTGGAGGGAAACGTGCGGCTTTCGGAGCTTCTGAATCACCTGTATGTTCTGATCCCCGCCTTTGACCGTCAAAAGCACTATTGGATGAGCGACGATGAGGTGGAAAAGCTGCTAAAACACGGCGAGGGCTGGCTGAAGACACATCCGCAGGTCAAGTGGATCACCCGACGCTACTTTCACAGGCGACAAAGCCTTGCCAACAGCGCGCTGCGGCAGCTTTTGACTGAGGAAGAGATTCGAAGCGCTACGGAGAGTACGCCGGAAAATGCGGAGGATGCACCGCCCGAGACAGAAAAGGAGGAAGACCCGACAGAGGAAACCCGGACAGCGAAACCGGCGGAACGGCGCGTCCCATTGAATGAGCAGCGCCTGAACGCAGTGGTCAATGCGGTACTCGACAGCGGAGCGCAAAGCGTCGCCGATCTGGGCTGCGGCGAGGGACAGCTTCTTGCAAGACTCTTACATGAGAAAAGTATCACCAAGCTGCTGGGGATGGATGTCTCTACCTATGCGCTGAAACGCGCTGCTGACCGACTGCATTTGGAGAGAATGCCTGAAAGCAGAAAAAACAAGCTGACCGTGTTCCAAGGTTCCTTGACTTACCGGGACAAGCGCTTGGAGGGCTATGAGACGGTATGCCTTGTGGAGGTCATCGAACATTTGGATCCGGATCGACTGCCCGCCCTTGTGCGCAGTGTGTTTGAGTTTACAAGTCCGAAGACAGTCATTGTGACGACGCCGAATGTGACTTACAACAAAAACTATACCGCTATGCCGGAGGGGACGCTTCGCCATATCGACCATAGATTTGAGTGGACAAAGGAAGAGTTCCAGGCATGGGCAGAGACGGTCAGCCAAGACTATCACTATACCGTGACCTTTACCGGCATCGGGGAGACGGACGAGAGCGGCAATACGCCGACACAGATGGGAGTGTTTTGTAAATGCGAATAGAGATACCGAATTTTTGCCTTGTTGCACTGATTGGCGCGACTTCGAGCGGTAAATCCACCTTTGCGGCAAAGCACTTCAAGCCGACGGAGGTGCTGTCCTCCGACTATTTCCGCGGCTTGGTCTCGGACGATGAAAGCGACCAAAGCTGCACGGCGGAGGCATTTGACGCTCTGTATTATGTGGCAAGAAAGCGGCTGGATGCCATGAAGCTGACCGTAATCGACGCGACCAATGTGCAGGAGGCGGCGCGAAAGCAGGTGATTTCTTTGGCAAAGGAGGAAAACTGCCATTCTGTTGCCATCGTTTTTTGCACGCCCGAGGCAGTCTGCAAGGAAAGAAATGCCGCAAGACCGGATCGCATGCTGCCGGAACGCGTGGTGCAGCGGCATTGCGCTGAGCTGCGCCGTTCCCTCCGCACGCTGAAAAGAGAGGGGTTCCGTTTTATCTATGTTTTGAACTCGGTGGAGGAGATCGAAAGCGCGGAGATCGTGCGTACACCGCTGTGGAATGACAAAAAGGACGAGCACGGACCGTTCGACATCATCGGCGATGTCCACGGCTGTATGGCGGAGCTGTCCGAGCTTTTGGAAGCGATGGGGTATCGCAAAAATGAGAAGGGGATCTATGCCCACCCGGAGGGAAGAAAGGCGGCATTCCTCGGCGATCTGTGCGACAGGGGCCCGCGCAATGTGGAGGTACTGCGTACCGTGATGGGAATGGTTGCAAACGGCAGCGCGCTATGCGTCCCCGGCAATCATGATATTAAGCTTCTGCGCTGCCTGAGCGGGAAGAATGTACAAATGACCCACGGGCTGGAGGCGACGGTGGCGGAGCTTGCGCAGGAGCCTGCGGAGTTCCGCGAGACGGTCAAAGACTTTTTGAACGGTTTGGTCAGCCACTATGTGCTGGATGACGGGAAGCTGGCAATTGCCCATGCCGGAATTAAGGAGGCGTATCAGGGACGCGGTTCCATGCGTGTCAGGGATTTTTGCCTCTACGGCGAGACGACCGGCGAGAATGACGAGTACGGCTTCCCAATCCGATTAGATTGGGCGGAGGAATACCGCGGCAAAGCGATGGTCGTATACGGACATGTGCCGCACACAGAGCCTGCGATTGTCAATCGAACCTATTGCATTGATACCGGCTGCGTCTTCGGCGGAACGCTGACGGCGCTGCGCTATCCGGAAAAGACCTTCGTCAGCATCCCGGCAAAGCAGGTCTACTATGCTCCCGTTAAGCCTTTGCAAAGCGAAGCTGCCGAGATAGGAGATACGCTGGAGCTTCACGATGTGTGCGGTAAAATGCATATCCAAACGAAGCTGATGCCTGCCATTGATATCCGCGAGGAGCATACCGCGGCAGCGCTCGAGGTAATGAGCCGCTTTGCCGCAGATCCGCATTGGCTGATCTATCTGCCTCCGACGATGTCGCCCTGTGAGACGAGCAAGATGGAGGATTATTTAGAGTATCCGACGGAAGCCTTCGAATATTACCGCAGAAATGGGATTAAGCGTGTTGTGTGTGAGAAAAAGCACATGGGTTCGCGCTGCGTGATCGTCCTCTGCCGCAACGCGGAGGCGGCGCAAAAGCGGTTCGGCGTGACGGACGGCAGCAGAGGCATTTTATATACCCGTACCGGGCGGCGTTTCTTCTTTGAGACGGAAAAGGAAACGGAAGTGCTGGAACGCTTGGATGCCGTATTGACAAAGAGCGGCTTTTGGAAGGACTTTCAGACGGATTGGGTCTGCCTCGACACGGAGCTGATGCCGTGGTCGGAAAAGGCGCAGTCTCTGCTGCAAAAGCAGTATGCGCCGGTCGGCATGGCAGGAAAAAACGGACTGACTGAGGCAGTTGCCCAGCTCCAAGCCGCGTGCGCGCGAGATATGACGCATTTTGCGGTGAATCCTTCCGCTTCGGGGCAGAATGTCGATCTGCACACCGTGCTTGCGGATTTTGCGCAGCGAAAGTCCTGCATCGAGGGCTACATAGATGCCTACCGCGCCTATTGCTGGAATGTAGAGCGCGTGGATGATCTGCGTATCGCACCCTTCCACCTCCTTGCAACCGAGGGGAAGGTCTACATTGAGCGTGAGCATGTTTGGCATATGGAGACGATCAAGCGCTATATGACCGGCATCGACCCCGTTTTTATGGAGACGATGTACCGTGTTGTCGAGGTAAACGACCCGCAGAGCGTACAGCAGGGCGTCGATTGGTGGTTGCAGCTCACCGGCGCGGGCGGCGAGGGAATGGTCGTCAAGCCGGACATCTATACGGCAAGAAAGGGCAACGAGCTGTTGCAGCCTGCGGTCAAGTGCAGAGGGCGGGAGTATCTGCGCATTATCTACAGCCCGGAGTATACGCAGCCGGAGCATATGCAGCGCCTGAAAAAGCGCAGCCTGCATCGGAAACGGCAGTTGGCGCTGCGGGAGTTCGCGCTGGGTGTGGAGTCCTTGGAGCGTTTTGTGAGCAAGGAGCCGCTGCACAGAGTCCACCAATGCGCGTTCGGTGTGTTAGCCTTTGAGAGCGAGCCGGTAGACCCAAGACTTTAGTGCTTGAAAAGAGAGCGGCGGAATGGTATACTTTGAGCAAAGCTTGAAAAGGGGAGTGCTTGGATGAAAATCGCTACCTATTATCTGAACGATCCGAACGCGCCGAAGCCCAACAGTCCGACACACATCGGCACGAATGTCTACCTCGAATGGGACGGAAAGCTGCTGCTGGAACGGCGCTGGGACTGCGGCGCGTGGGGCCTGATCGGCGGACGGCTCAAAAACGGCGAACGCTATACGCAGGGAATCGCGCGGGAAGTGCGCGAGGAGACAGGAATCTTCCTGCCGGAGAACGCCTTTACGCAGGTGCGTGTCTGCGACGACGACCGCATCGCCGCCTATCGAGACGGAACGGTTTGGCGCATGATTATCGTCCTCTTTCGAGCGGTGCTGCATGACGAGCCGCAGCTTGTCAAAAGCCGCGAATCCGGCGAATTGCGCTTTTTCTCTCCGCAAGAACTGAAATCACTTGAAATTGCACCGACACACCGCGACCTCATTGAACAATGGAAGCCCTCACTCGGATAGTCGAGTGAGGGCTTCTGAAATTTGGGTATTTCATGAATGATAGGACGGGTGCAGCAGCGAATGGCATTTCCGTGAAAGCTTCTGTATGCCGGGGACATGTCATAAGCCGCATGAAGGAACTACCGACTGCATACAGATTTGTTCGCGATACTGTCTGCCGCTTCGCGGTCGGCGGGGACATGTCCCCGCCCTACAGCGGTTGGTTCGTTTTGCGAGAAGTGTTTCCAATAGGTGACCTTGGTCAGCAGGTGGCGCCGCCTTTTACGGTTTTGTGGAGGATGGTTTCTTTATCGACGGAGCCGGAGAGGAGCTTTTCGTTGACATAGTCGAAGCCTAAACGGGCGACGGTGTCTGCGAAGCGTTCACCGGAGATGCCCTCATCACGGAACAGGAGAATCGCTTTTTCAACCACATCCATGACTTCGTCTTCGCTTGTAAAGATCTTCGTCAGTGGGATGCCGTGGGCGACCTTCTTGCCCCAGCGACCGCCAATGTAGATTTTGAAGCCGTCCTTGTATTCTTCCAGCGCGCCGAAGGGGCACTTACCCTTGCAGCGTCCGCAGTTATTGCAGATGGTCGGATCAATGCGGATCTTGCCGTCCACGACCTTGGCGACCTTGACGGGGCAGCTTTCCTCGATTTGGCACTTCTTGCAGCCGCGGCACTTGGTGAAGTCAATCATCGGTACGCGCTGACCGATGATGCCCAAATCGTTCAGATCGGGCTTGACGCAGTTGTTGGGGCAGCCGCCGACGGCGATCTTGAACTT
>JBJFGB010000113.1:0-2771 GCA_051892295.1 Faecousia sp. | reverse complement strand
ACTTGGTAGTTCCTGCACGAGATTGCCACGTCGCTGCGCTCCTCGCAATGACATAGTGGGGGGAGTTTGTACGCAGTCGCTGGTTCCTACACCGGCTTATGACATGTCCCCGCCCTACAGGGGTGCCATCGTATTTTATATAAGATTGCTAACGCGGAACCTGTTCACTATTCACTATTCACTATTCACTATTCACTATTCACTGTTCACTATTCACTATTCACTATCTCGCATGATAGGTCAAGCCCTTCGGGTAGAAGAAGCGGATCGCGTTCGGCACGACCTCGAAGGTTGCTTCCTTGCGCATGAGCAGCTCGCCGTCTAAATTGACCTCGCTCTTATCGTCGCAGCGGATCACGACGCGCTTGCACTGAAAATGTCGGATCAAATCGGGAAGCTGCGCGTACTGCCCCTTTTTGTACTTGCCGACCACGTTTGCCACCGTCGCACGGGAGACAGCCTTCACCAAAAGCACTTCCAGCAGTCCGTCGTCCGGCTCCGCCTCCGGCACGGGGTTGAAGCCGCCGCCGTACCAGCGCCCGTTGGCAATGCAGATCAGCGTCTGCCGTCCGTCAAAGGTCTCGCCGTCGATTTCGACGACATAGTGCCGATGTACCCCCTTGACGAGATTCACCCCCGTCGAGAGGACATACGCGCCGGAGCCGCTGACAAGGGGCAGGCGCTTATACTTGCCGATGGAGGTGCCGATCCGCGCGTCAAAGCCGACCGAGCAGATATTCAGCGCGTATTGCTCCCGCCCGCAGCGGATCAGGTCGAAGCTTGCCACATCCCCGTCCAGCAGCCTGCCGAGATCCCGAAACGCCGTGGGGTCCGAGAAAATACGGATAAAGTCGTTGCCGGAGCCGCCGGGAAAATGCGTGACTGCCGCGTTGCGGTAGCCCACCGCGCCGTTGACCACCTCGTTCAGCGTGCCGTCGCCGCCGCAGGCGTAGATCCGCACGGGATCGCCCGTTACCGCTGCCGCCTGCGCAATGCGCGTGCAGTCGCCCGGGGCGCGGGAGACTAAGATCTCATAGGCAATGCACCGTCTGTCGCATATCTCGCGGATCTTTTGCGTGAACTCACCCGTATGGTCATATTTTCCCGCCGCGGGATTGATGATAAACAGATGCTTCATCGCGCGATTCCCCCTTTAAAAATACATATACACATTACATTGCAATCTTCCGTTATAGAGTTTGCGCTTTTTGGTTGCCTGTTTGCCGAAATAATGCTCAAACTCCGCCTCGGAGGAGATGATATATTTTTTCCAGCCGTCCGCAAATTTCAGATGCCGCCCAAAGGCGCGCATGAGCTGCTGCGCCGAGTGCTGCTCGAGCATCCGCTCGCCATAGGGTGGGTTGCAGACCAAAACGCCGCTGTCACAGGGCAGACTCAGCTTCGTCGCGTCCGCCTCGCGGAAGTCGATATACTTTGCAACACCCGCTTTTTTCGCGTTGGCAATGGCGATGGAGAGGGTGGCGGGGTCGATATCCGTGCCCAAGATGCGGTACTCTCCGCGAAATTCCAGATCCTTCGCCTCCTGCCGCGCCTGCGTCCAGACCTCGGATGGGACACACGCCCATTTCTGCGCCGCAAAGTCGCGGTTTAAGCCCGGGGCGCGGTTTAACGCGGTGAGTGCGGCTTCGATGACGATGGTGCCCGAGCCGCAGAAGGGGTCCCAGAAGAAGTCTCTGCCCCGATAGCGCGAGAGGTTGACCAGCGCCGCCGCCATTGTCTCGTGCAGCGGTGCCTCGTTGCCCACCGCACGGTAGCCGCGCTTATGCAGGCTGACACCGGAGGTATCCAAAAAGACCTCGCAGACATCCTTCATGATGGAGAAACGGAGCTGGTAGGTCTCGCCCGTCTCGGGCAGCCACGTCAGACCGTATTTCGCGCCGAGACGGTCCACGGCGGCTTTTTTTGCGATCGCCTGACAGTCCGGGACGCTGTGGAGCTGCGAATCCAAGCTGTAGCCCTTGACGGGAAACGCACCCTCCCTCGGAATAAAGCGTTCCAAGGGGATCGCTTTCACACCCTGATACAGCTCCTCAAAGCTCCTTGCGGGAAACCGCGCCAGCAGGAGCATGACGCGCTCGCCCATCCGCAGGCGAAGGTTTGCCCGCGCCATATCCGCAAAATCGCCGTCAAAAAACACGCGGCGATCCTCCACGCGGACGTTCTCTAACTTCATACGCCGCAGCTCATCGCCGACCAAGCCCTCTAAACCGAACAGGCAGGGTACTGCCATTGTGAATTTTTCCATAGTTCCCCCAAATATTGTATGCAATCATGCAGCTCCGGGACACGTCCTCGCCGACCGCGAAGCGGCAGACGGTACGGACGAACGAGTTTGTGCGCAGGCGGTGGTTCCTGCACGGGATTGCCACGTCGCTGCGCTCCTCGCAATGACATAACAAGGAACAATTGCGCGTAATCGGTGGTTCCTGCACGAGATTGCCACGTCGCTGCGCTCCTCGCAATGACATAACAAGGAACAATTGCGCGTAATCGGTGGTTCCTGCACGAGATTGCCACGTCGCTGCGCTCCTCGCAATGACATAACGAGGAAAGATTGTACGTACTTGGTAGTTCCTGCACCGGCTTAGGACATGTCCCCGCCCTACATGGGCTGTCTGCTTCTTATTTTAATTATACAGAATTGCGCGGGCTATTGCAATGGCAAATGCAGGGTTTTGACAAAAAATGACACTGCGCCTTAGTGTAAAATAATAATTGGCAAACAAAAAGGTAGGGCGAAACCGCCCTAC
>JBJFGB010000112.1:0-11348 GCA_051892295.1 Faecousia sp. | reverse complement strand
CGTGCGTGGCGGCTTTTTTTCCTGCACAATCCTGCAAAATAAAAAGCGCCTGGTTTCCGTGCTTGGCAGCGGTAGCATCGGCTCGGTGTTTTGAGGCGGTCAGCAGCCCTTTGGCGGCGGCATGGATAAAACCTGTGAAGCGTCGGCGCGAGGATGAGGAGAGGCGCGTGCTGTTCCGTGCCTTTATTATACACGACAACCGGCAGCGGCGCGACGTGCGCGTCGAGGTGCATATCCCCCTCTTTGATTTTGCGGAAATTCGCGCGGCGGTGCGAGACGGTTCCTGTGCTGATGTAACGGAGAGATCCGGATACCCCATCCCATCATACCATGTAGGCAGGTGCGCGGGCGGGATCAGACGGGGAGAAACGGGAATCGCGTTTGCAATTCGTGCCGGTGTGGTCGCGTTGGTCGACGCGGGGGATTTCTTCGGGCTATAGGGAAGAGCCGCAGGCGTAGCGCGCGGTTGCGCTGTGGCTTGTGCGCTTCCAACAAGCCGCGCTTATGGCGCGGACAGCCGCAGGCATTGCTTGGTACTAGCAAAACGGGCCGTAAAATGGGCGCTGGAGGGGCGTTTGCTCCTACGCGCGCTGTGCGCCTTTCTGCTGGTCTCTTGAGGCGCAGAAGGGAAACTATCAGGAACCTTTTAGAAAAACGCTCTCAGGCGATTCTGCGAGGCCGTTTCAATCGGGGGCCTACAAAAAAAGAGGGCCCCTCGCGGGAATCCTCTTTTCTATAGGCTCGGGGGCTGTTTCGTCGCAGCCTTCGTATGGTTCGTCTTCTCTATTGCCGCCAACGGCCTTTTCTTGGGCCTCGGCGATCTGGCCCAGGGACAGCATGTGGGTCACTCTTTCGCCGCTTCTTTTGCCTTGCGGCGCTCACGGGCGGCTTTGCGTTTCTCTTCGCGCTTTGCGTCTTCCTCAGCATCTATGCGGTCTCTCTCGGCTTTTCTCTCCATGTAGGCGGGACGCTGTTCAGGCCAGCAGTAAAGCACGTTTGCTTCGCTGATTGCCGCTATGAATCCGGAGTGGGTCAGCCAATGCACCATGCCGTCAGGCATAAGGCTGTTGAGTCCTGCGGCATTCCAGTATTCGCCGCCATGATTCCAGCTTAACACATACTCAACGCACTCAGGCGGGATGATCTGCGCGGCAATGTGTACCGGCACGGCGTTCTGCTTGCCTATCAAAACGGCGTGATCGTTGAACAGGGTTTCGGCCTGCTCCTTGTTGAGCGGCTTCCATTCGGCTATCGTCATGCCTGCTTGCCTCCTTTCTGCTGGGGTTGTGCGGCGGCTCCCTCTGCGGCCTTGGCAGCTCGGATCTCGGCGGCGCGCCGGTTGTGTTCGGCTTGGAAGCGGAGCAATGCAAAGCCGGTTGAGGGCTTCCGGATATGGAACTCCAGATAGTGCATGATGTCGGGGGCTTCACGCAGCCGATTCGCAAGAGTGTTGAGGTTCGGCGTGTCGCTCCTGTCGAGGTCAGCGGGGAGGGCGCGCTGGAGGATGCAGAAGATCCTGAACGCGGTGTCTGCGTCCTTCAAGCGCCAGATGTCGCGGAAGATGGCAGCTTGGCAGCCGGTCAGGATTTCGCGGTGCTCCTGCTCGGTGCATTCGATTTCGACCGGCACGGCGGTCTGTGTGGCGGGGTTGGTCATTTGGCGGGTCTCCTCTCCTATTGGGTCAAAGGGTGAAGGGAGGCCGACGGGCGGCGATCCCCAAGTGGCGGTTCTCGTTGGGTTCTGTGCGGGGCTGCGTCGGCGGTGTCGATGACAACGGCCTTGTCGGCAGCGTTTCAGCGGTTCAGGGTTTCGCGCTCCTCAAGCGTCAGGCGCGAGGGGGAGTGGGGAACTTCTGTTCATAGGGTCATCCCTCCTTGGTTTATATGGCCTCAGGCAAGCCCCCGAAGGGGCTTTACCTGTGGTTCGCTTGGGTTGGCAACCGGTTGATTACCGGTTGAGAATCAGGTTGACGGCCTTTTCTGCCTTGCCGGATGCGGAGACGATCAGGCGCTTGTCATCCTGCAGAGCCTTGAGCCAGCTCTGAATGTAGGCTGCGGAGTTGGTCAGCGTGCTGGAGGTTTCAAGGCCAGCATGGTTGACGAGGGCAGCGGCGCCGATCTCCGCGATCAGCTCTTCTTTGCTGTAGTCCTCAGAGCCAAAGGCGGCAACCTTGGCCAGGCGGTCGAGGCGGCTGCTGTGCCCGGTTGAGTGCGTCATCTCGTGGAAGAGGGTGCTGTAATACTCGGCGGTATCCTTGAACTGTGTCAGCAGAGGGAGCGTAATGCTGTCGGTGGACGGCCTGTAGAAAGCGCGGTTGCCCTCCTCATGGATCAGGCGAACGCCGGAGCGGGTCAGGTAGCCGCGGGCGATGGTCTCGGCGGCTTCGTCAGGCTCCGCGACGTTCGGCAGCGGCCTTTGGTACTTGGGCTTGATGCCCTCGGTCTGGTCGATGTGGAAGACGTTATAGTAGCGCAGAAACGGGATCTTCTTCATCTCGCCCGGGTTCTCTTCGTCCTCGGTCTCGATCCACTTCCAGAAGACCACCATGGAAGACTTCGCGCCCTTCTTGACGCGCCCGCCCTCGGCGGTGATCTGCTTGAAGGTGGCGTATTCGCCGGGCTTGGCAAGCAGGATCTGGTTGAGCAGGCTGTACGCCTTGCCGGTGCTGTGGCTGATCGCCGCTCCGGACGCGATCCAAGGCTTGCGCCAAGGGATTGCCCCTTGCTCCAGCTGCTCGATGATGCGGGCGGTCACTTCTGCGTAAACGTCTTTCATTGGCGAATCCTCCTCTTGAAGAGGGGAAAGCCCTGTGTTATACTAGGGCTGTCCCCTTGGTTGATCTTGGCGGGTCTCTTGGGGCGGGAGTGCTTGGGGAAGCACTCTTTTTTTATGCGCTCACGGTAAAGCGGCGGGTCGTGGTGGTCTTGGTGTAGGCTTCTGCCAGCGCCGCGTGATCCTTCTTGAAGCGGCTGCTGTCGAAGCGGGAGACGGTGACGGTCTTCCAAGTTACCTTGAAAGCGCCGGCGAACAGGGTTTCCTCTTCGCCCATCGTCTGCTTGATTTCGTCCTCGATTGCGGCGATCTCGGCTTCCAGCTCCTCGCGCATGTGTTTCAGCTCTTGCAGCTCCTTGATCTTGGTCTCCATGTTCGGGTTGCTCATGTGTCGTTCTCCTTTCTCTATAGGCCCAAGAGGTTCGGCGCTACGGCTCGTGCCCTTGCTCCTGTGGTGCGATGTGACCGGCTAGCGTCTCACCTATAGCACCGAAGCGCCTTGCTCTTGATCTTGGCGGGTCTCTGTGTTAGAATGGTGGTGGGCGTTGACAGGAACGCTCACCGTTTGGCGGTTTAGCTCGGTGTTCGTGGCACCGGGCTATTGAAGGGGAGCGCGGCGGCAATCTCACCGCGCCCTGTTCAGCTTGAAACGTCGGAGGCTTAGAGGGTTCCGGCGTTTTTCTTATTGCCTGTTGATGATCTCTTGCAGACGTTGCCGGAACTCTTCCAGCGTCTTGCACTCGTTCGCAAGAATCAGCAGCCTCAGACGCTCGGCGCTTCTGGCTTCCTCAACAAGCAATTCGCTTGTGCTTGGCGTTTTCATTGTCCTCCCTCCTGTCTGTACGCCCTCGGATTGCTCAGCGCGGTTTCCCTTGCTGTGATTAAATAATACCACTAAATTCTAGTGGTGTCTATCGTAATATCACACTAAGATTTCGTGTCTTTATTGTACAATATGCCACTGCTTTTTAGTGGTGTTTTCTGCTACAATAGATGATAGAAGGGAGATGATGCAATGCCGCTGCGATATAAGATTGATGTACTGGAAGCGCTCAAGGATGCGGGGTACAGCTCTACGCGCCTACGCAAAGAAAAGCTGATGGGCGAATCATACATGAGCCAGCTACGGCACGGAGAAATGGTTTCATGGAAGACCATTGAAACTATCTGCCGCCTGTTGAACTGTCAGCCGGGGGATCTGGTAGAATACGCGCCAGAACTGGACACCACCGACTAACCAATAGAAGAAGGGGCTATGCTGTGTGCATAGTCCCTTTGTTGTGCTCCTGTGGCGGGCCGTGCGGCCTTGTGAGCGCGTCCAGATGCGCGGGGAGGATTGGGATCCCTCTGCCTATCGGCTTTCCTGCGGCCTGCTGGGCGTTGTGCGCGCGGCTTACGCGCGTATGATCGGAAGCTGTCCGGGACGGCCCCAGGACGGCAGGCAGGCCAGCACCGGCGCGGCGTATGTACCATGATGTACCAGACGACCACCGTCGGCGGGAATCGCGCAGGCCAGCAGTAGACCAGGAACTCGACCACCAGCGGCAGCACCGGAGCGCGGGCAGGCTGGATGTGCGGAGGCAGAGCGCAGGTCAGAGGATGCAGGCAAGATATGAACCTATAGAAGGAAGGGCAAAGGCAAAGGCAAAGGCAAGAGGTCTTCGCTTTATTTTTTTCTTTTTTCATGCTATTTCTGGAAAAATCAAAAATCCAGATCGGAAGTGGGAGGGGGGGATGCGGAATTGACCACCGGACGGGGGCGCTAAACCCACGCCTTATATACCTCGACGCGCTCGTCTTAGACACCCCCCTACCGGGGCTTCCTCACAGAAAAAGTGGGCACGATGCCCACAATAACCGCACTACATCTGATGCGCGGATTCCCGACGTGTCCAGCGCAGACCGGTAACGTGCGTGGCTACGCGTTTTTCCTTATGAGCGCCCGTTTTTTGTGTGCACATTCCCGCACGGCAGTGGGCGGGGGGCCCTCCGGTTTGCCATGCGTCGTTGCGCGAATGTTTCGCATGAGATACGGGGCTGTAAAAAACGAAAATTCTATGCGGAAAGGGGTGGGGGTATCCGGATATTTCAGCCAGATCGAAAGTTTGATTCCCCAAAATTTTTTTTATAGGGGGACGGGGGGATTCCCTTTTCTCCTACAGGGCCGTTTCGGCTTCTGGCAAATGACGAGCAACAAATTTATTCAGTGCAAATTTGAATCGATAATAATCGGTTGGAAAAATTCGCGGCGTGTAATTATCACAGATTGAGGTTTTCCTCTTCGCATATTTCGAGTAACAAACTGCTCGTTTTTTGCATGATATTGGCAGGATAAAGGCTGGATTCGTTACGCCTAATCGCGCGCGTTTGGGCACCCCCCCCTCCCCCATCTTCCACACCGGCGCATTCCAGTCGACATCACAGCGCGTCATCGATCGTCAGCATGATCGGGCAGCAAAGTTTCTGCCTTATTCCCATTCCATCGCTGCGCTCAATTCAGTGGCCCCTTCCATTGTTTGAACATAAAAAGCGCCCTCTCCGCGTGGGGAAACACGGAAAGGGCTAGGCCAGTTTGCTGCAACCGCGCATGGGAAGTTGACTTCCTTGTCCTACTGGTTGTTACTGAGCTGCTCGGTCTGTATCTGTTCGGCTGCGGGTGCGGGCTTCTTGAATCGGGAAGCCAGCCAAGAGAAAGCCCCCTTGCGCTCTGCCGGTGCTGGAGGAAGCATCTGTTTCATGGTCATAGCGTGGAGCTGCTGCGCCTGATCGAGCGCACGACGGAGATAATCTCGCTCGTCGCGCAGGGATTCAACCTCGCGCGTCAACAGGTTGATCTCTCGGAGTTGGTTGTCAACCTCAGTTTGCAACCTCTCAACCTCTTTTTGAGCCTGTAGGAGAAGGGGTTCATCCTTCTTAGGCGCAGCCTTGCGGGACTGCTGCGGGGCAGGATCGTCCTCTCCGGTCACGCTGGTACGGTCAAAGAGCTGTTCCAGCAGCTTCTCCCCCTCTTCGGTCAGCGCTCCAGATGCGGTTTTGAGCGTCTTGATGTCATACCCATTCTTAGATAGGCGCTTGTAGATAGCCTGCGTCGATACGCCGTATAGCGTTGCGGCCTCGCTGATTGTCATGGCGGGTCTCCTCTCTTGGTTGTCAATCTGTTTATCAACCATCAACCTCATTCTAATCAACCTTGCTCAATCCGTCGAGCAAAATCAACCTGTCAACCAACCTGTTTTAATTTCGCCCAATGCGTGGTTGGTTGACTTGTAAGGTTTACAAACCAGTTCAGCGCAGAGACGAGCGAAATCCCTTCCCCTTACTGGATTTCAATGGTTGTCATCCTCTGCGGAATCAGGTTGACGGTTGCAGCTTGGTTGCCAACCTCCGGTTAAATCCTAATGATCGCTCGGATAACCTTTGAATATGGCTTGAATACGCCGCGCGTACTGGGCGAGGGGAACCCGCGCCAGGCCATCATGGAGATGCTGGGGAGTGCTTGTGGCGGGGATGCCGCTGTTAGGCTCTGCGCGCCTATGTGGTGCGTTCTTCGGTCGCGTTCGAGGGTTTGCCTATACTCAAAAAGAAACGCTCACAGTGGCATTTGCGGCCTTCTGAGAGCGTCTTGGTTATTTAGCTGTTCTGCGCGTCGGCTTCGCCTGCATTATACAGGCGGGACAGAGCTTCGTAAACGGCGATGGAAAGTTGCTCTGCCATCGGATCGCCGGGGTTGATGTCTGAGTAGATCTCGCTGACTTCCTGCGCAGCACGGCTGAACAGGTCGCAAGCTGCATCCAGATCGTTTCTGCGGCCTGCGTCGATGATCTGCGGCGCGTACCGTACGTAGGTCTTGTATGCCCGCTTCCACTCCTCGCCAGTCTGCGCGGGCTTGGCAAGGGGCAAAGCTTCTGCTGCAAAAGACGGATCGCCGGCAAGATCGGCAATGGCCTGTAGGCAGAGGGTCAGGGCGTATGAAGACGCGCCCTTCTCCAATGCGGCGAGGATATCGGCACGAGGCCAGACCGGCGTGGCCACATCAGAAGGCCAATCAAAGCCCTTTCTCTCTACAGGCTCTGGAACGACGGTCGGCGTGCTGCCGATCATGGTGTCCATGCTGATTTGCTCGGTCGGATGCCCGCCAGCAGCGGCTTGAATGGCCTTGAAACGGGCTGAAAGATCTCTCAATGATAGACCCCCTTATCACAGAACCGTGCGCTTTCTGGGCTTGCTGGGCGCGTCAAACGGGGTTTCCGCGTCATCGGCGGGGGTAAACTGCGCGGTTGCCTCGGCGAAGTGGTTATATCGGGCGGTGAACAGATATGGAATCGGGTCTCCGATTACGCCATTGCGATTCTTGAGGATCTTCAGCTCAACACGGATAGGCTCTCCGCGGGACTTCTTCTCCTCGTTTTGCTTGCGCATGTCGCGGATGCGCCGTTCTCTGGCCTTGTCTTGCTCGCCATCTTCGTAGTCCATGCCCTCAAGCTGGAGGCCAATAAGAACATCGCTGCCATACTCAATCGCGCCGGATTCCTTGAAGCCTTGCATGGAGATCGGCTGCGTGTAGTTGTCGCGGTTGAGTGAGGAGATGCAGACAATCGGGATTTTCTGATCGCGGGACAGGCGTTTCAGCTCCAGCACGTTCTTATCTGTGTTCTGCTTGTCCGATGCACGCACATCGGGCGGGGCAACAATCTGAATGTAATCGATGATGACAACCGGCCTGTGGCCTGTGTACTTGACATGCTTCTCAACCTCGGCGCGGATCTGATCTACGCCGATATCGCCGATGCCCTGTTTGATCCAGATGCGGGAAGAATAGCTCTTCTCGTACTCGCTGACGGCCTCTTGGATGACGGACATTTCCTCGTCGTTGTATCGCTCCCACTTCTTCCCGGCGAGGATGCCGCGCGTCGTCTTGGCAAGAGCTGCTGTGCCATCCTTGCTGCGGCTGATGGTGTAGGTCAGGCGGGAAATGCTCTTGGCAATCAGCTCAAACGAGGCCATCTCAAGACTGAAATAAAGGATATCATGCCCGCCCTTGGCAATCTGGTCTGCCATCTGATGGACAAACGTGGTCTTGCCAAGAGAAGAAATCGCGCCCAAAATATATAGCCCCTCATATAAGCCGCCATCTAAACGGCGGTCGAGATCCGGGAAGCCGGTCGGCACGGCAGGCGTGGATGCGCTGATATGGATTCCGTCGATGAAGGCGTCCATCAGGCCGGTTGTATTGCCAGCCAGATACTCGGCGCGCGCCTGCTCTTCAAGCTGCTGCCGCAAGCGTTCTTCTGCTTCGGTATGTTCTCGGATCTGCTCATGCACGGCGGCGATATTGGAGCGGAACGCGGTAGGGTCAGAGACCAGCAGCTCATTGGGGTCTTTCAGATTCCCGGAGATGTTGGCCTGTAGGACAGGAAGACCCTGTTTTTCCAGCTCTGCGATTAGGCTTGCTGCTGATCGGTTGCCCGCCTCGTCATTGTCAAGCGAAACAACCAGCATCGGCGCAGTCGGTGTCTGCGCTCGTATCTGATTGAGGAGGCGCTGCTGCCCACCAGTACCGGCGAGAGCAACGGCCTTTCCTCCCTCCTGCTCAATGCTGATCGCGCACAGATCGCTTTCGACGATGAAGCACGGCGCGTCGGTATACAGAGCGTCGGCATTGAAGAGGATACCGTCAACGCCCTTGGGGTTCATGTACTTGGGTATCTGCGGATCGTTGAAGATGGAGCGGGCGATGTAGTAATTGCCCGCTTGGTCGTGCGGGATGGTGACTCGGTTCTCGGCTGCGTCATAGCCTAGACGGAAACGCCGGATACTCTTGTCGCTGATGCCTCTGCGCTGGAGGTATGCGTAGCCATCGCTGCCCATGATCGCGGCGTGAAAGTCTGCAACCTTGCGCCTGATCTCCTGCCTATGGGCTGCATCAGCGCTAATCGGCGGCTGCTTGTTCGCGGATACGGTCTGCGTGGATGCGCTCGGCCGCGCGTCCGGTGCGCCATACTTGGCAATCACGGCGCGGGTCGCGTCCGAAAGAGACAGGCCGTCTCTCTGGGCGAACAGGTCAAAAATATCGCCGTAAAAACCGCAGGAGAAGCACTTGGCGTGAATGCCGTCCTTCTCGACAGAAAGCGCGCCGTCTCCGGTCGCGCGCGACCCGCTGCCGCACAGGGGGCAAACGTACTTCCCGCGCTCCTTACGGTCTGGTGTCAGCTCATCGACAAGGAAGCGGCGGTACTGGGCCAGGTCTTGTTTCATATTGCTGCTTCGTCTCCCCTCGTGTTATACTCAGGGCGCGGGGTTACTGCCTCGCTCCCTTCGCCTCACCGGGTCTTGGCTGGATCGGTGGGGCTTTTCTTTGTCTGAAATCCTTTAGATAGAGGCCCCAGACTTTAATTCATTCCCCTTTAGATTTTACGGAGCGGGGCGGCGAACGTCAAGGAAGCCGCCCGCGACTCTTAAAGTAGTTTTGTAAGTTACACTACTTGTGCTCCTGCGTCTAATGGCCGATTTCCCTATGTGCAGCCTACAAAAATCGGCGCTTTTTCACGTCGTGAACTTGTCGGGTTATCGGGGTGAACTTGTCGGGTTATCGGGGTGAACTTGCCGGGTTATCGGGGTGAACTTGTCGGGTTATCGGAAATTGTGATTTAATAAATATCGTGGTTTTTGAGGCTTCACACGGCTGAGAATTTGCCTTGGTTGGGTGTGTGAAAAAGAAAGGGGGAGAGGCTTCTACAGCTTCTCCCCCTAAAGGATCATAGTCTGATTTCTACGCCCTTAAACGATCTGCCGCCGTCCTTATAGACATCGAATCCTTTTATCTCTTTAAGCCTGATGAAGTCATTGAGTGTACGTTCTACGGTAGATCTGACGGTGCGAATGGAGCGTGGGGTGATATCAATGTCGGCGTGGTCAGCAACGGATTCATAGGTAATACGGGGTTGGTATTTCTCCTTCTTCTTCTTAGAGCGCTGCATGTCGGTGATACGATCGGCGAGATAGCGACGGATCAGAACATTGCGCGTATCGCCGCGCGCGCTGATTTGGCTACTGTGCGGCATGTCCTTTGACTTCTTTTCCTCTTTGGTGTGTCGGATCTTCGTGCGGTCGGCAATGAGGCGAACGTCTATTTGCTTAACTTGCCGAACGATCTGACTGTATCGGGAGAACATGGGCTGTTTGAAAATTGTATAAACGGTCACGCTTTTTCCGTTTCGCATCTGAGTATGGCGCTCACCGGCGATTAGTGTTCCTGCAATAATATGCCGGTCTTGCCCCTTGTCATAGTCTTTGGGTGTGTCGATTCGTTTATGGTTCTGAATCTGCTGCGTATAGTCGATAGATGCCGGCGCGACAATCAGTCTGTCCATAGCAATTATAATCTCGGCTTCTTGCTGTGCTGTGACATCATCATCGAAACGGCCTGTAAACGCACGATAAATCTGTTCAGCGGAAACGGTCATCGGCACTCCGTATTCCTGAACGAGCTGCCCAATAACGTCTTGCAGGTGCATTTCAAGATGATTAGGGATGTATGCGGCGCCGTCCTTGCCTTTGATCTCAGCGAATACAAGGGCGTTTTCCTTGCCTTTGCCGCCCACATCAAGGGCGGCCATCCCCTCATCACGGGACATTATGGCGATTTCCTGCTGTTTTTTCGATGCCTTAGAAGTCGATATATACATCTTATCAAATCGATTGAGCTGGATCGTGTCTGCGATGGGCTTTTCAGCGGCAGGCGCGTATGCGGCTTCAACGTACCGCGTAAGGATATCCATCGGCTCAACATTGATATTGTCGGCGGGGATCAGACGGGAGAACCCGTTGCAGATCGTTTCAATCTCTCCCTTCTGTGCGTCGGTCAAGGGGACTGCATCAGGCACGGGTTTGTCGAGGTTCTTTCTATCGGCTGGTAGATCAAACGCATACTGATAAAAAACGGTGTCTATGGACGGGTGAAGGGAGCAGAACAAAAGTGCTGTATGCCATGCGAGGTCTCCGGAGAGCGTTTCTTCTTCGCTGGTGAGGGGCAGTTCTTCTTCACCGTGTGGGAAGCGCGATCTCATAAGGGCTTCAATAATGGGCTGCGCGTGGGCAATGGCTTGCGTAAATGCGCTGTTCCCAAACGCCACTCGCCGCTTTGCAACGTATCGAAGAATCCTTTTGTTGATCGGAGCGCTTTCATTTTCTGGCATGTTCTCCAGATTAATCCCTTTGAAGCTCATGGACTCAAAGAGATCCCCGCCGTTAAGAATGTGATTCATAATGAGCTGGAGGACGCGCGTTGTAAGCAGGATTTCTTCGCTCCTGCTGGACGGGGGGTCTGTGTTTGTTGGGGGGGGATCGTTTTTTACCCCGAGGCCGTCAGCAAGCGTTCTCCCCAGTATCTCACTCAGACGGTCGTTCATGAATCGTTCTCTGCCGTTCATAGATCTCTCCTATTTGACGGGTCTCTTGGTTGGCCACAGGCCCTTGAAGATATCGCCGCCGTTGCCCCACCGACACGGCGGGCATTGAGCTACGCCCATGACTTGAGATTTTCCGGTGTGACGGCGTAAACCGTACCGGCGGTCGGC
>JBJFGB010000111.1:0-2870 GCA_051892295.1 Faecousia sp. | reverse complement strand
CCGATCAGCGCCACCACCATGCAGATTGTGTTTTTCATTTCAACATTCCTCCTATGCTGTCTCAATGTATTCCAATCAGCCACTACAGCCGATCTGCGCAAACGTCACTCCGTCTCCGTCCAGCCGTATACGCCAGGCTCCCATACGTTGTTGTCTACGTCGGACACCCACGTTTTCCCGTTGTGTGTGACCTTATCGCCGGCGCTGTACGGGGATGTGCTGTCCGGCTGCTCCCACTCGGGGACAACCTCCGGGTCAGGAATCAGCACCTTTGCCCACAGGGAGGAAGCTGCTTCCGGCATCCAATCCTCCTGGGCCGTGTGTCCCTGGAGGCATTTGTACAGCACACCTTGATACTGCACACGGAATCCGGCCTCATAATCCGCCGTATGGTTCCAGCTCGGGTACAGCTCCGGGAACTCCATCGCAGTCTCATCATCGTAGCTCTCGGCGGCGACCTCAATTGCGTCCCGGAGACGGTGTGCCCGTTCCGGCGTCACATCTCCGCCCACGATGATTTCCGCAACGGACGCCCGTTCGCCGTCCTGGGCCGACCGGCGCACATAATCGGTTAAATTCATGCTGACGCCTCCTCGCATACGATAATCGCGGCTGGCTCGTACACATAGATGGTGCTCTCGCTCTCCGCATGCACCTTCACACCCACGGCCCAGCTGTCCGCCGTTTTCGTGGTGTTTGCGAATGTGTGGGCCTGTCCCGGCGTCACCTGCTCCCACGCCGGGGTGTCATCGTTATAGTTGTTGCAGGCCCAGACCGTCATAGACTGGTCGTAGACCGCCTCCACAACCACCTTTGCCTGGGTCGGCATCGTCGCGGTATCACCGAGCTTTGCCGTGAATTCCACCGTTTTATACGGGACATCCGGATCTGGCAGAACATTATAGCTCCCGTCTTCATTCGGCTCATCCGAAACAAGAGTAGAAGATTTAAGATTAAAAGCGGGGCGGGCGTAGTAGTCGAACGCGGGGCTGTTCGTGTACAGGTTGCCGTTGGTGTACACGAAGCATACCGACGAAGCCGACGCGGGAGACCGAGTCCAACAGAAGACAGCCGAGCCGCTTTTGCTGTAGCAGATTCTAAGGGCGTTTGACGTGAAATATCCGGGGTTTACCGACTCGTCTGTCGTGTAGGTTCCGCCCAGCTCCTTGTTGGACAATGCGAAGAACTGCCTGGCCAGCGTGTAGCTGGCGCCCTCCGTGTAGTTGTAGCAGATGATGGGGCTGGTATCGACGCAGGCCAGCGTGGCGGCATCGAACCGTGCCGCAAACTCTCCCGTCATGAAGTTGTCCAGGTTGGAGTTCTCATACTCCACGTTGTCTGAGGTCGTGTTGAATCTCAGGGAAGATTCCGCCGTTCCGGCTCCGGTGGCGCACTTCCGGACGCAGAATACGTTGTCCGCGCCGTATGGGTTCGACTCTCCGGTGGCGATAATCAGAAACGGGATATTTTCCGATGTGCCATCTGTCAGCGTTTCCACCAGATTAACGATGGAGCCGACAGCTAGATTTGTGATTGGCTGACTCATAGAGCACTCCTTTCATGCGAAAATTTTCTTGATCTCCTGGTCGTACTTGAGGATCAGTCCCCGGCAGTTGCCGCGTTCCATATGCGCCCGTCTGGAGTTATAGCTCTGCATGATCTCCTCTTTGGTGCGTATGCCAGCGATATACTCTGCCTGGTACCGTTTGATTTCTCTGCTCATGGTTTTGCGGCTTGACTCCCGCAGCTGCCGGACGATCTTGCCTGTATCCGTCATGTAGGTGCGAAAGCCAAGGAAATCAATCCCATGTGCGACCGGGAAGATCTGTGTCTTTTGGTTGAATTGCAATCCAATTGCGGCGAGATCGGCATCCATCTCCCGCCGCACCTGGCGCAGGAAGTCTCTGTCCGGATGGATGATATAAAAATCGTCCATATACCGTCCGTACCACCGGCAGCGGTACACTTCCTTTACTTTGTGATCGAGCCACGACAATTCGAGGTTTGCCAGCGGCTGAGAAGTCCGAAGCCCCAGCGGGAGCCCTTCCGGGCAGAGTGTAATATACTTGCACAGCAGCTCCATGACGCGCTTGTCTGGAATATACCGTTCCGCCCGGCGAATGATATCCTTCTGGTCGATGCTCGCAAAATAGTGGTGAATGTCTGCCTTCAGAACCCAACACTCCATGCCATGCAGCCGCCAGGCTTCGGCCATAAACTGCTTGAGCCGGTCGAGGCCGTCGTCTGTTCCGCGCCCAATAACGCAGGAATAGCAGTCCCGGATGAAAGGCTTTGTGATCGCGTCATAGAGTATTTCGTCCACCAGCGCATTCTGCACAATTTTGTCCGCAACGGATGGAGCCTGCACCTGACGGCGCTTTGGCTCCGAGACCCAGAACATTCTAAGCGGCTTCGGCTGATATGTGCATTGCGCCAGTTTCCGCTGAATGATGCCCAGGGCCTCAATTTTGTTCGCCTCGTACCACGCATGCTCTGGGTCGTCCCGGTGGCCGCTCATGGCACGGCCAAATGCTCGTTCCAGGGCTTCGTCCTGATATAAAGCTTCATAATTCATTTCAACATTTGGGGGACGCTGTTTGTCCCGCATCGTCTTATGTAAGGCAACGCGGCCAGCGCCGTGTATTTATCACTTGCGTGATGGCATGCACCCTCCTTTGCGGAGACGCGCTCACGGCCAATTGCCGATGATTCCGGTTGATTCCGCAGATCGGGGCGGGCATAGTAGTTGTTCGTGGGGCTGTTCGTGTTCAGGTTGCCGTTGGTGTTCTCGTAGCATACCGACGACGCCGACGCAGGAGACCGAGTCCAACAGTTGACAGCCGAGCCGCTTACAGGGTACACGCCACTAT
>JBJFGB010000110.1:0-2871 GCA_051892295.1 Faecousia sp. | reverse complement strand
TAACCGAACAAGATGAAAGGATGACCGTGCGCTCGCGCGGTCATCCTTTTGTGTGCCTGGGCTTATTTTCAATTAGGGAGAGAATGCGAATGAAGACCTCATCCGACTTGCCTGCGGCAAGCCACCTTCCCCATGGGGGAAGGCTGATTTACTGCAAAGTCTTCAACAAACTTTGCCTTCCCCTCTGGGGAAGGTGCCCGAAGGGCGGATGAGGTCCTCGTTCGTTTTAGCTCCCTTTAGTTAACTTAACATTCGCCCCCTGAATCCCCTTCATCCCTCCGCGACTTCAGCGTGTTCACTGAGCCACTTTGCTACGGCGTCCTCGTCATTGGAGCCGATGACCGCCGTAGCGACAGCCTTGAGCTCCGGTGCGGCATTCTTTACCGCATAGCTCTCGTCGGCCAGCTCGAACATGTCGATATCGTTTTTGCCGTCGCCGAAGACCACGAGCCTGCCGCAGTCAAGCAGCGCCTTGAGCTGGCGGATCGCATTGGCCTTGGAGGCGGCTTTCGGCATGATCTCCAGCCACTGATCGCCGGAGTAGATGTCCCGCTGGTAGACCGTGTGATACGTGCTCCGGTACTTGCGCTCCAGCGGCTCGAGCTTCTCCTCCTCGCCGATGCAGGCAAAGTAGAAGATATCGCCCCGGTACAGATCCTCGATGCTGCCGACCGGGTTGTCCCTGCGGTCGCCCCTGCGGGAGGCGACGAAGTCGAGCACGCCGCGGCTGCATTTCTCCGGAACGTAGGAGAACCTTTCCGCACCGTCCACAAACGCGTAGACGATGGGATATACCTCGTGCGCCAGCAGACCGGCGAGCAGCGCGTGCGCGTCTTCGCCGAAAAAGTTGGTGAGCATGATCTCCCCGGTCGCATTGTCGATGATCATTGCGCCGTTGTAGACGATCAGCGGGATGTGCGCGTTGAGACCGCGCGTGACCTTGACGGAGGTGGAATAGGATCGCGCAGTGGCATAGGAGAAGAGCATGCCCTGCTGCGCAAGGCGGTTGATGGTCTGATTGGTATAATCGGAGGTGGAGACGTCGCTGCGCAGCAGCGTGCCGTCCAGATCGGAAACATACAGCGTTCTCATGGCCTGCATCTCCCATGTGGTTTTGAGGACATTGTAGCATCCGGCGCATGCCTTGTCAAATCACGCGGAGGCGCCGAGACAATCCGCAGAAAGGCGGCGAAAGGGCAGGATGCTTCCGTCATGGGAATACGATCTTGCAAAATGAACGATCAGACATATGCCGGAAAAGAAAACTTGCAAATCCTCCCGCTGCCGCGCCGGACAGCCAATGAGGATTTTGTGTTTTTATGTGGAAATTTGGCGCGCGATAGACCGATTGCGTTGACTTTTGGCATATTGTGCTCTACACTCAAACCAGATGCGGGACGAAGCAAAGAAGGACACGAACAACTTGCAAATTGTGCTTTCAACGGATGACTGCACGGCGGTTCTGACGTCTGATTCAGAGCTTCCTCTTCAGCAGAGGATGAAATGGAGGATTTGGCAAGAGCCTCCGATCATCATAGACGGGCCCTTTGAGAAGCGGGGTCCGGGAGTTCCTCTCCAAAGACAAAAGGCTGCCGGATGACGGACCCGGCAGCTTTTTGCATGCCTGAAGAAACCTTGCGGAATCGCTTGGGTCATGATGGCTTTTGTGTCGGTTTTGTCAAATTTGAAGAAATATATCAAAAAATCATGCGCCGTGTTTACAAAAAACAGATGGAGTGATAGAATAAAACACCTAAAGATATTGCATACGGAGGTGCAAGCATGGATAAGGGCATGACGCGAAGGAGTTTTCTCAAGACGGCGGCAGCCGGCGCGGCCGGCGTGGCTGCGTATGGCGTGCTGGGCGGCGTTGCTTCTGCGAAGGCAGAGGAGGATACGTTTGACGGACGCAGGAAATTTGCGGGCGTTCACAACGTGCGCCGCATCAGCGAGGATCTGGTCTATCTCGGCGCGAGCGACAGGCGCATCGAGCTGTTTGAAAACGTGTACCCGATCCCGCGCGGCGTCTCGTACAACTCCTATCTGCTGCTGGATGAGAAGACCGTGCTCTTTGATACGGTGGATCGTTCCGTGTCCGGCCAGTTCTTTGAGAACCTGACCTATGCGCTTGACGGACGCAAGCTCGACTATTTCGTCATCAACCACATGGAGCCGGATCATTGCTCCGCCATCAGCGAGGTGATGGTGCGCTATCCGGAGGCCAAGCTGATCTACTCGACGGCGGCGGCGAAGCTGATCGAGCAGTTCTTCGGCTTTGACCCGTCGCAGCACGGCTACGCCGTGGAGGAGGGCATGGAGCTGGCCACCGGACGCCACAAGCTGATCTTTGTGATGGCGCCGATGGTGCACTGGCCCGAGGTGATGATGACCTACGACGCCACGGACAAGGTGCTCTTCTCCGCCGACGCCTTCGGCACGTTCGGCGCGCTGGACGGCAATCTCTTCGCCGATGAGGTGAATTTCGAGACGGAGTGGCTTGCTGATGCCCGCCGCTACTACTGCAACATCGTGGGCAAGTACGGCAATCAGGTGCAGGCGGTGCTGGCGAAGGCGGCGACGATCGACATTCAGACGATCTGCCCGCTGCACGGCCCGATCTGGCGCGAGAATCTGGGCTGGATCCTTGACAAGTATGACAAGTGGAGCCGCTATGCGCCTGAGGACGAGCAGGGCGTGATGGTGGTCTACGGCTCCGTTTACGGCGGCACGGAAAACGCGGCGAATATCGTGGCCTCCCGTCTGTCCGAGGGCGGCGTGCGCAACGTGCGCGTCTATGATGTGTCCAAGACACATGTCAGCGAGCTGATCGGCGAGGCCTTCCGCTGCAGCACCATCGTGCTGGCGTCCATC
>JBJFGB010000109.1:0-11778 GCA_051892295.1 Faecousia sp. | reverse complement strand
GACCTGCACCGCCAAGCGTGTCTGCAAGAACGATGCAAGCCATGTGGAAACGGCAGCCGCCACGGTGACAAGCGAAGCAACAAAGCCCGCAACCTGCACGGAAGCCGGGGAGACCACTTACACCGCAACCTTTACAGTGGAATGGGCAACCACCCAGACCAAGGTGATTGCGGACATTAAGCCAACAGGTGTGCCGGAACTGAACAAGGGCGACCATGTTGCATACATCATCGGTTATACGGACGGCACTGTCCGGCCAATGAGCTTGATCACACGTGCAGAAGTGACGACGATTTTCTTCCGCTTACTGACCGATGAAAGCCGGGCCGCCTACTGGAGTCAGACCAATCCCTATTCTGACGTCACAGATGACAGCTGGTATAACAACGCCATCTCCACCATGACCAACGCCGGCATCGTGGAAGGCTATCCGGACGGCAGCTTCCGTCCCGATCAGCCCATCACCCGTGCCGAATTCGTTGCCATTGCGACCCGTTTCAGCAAAGCGATCTATGACGGCGGCAATTCCTTTACCGACGTGCCTGAGAACCACTGGGCTGCGCAGTACATCGCACTGGCCGAGCAGCTCGGCTGGATTTTCGGCGACCCGGACGGCAGTTTCCGTCCCGATCAGCCCATCACCCGTGCCGAAGCCATGACGCTCATCAACCGTATGCTGGAGCGTGCGGTGGAAGAAGAGCATATGCTTCCTGACATGATCAGCTGGCCGGACAACACCCCCGACGCCTGGTACTACGAGGCAGTCCAGGAAGCGACCAACTCGCATAGCTATACGCGGCTCGACAACTGTGTGCCCGATCAGGACTTCCATTTCGAGCACTGGCTGGAAATCCTCCCGATCCCTAACTGGGGAAGTCTGGAGAAAGCATGGTCTGACGCATACGGCGAATAAACACACAAAAGCTGCCGGGAATCTCTTCGGGGATTCCCGGCAGCTTGTCTGGTGGGCTCCGGTGAGCGCACGTTCTATGGGGAAGACCCGATTTCACCCGGCATGAAATCCGGGTCGATTCCATCGGACAGGTGGTAAAGCCGGAGCTGCGCAGAATGTCACAGCTCTTGGAGAAGGATGAAGAAGCCTTTGCTGCGATTTTGGAAAAGAAAGCCAATACAGATATTCTGGCGGAATAAAGGCATTTGGAATCAGAACTGAAGAAGGCCATCACCCGCAACGAAACGGTGGCGCAGGAAAAGACATTCCCAAATTGGCATAAAAAGAGCAGTGCAAAACCCGTATGAAGGCAAAAAAACAGGGTGTTCATAACAAATCCGTTATGAACACCCAAAATGGTTGCGGAGACAGGACTGGAATAGGTCTTGTTAATATAAAGAAAACGGTGCTGCCTCAAAATGATTTACGAGAATCACGAGAGGCAGCACCTCTTTCTTAGGGAGCTGGCGCAAAGCTTGTGGAAAAATCCGAAAACGGTGCACTGAGTGACGAATGGGTAGCTCCTCCTGTGTCATTTCGAGATTTGCCGGTGCCGTCTGCCGCTTCGCGGGTTAAGGGGATGTGTCCCTGCTCTGTGGGGATATTGCGTAAGAAGGTAAGCTGCCTCATGACCAGAGATGATATCAATCATTAAAATTAGACGTGTCAATTTTCATTTTCGCCCCGATAAAAGTTTTTTCATCGGTAGTTAGTATTCGTCGGATTGGTAGGAGATCACTTGGTAGGTGGCGTAATTGCCGATGGTGTAGTCTCTTATGACGGCGGTGCCGGAGCCGCAGAGGGAGATACCGGTGTGCTCCCTCGCGTCGGAGGCGGTCAGAGCATAATACTGGGAGGGAACGCTGTCATACCGGATGTCCG
Organism: Faecousia sp.; assembly: GCA_051892295.1. Taxonomy (GTDB): domain Bacteria; phylum Bacillota; class Clostridia; order Oscillospirales; family Oscillospiraceae; genus JAZOXB01. The sequence continues at coordinate 9,944 of JBJFGB010000109.1, read as the reverse complement.
TCGGGGACAGCTCGTAGATGTCGAACGCTACCCTGTAGGTGCCGTCGCTGTTTGCCGACATTGCCGTTGCGACGCTGAAACGGGCGTAGGCTTCGCCGTCCGCCATCGGGAAGTAGTAGGCGCTCTCCGTATGCTCGATCGTGCTGCCGAAGAAACGATTCAAAACCCGGTCTACGGCGGCTGTCGGCAGCAGCATACGGTTGTCCTCGGTGGGTTCCAACGCATCGAAGTCGTTGATTTTCAGATAGACATATGCAAAACGGATCAGGGCATCCTTGTCATCAGCGTCATAATGTCCGTAGTACTGCTCCGAGAAATTGCTCAGGAACAGGTTGAGCCGGTATTGCTCGTCGGACTCGAAGCGAACGGCTTGGTGGGTTCCGCCGTCTCCCGCCTCGTAGGCTATGAGCTGATAGACGGCATTCGAAGCTTCCCCGTGCCACCGCACAACAGCGGTTCCGGAGCTGATATAGGTCAGATCCGGATGCACGCGGGCATCCAGGTCGGACAGCGTGAAATACGTACGATCGAGAAAGGAACCGTTTGAAAATACAAGCGTCATCGTGTGGTTTGCCGCGTCATACGCATAGACGACCGGCGCGGGAGCAATTCCTCCATAGGGCGTAACAAACAGGAGGGACGCCCCAAAGGAATCAACTCTGTATATGTCGTAGGCGAGGTATGCGTCGGGATCCGGGGCCGACACGCCGGAGGTCGTGCCGATGTATTCCCAGTGTTGGTTCGGATAGGCGCTTTCGGCATAGGAAGAAAACAGACGGTTGTCATACCAGTCCTCCCTTGGCTGCGCGGTGCTAAGTTCATCTTGACGAAACGGGCAGGAGGTCGGCTGCGCATTTGATTCATAAATATCAAACGCTACCGTGTAGCTGCCGTCCTCATTGGCATACATTGCTTTTGCCACACTGATCCGATTGCCTGCTTCGATGCCTGTCCTTAGAAAAGAATAGGCTTCCTCGGTGTGCTGCAGGGTTGTTCCGAAAAAGCGCTCCGTAACGGAATCAACGGTATTCGACGCCAGCATGTAGCTGAGATTGTCGGCGACCAGACCGCGATTGACCGTATCCAGCATATCGTCCTCGGACAAAGCCTCATAGTCCACACGATGGAGCAGGACATACCGGTATGCAAAATCCACCAATGCGGCAGAGTCGTCGGAATCGTAGCTGCCGAAGGACTGCTCCGAAAAATATGTGAGGAAGCGATTGATGCAGTATTGCTCGCTCGAATCAAAGCTGTAAATGAGATTCTCCCTTTCGCCGGAGGGGTCGATCAATTCCGGCAGCAGCTTTTCGGGAATGTCCTGCTTTGCGAAAATACCGACATCAATGTTCAGATCCTCCCGCGCAAGTATGTCCGCAACGCTTTTCGCATTGTGCCGCATATTGCTGAGCAAAAGGCCCAGCAGCCCCGCGCTGATACAGATCAGCAGCAGCGAGAGGAAAAAATGTGTCCTTTTTTTCATTTGTCAAACACCTCGCCTTTCAGATTTTCTGAAAACAGGCTATCACGCAGATGTTAGGGAGTTATTTTCAAAACGAAAAAAACGCTCAAAAACGACAGGGCAAAACGCAGTCGTTTTTGAGCGAAGCATTATTCCGCGGTCTCCGTCGGCAGCTCCAGCCGGTATCCGAGCTTATAAACCGTCTTGATGTACGGCGTCCAATCCAGCTTTTTCCGCAGCTTTTGAATATGGACATCCACGGTGCGGATATCGCCCAGATAATCGAAGCCCCATGCCAGATCGAGCAGCTTTTCCCGCGACAGGGCGATGTTCCGGTTCCGCACAAGCACCTCCAAAAGCTGAAGCTCCTGCGGCGCAAGCTCTACGGGTTCGCCGGACTTGGTGACCTGCAGCGTTTCGAGATTTACCGTGACATCTCCCAAGCGGAAAATATCGCGGTTTACCTTCCGCCTGCGCAGCACCACATCCACGCGCGCAATCAGTTCGAGCATTTCAAACGGCTTTACCATGTAGTCCTCCGCGCCGAGCCGGAGACCGTGAATCTTATCCACGACGTTGCCCTTTGATGTGAGAAAAATCACGGGGGTCTCTTTGATCTGCTCCATGACCTCAAAGCCGGACATGGACGGCAGCATGACATCCAGAATCACAAGATCAAACCGCGCAGCTTTGATTTTTTGCAGCGCTTCTTGACCGTCATAGACTTGCACACAGGTGTGACCGACTGCCTGAAGATTACGCAGGATCAGTTCATTGATCATTTTTTCGTCCTCGACGATCAGAATTCTTGCCAATGCATCTCATTCCTTCCACGTTTTTTGCCAGAGTTGAATACAATCGGGCTACAAAGAGAAAGACCGTACCTTGGAGAATTATCTTATCGCTTACCGTGTTTTGCCTGCTGGGAAACGAAGCATGACCGTTTTCCACGAAAAATAGATTTTTATTCAATTACAGTTTAAGTATAGCATCAAACGATCGGTATTGTCAACACCTAAGCGTACCGGAAATCCTCGTTCATACTATTATAACATCAAGAAATTCATTTTGTCAACACTTTAAGAGTATAAATAATCCTCCGACAGTGTTGGGATATACTCTACAATAAGTGTTGGAGGTGCTTATTCATGATTCAAGGATTACCGGAGCGTTTGAGAGAACTGCGGATACGCTGCGGCTACGCGCAAAGGCAGGTGGCGAATACTTTGCGTGTTTCGCCGTCGATCATCTCGAGCTATGAGACGGGAGAGCGTACGCCCAGCACGGAGAATCTGCTTGCGCTGTCTTATCTTTATCGGTGCAGTACGGACTATTTACTGGGGAGAGAAGACCGCCAAACGCCGCAATGCCTGGACACACAGGGCTTGTCGCCGGAGCAGGTGCGACTGCTTTCGGAGCTGATTGCAACCATGCGGAAATAACGCAGGGTGCTTTGCGGGCCGCGGCTTGAGCTTCCGGCTGCGGCGGACAGGATGGATGAGAAGATATAAATGAGAGGCCCCTGCACGAGATTGCCACGGCGCGTTGCGCCTCGCAATGACATGGGAAGGGAGTTTGTACGCAGTCGGTAGTTCCTGCACCGGCACGCCGAGTCGTCGCGCCCTACGTTGAGGGTGCGTTCGATGGATCGTAGGGCACGACCACCGGGCGTGCCGACCGCGAAGCGGCTGACGGTATCGGCGAACAAATTTGTACGCAGTCGGTAGTTCCTGCACCGGCGGGGACATGTCCCCACTCTACGGGGGAGATTTTTGAATTTCAGCAAGCCATGACGCTGTTGTGGCTTGCGTTTTTTTATTCTATGGCAGCAATGCGGTTGCGGATGTCGTGATACGAGTCAAATTTGGCGGATATTCTCTAAAAAAGGAGGGAAAAAAACGGATTTTCATAACAACTCCATAATAAGTCGTTGCTATCATAGCAGTGTGGAACCGTAAGCTTAGGTTCCAAAATGGAAAGGAAGGGAAACATCATGAAAAGAAAAGTTGTTATCGTATTTCTCGTATTTGCGCTGCTCTGCGCAATGCTGCCGACGGTTCTTGCGGCGGACTATACCTCCGGCGACTATACCTACACGCTCGACACTGACGGCAATGCGAGCATCAAGAAGTATACCGGCAGCACTGCCGACCTGACCATCCCCGACACACTGGACAGGCATCTTGTTGTGGCGATAGAGAGTAATGCGTTTGCGAAAAATACCGCGCTGACCTCCGTCAAGCTGCCCTCCGGTTTGAAGAAGTTAGGCTACTATGCGTTCGCGGGCTGTACAAATCTGACCTCTCTCTATGTGCCGAAATCGCTGACAGAATGCGGGAGTAGACCGTTTAATGGCTGCACCTCATTGAATACAGTCAATTTCGAGGCAGGGATCCTGTCGATTCCGGGAAACTTCATGGCGGGCTGCACCGGTTTGACGGAGATTACGATTCCGGATAGCGTTACCAACATTGGTCCCGAAGCATTTGAAGACTGCACGGCTCTGACCAAGATTGACCTGCCTGCAAACTTGAAAGAGTTAGGCTACTATGCGTTCGCGGGCTGCACAAATCTGACCTCCGTTTTTGTACCGAAATCGCTGACAACATGCGGGATTATACCGTTTGGCAGCTGCAGCTCGTTGAATACGATCCATTTTGAAGCGGGCATCGTGACGATCCCGGGGAACTTGATGTCGGGTTGCACCGGCTTGACGGAGATCACGATTCCGGACACCGTAACGTCTATCGAAACCAATGCTTTTGAAAACTGTGTGAACCTGAAAACCGTGAATTTTTCTGACGACATCACCAAGATTGGGCTTGAGGCGTTTGAAGGCTGCACGGCTCTGGCCGAAATTAAGCTGCCTGCAAGATTGAAGGAGCTGGGTTACCTTGCGTTCAGCGGCTGTACAAATCTGACCTCTGTCTCTGTGCCGAAATCGCTGACTGATTGCGGCATGCGTCCGTTCGAAGACTGCAGCTCGTTGAATACATTCCGCTTTGAGGAGGGAATTGACAAAATTGCTCCGAATCTCTTCTCAGGATGCACCGGTTTGACCGAAATGCAGCTTCCCCAGACCGTCAACTCCATTGGCTACAGCGCCTTCAGCGGGTGTACGAATTTGACGAAGGTTACACTGCCCAATGACCTGAGCACGATGGAACATGACCTCTTTAGCAATTGTACTGCACTTACTGAAATTACGATTCCGGAGAAAGTGACAAAAATCAGTTTTGATGCCTTTTCGGGCTGCACGGCGCTCAAGAGCATCCGGATTCCCGAGAAGGTCACAGAAATTTCTAGGGGCGCGTTTGCGGGATGCACTGCGCTTGCTTCCGTTGACCTTGGGAATGTGGTCACGATCGGTAACGGCGCTTTCCAAAACTGTGACGCGCTGGCCGCTGTTACCGTTCCCGGGACGGTTACCCAGATCGGCACCTCTGTTTTTGCGGGCTGCGATAACCTGCGCGATGTCACACTGGGCGTCAACATTACCGAGATTCCCGCAAAGGCGTTCTTTGAGTGCCCCGCGTTGGAGAAAATCGTTCTGCCCTTCAGCGTCAAGAAGATTGGCGATAATGCCTTTGCCAACTGCACCGGGCTGACGGAGATTACCATTCCCCGTTATGCCGAGACAATCTCCGCCTCCGCCTTCAGCTATCCCGGCAAGCTCACCATTTACGGCGTGGCAGGCACCCGCGCGGACACCTACGCCGCCGAGATCGGGGCAAAGTTCGTTGCCATCGACAAGAGCGTGCAGGGCCTCGGTCTGAATGTCACGGAGCTTTCTCTGGAAAAGGGCAAGACCTACCGCCTGATTCCGAGCGTCACGCCGATGGACTTCACCGGAGAGGTCGAGTGGGAGAGCGCTGACACGAAGGTTGCGACCGTCTCCGAGAGCGGTCTGGTCAAGGCGGTTGCCAACGGCACAACCACCGTTACCTTTACCGCGGGCGGCGTAAAGGCGAGCTGCACGGTCACCGTCGGCAGCCACACCCACAGCTATACCGAAACCGTAACGGTGCAGCCCACCTGCACGGCATCCGGCACCAAGGTTCTGCGCTGCGACTGCGGCGACACGAAGACCGAAAGTATCCCCGCGCTGGGACACAGCTTTGTCAACGGCGTCTGCACCCGCTGCGGCGCGAAGGAGGTCGCGGAAGCCTTTACCGATGTTCCGGCGAACGAATGGTATGCCGGTGCGGTGAATTATGCCGTTGAGAACGGGCTGATGAACGGTGTCGGCGGCGGCAAGTTCGATCCGGAGGGCAGCATGACACGGGCAATGCTTGTGACCGTGCTGTGGCGCTACGAGGGCAAGCCGATGGAGGGAGAAAACATCTTCACCGATGTGCCCAAGGGGACATGGTACACCGACGCAGTGGCTTGGGCGGCTGCGAACGGGATTGTCGGCGGCGTCGGCAACGGAAAATTTGACCCGGAGGGAAACATCACCCGCGAGCAGATGGCGACGATTTTGTTCCGTTATGCGCAGAAGAAGGGCATCGACACGGGAAAACGCGGTGATTTGAGCGGCTTCCCCGACAGCGGAAAGGTCTCCTCGTGGGCGAAGGACGCGGTACAGTGGACGGTCGCCGAAAAGATCATCAACGGCTCCGACGGCAAGCTCCTCCCCCAGGGCAACGCCACCAGAGCGCAGGTCTCGACGATTTTGATGCGGTTTATTGAGAATATTGTGAAGGCGTGAAGCGTAGGGGCGGTGAATAGTGAATAGTGAATAGTGAATAGTGAATAGCGTCGTCGCTTGGTAACTTCGCTGCTTTCCGCCGCCGTGTACGCGACCGGTCGATCCCGCAGCGGCACGCCGAGGTCGTCGTGCCCTACGGTGAGGGTGTATTCCACATTCGTAGGGCACGCCGACTCGGCGCGCCGACCGCGAAGCGGCAGACGGTATCGGCGAACAAATTTGTATGCGGTCGGCAGTTCCTGCACGAGATTGCCACGGCGCGTTGCGCCTCGCAATGACATGGGAGGGAAGCTTGTACGCAGTCGGCAGTTCCTGCACGAGATTGCCACGGCGCGTTGCGCCTCGCAATGACATGGGAAGGAAGTTTGTACGCAGTCGGTGGTTCCTGCACCGGCTTAGGATATGTACCCGGAGTTTATGGCAATGATGGGGAGGACGGTTCCCGCATGGGATTGTACCCGCAATACCCGCAAGGGGCACGCCACATCCGTAAGGCTCCTTCGTCGCCAAGGGCTGTGCAGGGGGTATGCCGCATCCGTAACGTTCCTTCGTCGCGAACGGCTGCGCAACCGTGCCGTTGCGTGCTTCAAAATTGATATGTGAAAGCCTGCGATTAACAAAACAGCCTTTGTAGGGTGGGGACATGTCCCCGCCGTCCGCGCAACGGCGGGCGGTACGGGACGAACGTGTTTGTACGAAGTCGGCGGTTCCTACACCGGCACGCCTTCCGCGAAACGGAAGACGGTACGGGTGGAATCTGTTAGTACGCAGTCGGCAGTTCCTACACCGGCGGGGACATGTCCCCGCCCTACATGAGGTTTTCGGAAACAGAAAATTGACGCGTCGCTGAACTCCCTGTGATGGCACGGGAGGAAAGCTCCTGCACCTACGCAGGGTGCCGCGTCCTACGGATGAACGCAATCAACGGCTGTAGGACGCGGCATTTTTGACGCGCTGACTTCACGAGCTCCCTCGGAATGAGGCGCTAAAATCCAAACGAAAAGGAAGGTTAGAATCGGAATGAAAAAAATCATCTCTTTACTGGTTGCTTGCGCGATGCTTTGCGCTTTCCTGACTGCCTGCGGCGATACCGATCCGGCAATATCGGGCAATGACCCGGAGACCGCAGCTTCCTCGGTCTCGGAGCAGGGTTCGACTGCGCCGAAGGTGGACGAGAACGAGCCGATCACGGAGGAAATGCTGCGCGCCTATCCCGAAACGCCTGCTTCTGATTTTGAATATTCACACTCGGGTGGAGGTATCGCCATTGAGAAATATATCGGTTCGGAGCCGATCGTTGTGATCCCCGCGGAAATCGACGGGGAGCCGGTCACTGAGCTTTATTGTTACATTTTTTCGACCCATTTTGAAAGTCATGTTCGGGCAGTGTTGATTCCTGCAAGCGTCGAGTGTATACCGGAAGGACTTGCTTTTAACAACGAGTACTTTGAAATCGCGATATGTGAAGGCGCGAAAGAGCTTGATGATTTGTCGTTTTTCTGCTGCCCCTCTCTGCGTACGGTGATTCTCGGGGACGGGCTGGAGGAGATGGGAGAAGCGGCATTTGGCTGGTGCCCTAACTTGGAGAAGGTCCGTATCCCCGCATCCTTGACTTCGATTTCCGAATATGACGCCGAGGGGATGTTCTACGGCAGCAAGGAGTTTCTCACGATCTACGGCGAGGCGGGAAGCTATATTGAGACCTTTGCCGCAGTGCAGGGAATCCGCTTCCAAGCGGAGTAGCGCGCAGACGAGATTCCGCGATCGTCCAATGACAATGTAAGCGGCGGATGGCAGGAATGAATGAGCATGTACATGGTCGGTCGTTCCCGCAACGGCACGCCGGGTCGTCGTGTTCTGCGGAGAGGCTGCGAACAACGGCGTATGACATATCCCCGCCCTACAGAAGCTTTCGCGGCAAGCGCCAAGAAGCATAGCTCCGCGTATCCATAAATGATGCAATAAAGGAGGAACATTCTATGAAACGGCGAATCCTTTCCATCGTTCTCCTTGCGGCGCTGGTCATCGGCTTGCTGCCGCAGGGGATCTTCTCCGTCAGTGCGAATGACGATGACATTGCCTATCCCGTGGAGGGCGGCAATGTCTATTTTGACAAGCCGCTGTACGATATGGGCATCGGCTCCGTCGCCTACTGTGACGGAACGATAACCAAATATGTTGATGCCCTTGGGCATCAGTACGAAAACGGCGTTTGCAGCGCCTGCGGCGAAAAGAGCGCGGCACTGGCATTCAGCGATATTCCTGCAAACGAGTGGTATGTTGACGCGGTGGATTATGCCGTGCGGAACGGGTTGATGAACGGCGTCGGCAACGACAGGTTCGCTCCCGAGGGCAGCATGACGCGGGCAATGCTTGTAACCGTGCTGTGGCGCTACGAGGGGGAGCCTGCGGAGGGAGAGAACAGCTTCACCGACGTGCCCAACGGGACATGGTACACCGACGCGGTTGCTTGGGCTGCCGCGAATGGGATCGTCAGCGGTGTCGGCAACGGCAAATTCGACCCCGAGGGCAGTATCACCCGGGAGCAGATGGCGGCGATTTTGTTCCGTTACGCGGGAAAGAAGTGCATTGACACGAGCAAGCGCGGCGATTTGAGCGGCTTTCCCGACAGCGGCAAGATTTCGGCTTGGGCGAAGGACGCCATGCAGTGGACGGTGGCGGAGCAGATCATCAACGGCTCCGACGGCAAGCTCCTCCCGCAGGGCAACGCCACCAGAGCGCAAGTGGCTGCCATCCTCATGCGTTTCATTGAGAATATCGTGAAAAACAAGCAGACCGCAGCGAGACACACCGAGGTTCTTGATCCGGCGGTTCCCGCGACCTGTACCGAAAAGGGCAAAACCGAGGGAAAGCACTGCGCTGTCTGCGGCACGGTGATTGTTGCGCAGGAGGAGCTTCCCGCCCTTGGACATGACTATGGCGCGTGGACGCAGACGAAGGCACCCACCTGCACGGAAAAGGGCGAGGAGAAGTGCACCTGCTCCCGCTGCGATGCCTTTGAGACGAGAGAGGTTGAATCGACTGGGCACACCGAGGTCATCGATCCGGCAGTCGCGGCGACCTGTACCCAAGCGGGCAAGACGGAAGGAAAGCACTGCTCCGCCTGTAACACGGTGTTAGTCGCGCAGGAAACCGTAGCCGCGCTGGGTCACGATTTCGGTGAATGGATACAGACGAAAGCACCCACCTGCACGGAAAAGGGCGAGGAGAAGCGCACCTGCTCCCGCTGTGATGCCTTTGAATCGAGAGAAATCGCAGCTCACGGTCATACAGAGGTCATTGATGCCGCCGTCCCCGCCACCTGTACCGAAAACGGCAAGACCGAGGGCAAGCGTTGTTCCACCTGTAATACGGTGTTAGTCGCGCAGAAAACCGTAGCAGCCCTTGGGCATGACTACGGCGCGTGGACGCAGACGAAGGCACCCACCTGCACGGAGAAGGGCGAGGAGAAACGCACCTGCTCCCGCTGTGATGCCTTTGAAACGAGAGAAATTGCCGCTCACGGTCATACGGAGGTCATTGATGCCGCTGTTCCCGCGACCTGTACCGAAAAGGGCAAAACCGAGGGAAAGCACTGCACTGTCTGCGGTACGGTAATCGTTGCGCAGAAAACCGTAGCCGCCCTTGGGCATGACTACGGCGCGTGGACGCAGATAAAAGCACCCACCTGCACGGAGAAGGGCGAGGAGAAACGAACCTGCTCCCGCTGTGATGCCTTTGAAACGAGAGAAATTGCCGCTCACGGTCATA
>JBJFGB010000108.1:0-11799 GCA_051892295.1 Faecousia sp. | reverse complement strand
CCACTTTTTGTCACTACTTGTTTTGTTCTACCACACAACTTTTTTCATTGAACCGTTCTTTTTTTTCCTGACGCATCTCTGTAGGTCGGGGACATGTCCCCACCGCATGTAGGAACTACCGACCGCGAACAAATATGATCGCCTGTACCGTCGTAAGCGCTCAATAACCGCACACCTATCATTTGCACCATAGCTATGAGATAATATCCCAAAACTCAAAAAACTCACGGTGAGTTTTTTGAGAACGCTGAAAGGGATGGTGCGAAATGGCAAATGCATTGGAGGTACGGGATGCGTATCGTGCGTAAAGCCGGGCTTTATTGATCCGGTAATGTCAGTCCAGCGAATTGACAAACAAAGAGCTTTGTCGTCAACGGGGTATCTCGGAGAAAAGCTATTATTATTGGCAAAAAATTTCTTCGTCACGAAATGCAGATCATTCCAAACAGGTAAAGCTGCTGGCCTACTATGCGGTTACCTATGCCTATGACAGCTGTGAGAAGGATACCGGCTTTGCGCACATCAGCTTACGAAAAATGCTATCTCGACTAACGGCAGACCTCAAACACGAGGTCTGCCGTTTTTGTCACTACCGTGCGATTATTTAGCGCTTACCGATGATTGGCGGCAGCTTATGAAAAAACGCCTCGCAGGTCGCTCCCCTTGAAGGGAACGAGCTGCGAGGCGGTAATTTTTGATGCTCAGAATGCCCAGTTGCCGTTGCGGAAGATGGGGACGGTCTTGCCGTCGCGGGTTTCGGCGTCAATGTCGAGATCTGCTGAGCCAATCATAAAGTCCTCGTGGATCATCGAGTCGTTGATGCCCTTTGCGCGGCACTCCTCAAGCGTGTAATTCTCAAAGCCCTTGATGGTGTCGGCAAAGCCCATGCCGAGGGCGAGATGGCAGGCGGCGTTTTCATCGAACAGGGTTTCGTAGAACAGGAGCCCCGTGTTCTGAATGGGGGAATCGTAGGGGACGAGCGCGCATTCGCCGAGATAGGCGGCACCCTCATCCATCGAGATGAGCTTTTTCAGCAGTTCCTCGTTCTTCTCGGCGTGCACCTCGACCGCTTTGCCGCTCTCGAAGCGGACAGAGAAATTCTCCACGAGCTGACCCTGTACGCTCAGGGGCTTGGTCGAATAGACGATGCCCTCCGCGACGCCGCGCTTCGGGGAGATAAAGACCTCCTCGGAGGGAATGTTCGGGTTGAAGTAATGCCCGAGCAGACTTGTTTCACCGCCGCCCTTAAATTCGGCATCCTCAATCATGCCGACGCGGAAATTCGTGCCGTTCGAGCTGCGGTAGACCAGCGTCTCAATGCCGAGGCTGTTGAGATAGGCGCAGCGCCTTGCAAGGTCCTCGTTGTGCGCTTTCCATGCGGCGACGGGATCGTCGTCCACCCGCGAGGCGGCGAGGATCGCCTCCCAGAGCTTTTCGACCGCCTGCGCTTTGGAGAGGCTGGGGAAGAGCTTCTTTGCCCATGCCACGCCCGGTACGGCGGCGATACACCACTGATACTTGTTCTCGATTTGGTCGCGGTAGGGCTTGATGACCTTCATCTTGCTCTGCTGCGCCTTCATCATCTTCTCCTGATTGACTCCCTTCATGCCGTCGGGATCCTCGGAGACGAGGTAGATGCGGCAGGGAATCTCGTCGAGATAATGCTTCCAGCGCGCTTCCTCCCAGTCGGCGACGGTGCCGAGGTTCTTTTGGCTGCGCCAGCGAATCTGAATTTTGTCAAGGGGCTGATACGACCAGTCGACGATGACGCGCTTCGCGCCCGCGCGGTAGCACTCCTCCACGACCATCTTGACGAATTCCGGCTGATCCAGCTCTGCCGCGACAAAGACCTCCTGCCCTTTTTGGACATTGATGCCCACGGTCGCAATCAGGTTTGCGTATTTTCTTAAAACGGTTTTTTTCATAATTTCCTCCTTCTGTTGCGCTTTTTCTCCATTATAGCAAATCACTCTGCGGATTTCAATATTGCAAAGGCAGGGAAAAGAGGGTATACTAAGAGAAAAAACAGGAGAGGCTTATGAAGAAAGAAGAATTTGCGGCACTGTGCAAAAAAAAGATTGTTTTGCTCGACGGCGCGACAGGGTCAAATCTGATGAAAGCGGGAATGCCGCGGGGTGTTTGTACAGAGGCGTGGGTGTGTGAGCATCCACAGGCACTTTTGGAGCTGCAACGGGCGTATGTGCGCGCCGGTTCCGACATCATCTATGCGCCGACCTTTTCCGCCAATCGCCACAGCTTGGCGCGGCACGGATTGGAGGCGCGCGTGCGGGAACTGAACACAAAGCTGGTTGCCCTTTCCAAAGAAGCGGCGGAGGGAAATGCCCTCGTCGCAGGCGATCTGACGACCACGGGTGTGCCGCTGGAGCCAATGGGAACGATGCGCTACCAGACGCTGTTCGATCTCTATCGGGAGCAGATTGAGGCGCTTTGCGAGGCGGGCGCCGATCTGCTTGTCGTCGAGACGATGCTTGCCGTGGACGAGACAACGGTGGCTTTGGAGGCGGCACAGGCGGTTTGCGATCTGCCGGTGCTGTGCAGCCTGACGGTGCAGGCGGATGGCAGCGCCTATTTCGGCGGCGACTGCGTCGAGGCGGTGCAGACCTTGCAGGAGCTGGACGCGGCGGCAGTCGGCATCAACTGCTCCTGCGGGCCGGAGCAGCTTGTCAGCTTGGTGCGCAATATGCAGCGTGTGGCGAGGGTGCCGCTCTTGGTCAAGCCGAACGCGGGATTGCCCGCGATCTCAGACAGCGGCGAGGCGGTCTATCCGATGGGCGCAGCGGAATTTGCAAGGCACATGGCGGTGTTGACGGAAGCGGGCGCGCGCTTGATCGGCGGCTGCTGCGGCACGACACCGGAGTTTATCGCAGAGTTGAATCAAATAAGGAAGTAAGGTACAATGGAAAAGAATCACAATACCGTTGATTTATATGCACTGCTGGAGCATGAGGGAGGGAAGCTTCTCTATGAAGGCGGTGAGGGCTGCGTTGTACAGACAGCGGAGGGCGATACCTTCATGTCTGATATTCTCGACGGCGAACACCTGTGCGGTATTTTGCATGTGCTCGACACGGAAAAAATGACGCAGATCGTTGTCAAAAGCCGTGATGCGCTGGAAAAGGTGCGCGCGGAATTTGGCTTTTCCGGCTTTAATCCCTGCTCCCAGTGGAGCTACTGGCGCGAAGAAGCGCCCGAACTGCCCGATTGCGACATTCGTCCGTTGGAGCTGTGCCATTCCAAGCTTGCGGCGCAGCATTATCAGCTGTTTTCCCACACGGAGCCGTATCTGATTGAGCGCATTCAGGCGGGGAGAATGTGGGGACTGTTCGAGGACGGCAAGCTTGCGGGCTTTATCGGCACGCACAGCGAGGGCAGCATGGGAATGCTCGAGGTCTTTCCGGAACACCGCCGCAAGGGCTACGGGATGATGCTGGAAAATTTCCTGATCCGCTGGCATTTAGAGCGCGGTTGGACGCCCTTCGGTCAGGTCATTGACGGGAATGAGGCTTCGATTCGCTTGCAGCAAAAAGCGGGCATGGAACCGGGCGACCTGCCGGCAATTTGGATATTTTAATAAAAAGCATCACGGTCACGCGCCGTGATGCTTTTTTGAAAGATTGCGCTGAAATCATCTGTAGGGCGGGGACATGTCCCCGCCGTTCCGCGTAAGCGGCGGACGATACAGATGAACAAGCTTGTACGCAGTCGGTAGTTCCTACACCGGCGGGGACATGTCCCCGCCCTACAGAGATTGTATCACGCGCCATGCGTCGATCAGGCTTTCAAGCGACCATGCGGCGTTGGCGGGACTGGAGGAGGGCAGAACCTCGGCGGGTCTTCCTAACAGCGGTTCGTTATAGCGGCGGTAGTATTTGAGCGAGGCCGCGCCGTTGCAGAAAATGCGCGCAATCGGCGCGTGATCGACGATGATGCGCAGATCGTTCGGCACGACATCGCGGATGCTGCTGTCGGAGGAGCCGGCAATGGTGCAGCTGCCGATGGAATCCCAAAGGGCGAAATGGTTCGAGAGGATCAGCGCTTTCTTTTCCTCCACGGTTTGCGGCACGGGACTTTCGGTCAGCGCTGCCATAATGCGCCAAAAACGGTTTTGCGGATGCCCATAGAAGAACATCGCCTCACGGGACTTGACGGACGGAAACGAGCCGAGGATCAGCACCCGCGAGCCTTCGTCAAACAGCGGCGGGATGGGATGCATTTGTGCCTGCGGCGTTGCTTTTTGCGGCATAACGACCCTTCTTTCTGCCGTTATTTTAACCGAGCTTTTGCTTTCTGTCAACGCCGAAAACACGCCGGAGCCAGCGGCGGTCGCGCAGAAGCAGGGCGTCCGTCAGGTAGGAGAGCGCAACGAGGAGCGCGAGGAAATACGTGCCACGCAACAAAAGGGCGGACAGGGGAGGGAGGCTGCCGCAGGGCAGGAGCATGGCAGGCAGGGCGGCAAGCAGCAGGCAGAGCAGCGGGCGCACAAAGTCGGAGCTGCGCGGGCGGTGCCCTGTGGTCAAAAGCAACCGGCGCAAGCTCAAGAACAGGTTGATTGCGTGGGTAACGGTGAAGCTGAACACATAGCCCTCGATGCCCCATTTCGGCAGCAGCAGAAAAAGCAGGACGACATCGAGCAGGGAGGTAAAGGTATTATAGCGCACGCAGCTTACCTGTTCTGCAAGCCCCTTGAGCATCCCGTCGGTGATCGCGTCGAGATAGAGCATCAGCAGCATCGGTGCGAAAATGCGAAGATAGCGTCCCGCGTCGGCGCTTTTGTAAACGAGCATACCCAGATCCTCGGCATTGATAAACATAAAACCCGCGCAGGCGGCGGCGAAGAGCATGGTCAGGCGCAGACATTTGTCGGTCAAATCGGAGATGCGGAGTTGTCTCCTCGTGGCGCGGCTACGGGAGAGCTCCGGGACGAGCAGATCGGAGACGGAGTAAAGGATTGCGGCGGGGAACATCAGAATCGGGAAAACCATGGCGTGAATGGTGCCGTAATCCGCCAACGCCTGCGTGGTCGAACCGCCGAAACGTGCAAGCCCGTAGGGAATCAGAAGCTGCTCGGCAGTGTTCAGTCCCGCGCGCAGATAGTCGTTGAGCGCGAGCGGGACGCAAAGACGCAGAAGCCTTGCGCGGATATGCAGCGGCTCCTTGGGCGGTGCGGCATGGCGGATATGGCGTCGGTAGAAAAAGTAGAGAACAAAAAAGTCAAGCACCGCGCCGACGGAATTGCCAAGCATGATTGCACAGCAGGCGCGCTCCAAGTCGCCTTTTGCCCAGGAAAGCAGCAATACTGCCGTGAAGCCTACGCAAAAAATCCGCTCTGCGATCTCAACCACGACGAGCTGACGGATGCGGGAGCAGGCAGTGAAATAGCCGCTCATGATTCCCGACAGACAGGTAAAGGGCAGAAAGACAGCCATAACCCGTAGGGACAGCGCTGCGCGGAGGTCGCCGAGCCATGCGGAGGCGAAATAGTCTGCAAGGAAAAACAGCGCCGTGCCCGCAATGGAGCTGATGAGCAGCCCATAGCGCATGCACGCGCTGACCGCAGCCTTGACCCCACCGAGGCGGCGATGTCCGAATTCCTCGGCGGCGAGGCACATGGAGGCGACACGCACGCCGGAGGTGCCGACGAGCATGGCAAACGTACCGACCGTAGAGATGAGCTGGAGCAGTCCTAAGCCCGACGCGCCGATCTCGTCCGTCAGAAACACATTGAAGCCGATGGAAATCAGCCGCAGCAGGAGATTTGCCGCCGTCAGCAGGATTGCGCCGCTGAGAATGGAGTTCCGTTTTCCCACGCAATCACCCCCGCTATTATATATAGTAAGCCCCGCCGCAAACATGAACAAATTTGCGGCGGGGAGCTATTTGGAAACTTTGTAGGCCGGGGACATGTCCTCGCCGGTGTAGGAACTACCAACCGAGTACAAACTCGTTCATGCGTACCGTCTGCCGCTTCGCGGACGGCGGGGACATGTCCCCGCCCTACAGGGATTAGAGAGGCTTGCCGTTGAGGGCGGAATAGGTGAGTTTATCACCCTCGTAGCAGAGTTTAAGAGAGAAGAAGGGAACATGGTCTTCCATCAGGCGGAGGAAGATCTTATCGCCCTCCCATTGCGGAAGCGAGGCAAAGCGCTCCTTTTCGATCCACTCAAGCGTGCCCTCGTCGCAGTCACGCAGCGTGCCTTCAAAGCCTGTCGCGTGGAACAGGTGCATATATTCGCCCTCCCACTTGTCCGAGACGAAGGTGACAATGCCGCAGTAGCGAAAGTCCGTCAGCGTCAGTCCTGTCTCCTCCTTTGCCTCGCGCAAAAGACATTCCTCGGGGCTTTCGTCCTCCTCAAACTTCCCGCCGATGCCGATCCACTTGTCGCGGTTGAGGTCGTTTTCCTTCTTAATGCGGTGCAGCAGCAGATAGCAGCCGTCCTTTTCAATATAACATAGTGTGGTGTTTTTCATTGGTATGCCTCCTCATGGAAAATCAGCTCGTCATAGCCGGTCTCCGCGTCAAATTCCGTGTCGATATGCCACCCGTCTAAAACGCCGAGCACCAATTCGCAGGTGGTGTTGATAATGCAGCCCTCGACAAGATGCCCGCCGACGGTGGACAGGTCTTCCTTGGAAAGCGCGATATGCAGATGGCAGCGTATCTCACTGACGGTGCCGTTCAAAGAGACGATCTCGCAAGGCTCGTCGATTTTGCGCAGGGTTACGCCGCTTGCATCGCGGACAACACCCTGACTGATGCAGCCGACAGCGGAGAGAACGACGCCCGCGCCGATGTGCTGTTCCCTTGCAAGGGCTTGTATGCTTTTGAACAGATCGTCGCCTCGATGCAGGCGCTTACATACGGTTTTCATGGCTACCTCCAAAAACGCCGCTGCGCAGGCAGCGGCGAATATGATTATGATTTCGGATTGGTAATGACATTGACTGCGCTGCGGAGATTCTCCACCGTGCAGTGTGCCGCCCCGTCCGCGCGCTCGCCGTCGAGCGTCCAGTCCATATCCTCGGGCGCTTCAATCTCGACTCGCTCGCTGGATGCCATCGTCAGCATGGGCGTGTTGTAGTCCTGCGTCGTCAGAGCAAGGACGCAATCGCTCAATTCCAACGGATTTTTCGGTTTACGAATCAGCAGGACTTCAAACAGCCCGTCGTTCATATCGACCAGATCGGGCGCAAGGGTCAAAAGTCCTGCCACGGAGGTGGAATTGCTGATCGCACCGAAAATGTAGTCGTCCTCAAACACCGTGCCGTCGGCAAGGGTCAAACGCAAATGCTTGCTGCGGATGGAGGCAATCTCCTTCACGCCGCTGAGTATGTAGGCAAAATGCCCCAATGCGTTCTTCAGACTCTGCGAGGTGGCATAGGACGCCCGCGTAAAAGCGCCGAAGGAGGCAATGTAAGAGAAGTAACGGTCGTTAAATCTGCCGATATCCAGCGGGCGCGGCGTACCTTCGACGACATCCCGCGCGGCTTGCAGC
Source organism: Faecousia sp. (assembly GCA_051892295.1). Lineage (GTDB taxonomy): Bacteria > Bacillota > Clostridia > Oscillospirales > Oscillospiraceae > JAZOXB01. The sequence goes on along the minus strand of JBJFGB010000108.1, from coordinate 4,285 downwards.
AGGTCTTTGGAGAGCTTCAGGCTGTTGGCGAAGTCATTCGTGCTGCCCGCAGGGATATAGGCGACGGGCGTCTTGCTGCCGACGGAGTAAAGTCCGGAAATAACCTCGTTAAAGGTGCCGTCGCCGCCGATGCAGAGGAGCACGTCGAATTCCGCAGCCCTTTCTGCGGCAACGGTCGTTGCGTCTCCGCGCGCTGCGGTCATATACGCCGTAACGTCAAAGCTGCCGCGATTGAGAATGTCAATGATTTCCGCGAGTACGCGGTTTGCTTTTTTCTTCCCCGAGCAGGGGTTCATTAAAATCAAAAGCTTTTTCATGGGCATTAGCGAGCCTTGATCTGCGCATTGATCATGACGAGCAGCAGGACGAACGCGACCAGCACACCGACGGCGAAGAAAGCCCAAAGCTCCTTGGACTGCGGCTTGCGGATCTTGATCGGAAGAATGAAAAACAGACCGGTGATCGCCGTGATGGCGCAGAGCGTGATGCGGAAGGGGAGCACGGAGAACAGCTCGCCGAAGCGCTCAATGCGATCCAGCCAAACGCAGCCTGCGGAGATCACGCAGTAAAAGATCGGGAAAATCAGTGCCGCGGAGGTAATGGGCAAGCCGGAATAGGACTTGCGGCATTCGTCCGTATCCTTCTGGCGCTGCTCCTCAGTGACATTGAAATAGGCAAGACGGATCAGACCTGCAAGGACGTAAAATGCAGCAATGATATAAGCATACCAACGATAACCGCAGAGGAAAAGCATGATCATCGCAGGCAGAACGCCAAAGGCGACAATGTCCGTCAGAGAGTCAATCTGAATGCCGAAGGACTTCTCTTCTGCGGAGCGGTTTTTCTTGGAGCGGGCAACCTTGCCGTCAAACATATCGCAGAGCCCGCAAAACAGCAGACACATCGTTGCAAGAATCGGGTGCCCCGTGACGGTCAGCATCATGCCCATAACGGCTGACAGCAGACTCAGGAAGGTCAAAATGACCGTATAATCATAAAATCCAATCATAATACTCTCCTCAAACCATACGAGGGAAGCTTTGCCTCTGCATGTGCAGCGCTTCCCGAGTTGCATGTCTCATCTGTAACTAAACCATTATCCCTCATTTGCGGCGATTCGTCAAGTGGACTTTGCAAGAAAGATGAAAAAACGGAGAAAAAAGCGGAGAAGCGGCGAAAAATCAGAATTCACCGACTGCATACATCAGAGCGGACAGCGCGCACAGCGGCGCGGTTTCACAGCGGAGAATACGGCTGCCCAGCGTGCAGATCGCCAAGCCCACCTTTGCCGCCTGCGCAACCTCCTCCGGTTCAAACCCGCCCTCAGGCCCGGTCAAAAGAGCAGCGGTGCGGAAGGGGCTTTTTTGCTCAATGGCGGAGCGGAAGGTCAGCTTTTCCTCATTTTCATAAAAGCAGACAGCAAGCTCCGCCTGTGCCGCACGCTCCAGTGCGGCTGAATAGGAGGGCAGTGCAATGACCTGCGGAATCTTGCCGCGGCGGGACTGCTCGGCGGCGGAGGCGGCGATTTTCTGCCAGCGTTCCAGCTTTTTGGCAAGCGATTTATCATCGGGCCGTGAGACGCAGCGGGCGGAGGGAAAGCAGACAAGCTCACTTGCGCCCAGCTCTGTCGCTTTCTGAATGACATGCTCAAATTTGTCCGCCTTGGCGAATGCCATATAGACGCTGCACTGCACGCGCGCCTCACTCTCCGCAGGCGCGGCGGCGTGGACAACGAGACTGATCTGCCCGCTTGCTACATCCGAGACGGTGCAGCGGTAGTCCGTGCCTTCTCCGTCACAGATGGTCACCGCATCGCCGTTTTTCAGCCGCAGCACCTTTGCGTGCGCGGCGTTTTCTCCCGTCAGAACCATGAAGCTCTCACCGATCTCCTCTTTGGGCACAAAAAATCTGGGCATGGTTTGACCTCCTCTGAAAAACAATCATACTGCTGCTATTTGCATATTGCTCATATGGGCTGATGTATTTGGCTGCAAAGTGTCAAAAATGCGTTTTTCCTATCACCATTGTAGCAGAGAAAGAAAAAAATCGCAAGTAGAGAAAAAAGAGGTTGACAAATCCAAAATTGTGATGTACAATAGCGGAGCAAAACCGATATGCGAGTGTGCTGGAATAGGTAGACAGGCACGTTTGAGGGGCGTGTGACAACCGTCGTGTGCGTTCAAGTCGCATCACTCGCACCAGAAAACCGCATTCTTGTCGCAGACAAGAGTGCGGTTTTTTGAAATGATTGAAGGAATTGAGACAATGGGACTGCTTGATCTGTTTGTTACCGCCGTGGCGCTGTCAATGGATGCGTTTGCCGTGTCCGTGAGCAAGGGACTCTCCGTAAAGCGGGTACAGCTGAAGCACGGCTTAATCACCGGCGCGTATTTCGGCGGCTTTCAGGCGCTGATGCCGCTGATCGGGTTTTTCCTTGCAAGCTCCTTTGCGGAGTACATAAAACGCTTCGATCACTGGATCGCCTTCGGGCTTTTGGTGCTGATCGGCGCAAATATGCTGCGCGAGGCGCTTTCGAAGGAGGAAGAGGAGATGAATGACTCCTTCTCCGTGAAAACAATGCTGCCCTTGGCTATCGCCACAAGCATCGACGCGCTGGCAACGGGTGTGTCTTTCGCGGTGACGGATACGAATATCTGGCTTGCAATCTCCTTGGTGGGCGCAACGACCTTCGCGTTGTCCGCTGTCGGTGTGAAAATCGGCAACGCCTTCGGACTGAAATATAAATCGAAGGCGGAGGTCATCGGCGGACTGATTCTGATTTTGATGGGCGTTAAGATTTTGGTGGAGCATTTGACGGGGGCGGCATAGAGATGGAGCTTTGGGACTTATTTGACAAAAACCGCCGACCGCTGCACCGCACCCATGTGCGCGGCGTGCCGATGCGGCGGGGAGAATATCACCTTGTGGTGTTTGTGTGGATTTTTAATTCCTGCGGGCAGACGCTCCTGACGAAGCGATCCCCGGAAAAGAAAACCTATCCGAATTTCTGGTCGCCGACCGGCGGCGCGGTACAGGCCGGGGAGACAAGTCTGCAAGCCGTTGCCCGCGAGCTGCAAGAGGAGACCGGCATTCAGGCTGATAGAGCGGAGTTTAAGCTTTTGACGAGTGAGTGTGTAGCCTCGCGCTCGTATTTCAGCGATATCTATTTGCTGCAAAAGGATGTGCCGCAGTCGGAGATCGTTTTGCAGGAGGGAGAGACCTGCGATGCCAAGTGGGTCAACAAGGCAGAATTTGAAGCGATGATTGCAGCGGGCGAGATTGCGCAGCCCGACGTGGAACGCTACCGCAGCCTGCAGGAGCGATTTGACGAAGTGCTGTTTTGAAATGCAGGCACATGTCCCCGCCGAATGCGTAAGCGGCAGACAGTAATCTGTAGACGGTAGTACCTGCAAGCGGGCGGCTGATAGCCGCCCCTACAGCGCGAATCCTGCCTGTTCTCGTAGGGGCGGCTATCAGCCGCCCGCCGGTATGTAGAAACAAGTTTGTACGCGGTCGGTAGTTCCTGCACACAGCGGGGACATGTCCCAGAGCTACAGGTTTATAGATTATGTCTGATTTTTGAAAAACAAAACCGCCTCATACGGAAAAAATTCCGTATGAGGCGAACTTTTTCTAAAAAATCCATTGACGAATAAAAAAAAGTGTGATAAAATGTATGCCTATACTGCGGGAATATCGCCAAGCACCAATCTTCACCCACTAATCGCATTATAACACGGGTTAACGCAAAGCGCAAGAGGGGAAAACGATAAAGTGTCAACGCCGCCTCGTGTGTCAAAAAAGAAGAGGAATGCGAACGTGCCCCGTAGGATTCTGCGCAAAACAACACACCAAGCTACATCTGTACAGAAAGGCGTGATGACCGATATGGAAATCAAGGACGTAAAGTTCGGAAAGACCGAGCGCAAGAGCTACGCCAAGTATCAGGAGATCCTGTCGATGCCGAACCTGCTGAAGATTCAGAAGGATTCGTACAACTGGTTCCTGAATGAGGGTCTGCGCGAGGTATTCCGTGACGTCGCCGCGATTACCGACTACACAGGCAACTTAGAGCTGTCCTTCCTTGACTACTCCCTCGACGAAAAGCCCAAATATACGGTCGAGGAATGCAAGGAACGCGACGCGACCTACGCAAAGCCCATCAAGGTGCGCGTCCGTCTGCTCAACAAGCAGACCGGCGAGATCAAGGATCAGGAAATCTTTATGGGGGATTTCCCGCTCATGACCAACGGCGGCACCTTCGTCATCAACGGCGCGGAGCGCG
>JBJFGB010000107.1:0-2911 GCA_051892295.1 Faecousia sp. | reverse complement strand
GGGGAGGAGAGGAGCCCTCACCGAACAGTGCTGCGCGCCCGAGCCGCGCTTCCGGCACCGCAGCTGCGGAACTCGCTCGCTTACGCTCGCTCAGACAGTCCTCGCTCCCGCGGCGCCTCCAGCGCGTCTCCGCTCCGCAGTGTTCGATGCGGGCTCCTCTCCTCCCCAGCGTTCGGTCTCGGTGTTCACACCGCCCGCCCCGGCTTGACCAGCAAGAGCATGATTCGGGCAGGGGAGGAGCCGCCGTTATCTTCACGAATACGTATGCTTGGATTTCTGCGCTAGAAACTCAGCACAAAAGTCCCTTGAAAAAGTTGTTCTTTGTGTCAAAAAGTCCCTAGGAAAAGTTGCGCATATCACCAAAAAGTCCCTTGGAAAAGTTTATTATTCTCAATAAAGTCCCTTGTAAAAGTTGTAAAACACCTGATGGGAGCTCAGAATGCTCAAACGCAAGGTCATCGACTTGCTCTCCGCCTGGAAGGCCAACCCAAACCGCAAGCCTGTCATCCTCAAGGGCTGCAGGCAGTGTGGAAAGACCTTCGCCGCCCAGCGCTTTGCGCAGGAGAGCTACAGCAACGTCGTCTACATCAACTTCTTCGAGAACCCCGGGGCAAAGGACATCTTCGCAGGAGCGTTGGACGTTGACCAGATCGTCATGATGGCCTCGGCGTACTTGGGGCCCTCGGCGCGCTTTGTCCCCGGGGAGACCGTCCTGATCCTCGACGAGATCCAGGAATGCCCCCAAGCGCGGACGGCCCTCAAGTTCTTCAGCCTCGACGGCCGCTACGACGTCATAGGCACCGGTTCCCTGCTCGGCGTTGCAGGGTACGGCGACGCGCCCGCCTCCATTCCCGTGGGCTACGAGACCGTCATCGACATGCACCCGCTCGACTTCGAGGAGTTCTGCTGGGCAAACGGGATAGACAGCTCCGTGATCGACGTGCTGCGCGCCTGCCTCGGCTCCGAGACCCCGGTTCCCCCCGCGCTCCACTCCCGCATGAGGGAGCTCATGCTGCAATACGCGGTGGTGGGCGGCATGCCAGACGCGGTCCAGTCTTTCGCCCAGCGCCACGACATGGCGCATGTGCTGCAGATCCAGCGCGACATCGTGCGCGCATACGAAGACGACATGGTCAAATACGCCCCGGCTGCGGACAAGCCGCTCATCAAGCAGTGCTTCCAGTCGATCCCCCGTCAGCTCGCCAAGGAGAACAAGAAGTTCCAGTACTCGCTTGTGAAGAAGGGCTCCACAGCCGCCCGCTTTGCCGGCAGCCTCCAGTGGATCGAAGACGCAGGGATAACCGTGCGCTGCCGCAACCTCCACATCACCGAGCTGCCGCTTGACGGCAACGCGATCGAAGACCAGTTCAAGGTGTACATGGCGGATACGGGACTGTTCGTGAGCATGCTCGAGGACGGAACGCAGTTCGACATCCTCAATGGCAACTTGCTCGCATATAAGGGCGCCGTCTTCGAGAACCTCATCGCCGATGTCTTCTCGAAGATGGGCAGGTCCCTCTACTACTTCAAGAGGGAAACCGGCCTGGAGCTCGACTTTGTGATCCGCTACAAAGGTGCATGTACACCCGTCGAGGTGAAGGCGAACAACGGCAATGCGAAGAGTCTCAAGACCGTCCTCAACCACCCCGAGAAGTACCACGTTGCACAGGCGCTGAAGCTGGCCGACCGCAACATCGGCCGCTCGGGGGACGTCTTGACCCTGCCGCTCTACATGGCGTTCCTTCTCACGGAGCGCTAGGAGTTCCTGGCGTTGTCGGTTCGAGCCGGGTTGACTGGCAAGAACATGAGCTGGGGCGAGAAGGAGGCCGCACCGAACAGTGCTCCGCATTCGTCTAATCATTCGACTAGGTAAAGCTCTTTCGGACGAGTTGCTTCATGTATGACTGCATGAAGTTTCGGCGGTTTCCAAAGAACCGCTCCTGAGTTTTTGTTTGCGTTTTGCTGTCGTAGGCGATGCGCGCTCGTTCAACTGTGCAAATGAAGTCGGCCATTTGCAGCAGCCTTCGGGCGGAGTGATTCGCTTCGCGAAAGTCGGCAACGTTGCTCGCCAATACATATTCCAATGCGTCGTGTAAGGCGATGCTCAGGGTTTTCTGTCCGTCGTCGTAATACACAGAGATTGAACCGAACCGCTGGAAGTAGTCTAGATGGTCGAAGATGAGAGCTGCCAAGTCGCGACGTATTCTCGCTTCAAGTTCTCTCCGGTTGTGGGTTTCGCGCTTGTCGTATCGCAGAATGAAGTATGTGACCGGGAGTGATCGCGCAAAGCGAGCAAACTGCGTCAGGAGGCGTTTCCTATCTCCGACGGTAACAGTCTTATAGGATTCATTGCCATGCAACAAATCCTTTCCGTGAAAGGGCACGTCATCCAAGCCGGCAAGCTTCAGTCGCTCTTCATACGCACGAATCGGCTCCTCGATGTCAGTGCTGTGCTCATGTAGAACCACGGCAACAAGATACAGCCCCTCCGAGAGGTCCTGGCTGCCAGCTTCGTCGATGTGCAGGTTGAGTCGTTCTTGCAAATTATCCCCCTAGATACAGAAATGGCGAGGTACGAACCTCGCCGTTCTGGAACCTCTGGGACGCAAGCGCCCTTCGGCGCTCCTATTCTCTCACGCTGCGACCGTGTAGGGCAAGGGACACGACATGCATTGTTTCGTCAAACCATCGGAAACGCCGCTGCGAGCTGGAGAAGTAGGTGCCCAGCCCAGTTTGACCAACGAGGGTACGAGCTGGGGAGAGGATGAGCTTGCACCGAACATTGCGGAGCGGAGCTTCTAGCGCGATAACCGTGCGTGCTGGCAAGAGCTGCTTCTGATGCTCCAAAAGGCAGAGTGCTCGTTTTGTCATCGGCCAATTTCGGCAGGCATGCAATGCTCCTGCTAAACTT
>JBJFGB010000106.1:0-2917 GCA_051892295.1 Faecousia sp. | reverse complement strand
TGTTTACAAGGGTCCCCTAAATTTGGAGGTGTCCATTTTCTAGGGTCCATTTTAATTGGCTCTGTTTTTAGAGGTATCTATTTTAGAAAAGCCTTAAATTACAACGATTTAGGGCTTGACAAGAGAGGAAGGTCAATATGAAAAAGAAAGTCCTTTCCCGCTGTCTTCTCGGCGCGCCGCTCGGACTGGCAATCAGCTATTGTATTACGATTCTGATTTCGCTTTCTATTGCCGACGGTAATTTTTATTCGACCGTTCCCGAATTGATTTCCGACTGCGGCAGCGAAATAAACGCCGTTTTGGTGCAGACTGTATGCTCCTTGCTCTACGGCGCAGCTTGGGCAGGCGCTTCCGTCATTTGGGAGGTGGAGCGGTGGAGCTTGCTTCGTATGACGTTGACGCATTTGCTCATATGCTCCGCCGCAACATTTCCGATTGCCTATTTCTTACGTTGGATGAAACACAGCGCCATCGGTATCCTCTCCTATTTTGGAATCTTCTTGGCAATCTACCTATGTATTTGGTTGACGCAATTCTTTGCCATGCGGAAGAAAGTACGGCAAATCAATGACAGAATACAGCACTCCGTTTCTGATGAATAAGAGAAGTACCTTTCTACCCAACAGAGCGACGGCATAGCTGCCGCTCTGTTAGCTTATTCAAGGCGATACCCGTTGGCAGAGTTTCCGGTCAGGGTAACACGGTAGAGAATGCCGTTCACATAAGGGAAGGAAACATCCTGCTCAATCTCATATACTTCTCCGTCATAGCCATACAGCGTCACTTTTACGCACCATTCCTTGCCGTACTTCTGCGTCTCGCCGCCAAAGTCCTGCGGAGTGAGAGTAAAGGACATTGTCTCGCCTCTGCCAATCGGCGTTCCATCCGCGTTTTCTCCGACATGTGTGCTGCAAAGCTTGCCATTTTCCGAGCAGAAAACGCCAATGCGCATAAGCTCCATATCTGTTCCATTGACAAGCTCGAACCAAGCGGCATTGTCCGACGCAGTTGTATTTACTGTGGCTACGGAATAGAGATTTAAGCCGGTCTTTTCCATCAACGCTTGCAGCAGCGCAGGGTCCTTCCCGCAGTTCTTGATCTCGTTTCCCGCAAAGGCGGTCGCCTCCGCCTGTGTGACCGTTACGGTATGGAGCATTCCCCCTGTCTGATACTCATAAGAGACTTCTCCAAGGTTGTCAATGACCCCAAGCAGCACATAGGCGAAGGATTTCATGAGCCGCTCCTTCGCCGCCCGCTGCGCAGAAGGGATATCCTCCGAAAGCGTCATCGTCCAGCCGTACGGCTCCGTCTCTGTTTGCAGCGTATTCGTAAACCGTCCGAGATGGGATACCATATTCAACGCATTGGCGCTTGCATCGTTTTGGCTCATATTCCCCACATAGGAATGCCGCGTCTGAAATACAGCGGAGGTCGCCGCAGAGATGTCTTTTCCGTTTGCCCAAAGGATACGATTGCCGACGCGAACCTGTGTGATCTCCTGCGCGGCATGGTACTCCGCTTGGAAGTCGTTCCGCGAAAACGGACTGACCAATACCGCTCGCAACGTCACCGTGACAACGCCGTTTTCCTCCGAAAAGGCTGCCGACGAAAGCGTCAGTGCACTGTCCGCAGGTGTTCCGCGAAGCGTCAGGCGATCTCCCTCCACCTGCACCGTGCAGGCAACAGAGTCGGCATATATCTCATTTCCGAGGAAAAACGCCTTTGCAAAAAGCACGGCTGCGACAAAAAAGACGGCTGTCAAAACCACAAAAATGACTGTTTTGCGCGTTCTGCGCTTGGTCTTTTTCAGAAAGTCGATCTCCGCTGTTTCCGCAGCGTCCGACAGCGGTTTTGTGGGCGCTTTCATCAATTCGAGGGCACGCTTGCAGAGCGCGCAATCCGCGATATGCTCCTCTACCAGTCCGTTGGTTGTTTCGCTTGTCAAACCATCCACATAGGACGGCAGCAAATCACGAACCACCTCACAGGGTATTTTCGGTTTCATTCTCGTCCAGCTCCTTTCTCAGCCGTTCTTTACCGCGATAGAAGGTCACGCGCGCCCAGTTTTCCGTCCTACCCACGATCTCTCCAATCTCCCGAAAGGAGAGATCGCCGAAGATTCGTAGGTACAGTATCTCACGAAACGGCTCAGGGCATTGATGAAGCCGCTTTAAGAGGTCTATGCGTTCCACTGTGGCAAGTGCCTTATCCTCTGCCGAGTCTGTGACTCCGTCAAGCTCTTCGACAGGCTCCGTCGGCGGGTGCTTTCTCCTATAGGCGGAGAGCTGATGCTTCGCGATGGCGCAGAGCCATGTGGAAACGGCGCAGCTCCCGTCAAAACGGTCAATACTCCGCACCGCCTGATAAAACGTCTCCTGCGTCAACTCCTCGGCAATGTCCTGACTGTGTGTCAGAGAAAGCAGATATTTGTAAACCGTCTTTGCATAGCTCTGATAAATCTCCCCCATTGCCTGCATCAGCGCGCCTCCTTTCATCCGTTCTGCTCCGTTCATGCATTTTTTGCGCGGTTTGTTACAGAAAAACGCGTTACTTTTGAAAAAAGTCAGAAAAGATACTTACTCCCTGTAGAGCAATATCGCGCATCGAAAGCGGATATAACTGAAAAAACCTCTCTTGCCCAACAGACAAAAGAGGTTTATTTCATGCGAAAGACGAGCAATAAGGTGCGTAAACAGGGGTAAAAACGAAGAAAAGGTGCTTAACGATCAGACTATTCATCTTCCTCACAGCGTAAAGCTGCCTGCCTCCTTGCCGTCGATGGCGATGGCGAACAGCGCACCTTTGTTTACTGCTGCGAAGTATCCGGTATCATCGTACTGCGTAGCGTAGTACTTTTCGATTATCTCCAGCGTTTCCTTAAGCTGCAGCATAGCGGCGAATTCGTGCTTGCAGTTGT
>JBJFGB010000105.1:0-2923 GCA_051892295.1 Faecousia sp. | reverse complement strand
CAAGGCAAGCGTGCCTATCAAATAAACGGCGTCACCTATGTGGTCGGCGCTCGATTCGTTCCGCCGAAAACGGACAAGACCTCCATCACAGACCGTCTTAATTCCTGTATGAAAAGCGATTTCATACATTTGCTGCCGGAACCTTCCTCTGATACAATAAAGCCGGAATCTGTGTGTTCGGCTGCGGAAAAGGAGGAATAACAAATGCAGTCGAAGAAAGAACAAATCGGAATCACCGCCCTCTACTGCCGCCTGTCCCGTGATGACGGCATGGAGGGAGACAGCAATTCCGTCCAAAATCAAAAACGCCTATTAACCAAATACGCAAAAGAGAATCAGCTATCCAACACCCGCTTCTATGTGGACGATGGCTACACCGGAACGAACTTCCGCAGACCCGGCTTCCAGAAGCTGCTGGAAGACATTGAAATGGGCTATGTGTCCACCATCATTGTGAAGGATATGTCCCGTTTGGGTCGTGATTATTTGCAGGTGGGCTATTACACCGACACCTATTTCCCGGAGCATAACATCCGCTTCATTGCTATCAACGATTGTGTGGACAGCAAGGACGGCGAGAACGAACTGGCGCCCTTCCGTAACATCATGAATGAAATGTATGCCCGTGACATCAGCCGCAAGGTGCGGTCAGCCCACCGAATCCGTGGCAATTCCGGCGAACCGCTGGGTCAGCCGCCCTACGGCTATATGAAATCCCCCGAAAACAAGAAAAAGTGGGTGATTGAGCCGGAAGCGGCAGCGGTGGTGCGGCGTATTTTTCAGATGGCATTGGAGGGGAGAGGAAATGAAACCATAGCTCACGCATTGCAGGCAGACAAGGTGCCGGTTCCGGCGGAATATTGGAAAACCCACGGTGTCCGCAAGCCGGTTTCCAAGGGGCAGAATGATCCATATAAGTGGTGCAAATCCACCATTGCAAAAATTCTGTCTTTGCAGGAGTATTGCGGTGATGTGATCAATTTCAAAACCTATTCCAAGTCCTTCAAGAACAAGAGCCGTCTGGAAAACCCGGAGGAAAACTGGGCGGTGTTCAAGAATGTCCACGAACCCATTATTGAACGGAGTGTCTTTGAACAGGTGCAGAAACGGATCGGCAAAACAAAACGCCGTGCCCCCAAGGAGGAGAACGGCGAGAAGAGTATGTTTGCCGACCTGCTGTACTGTGCCGACTGCGGCAAGAAGCTGTGGTTTCATGTAAATTCCATCAACAAAATCCGTTTTTTCAGTTGCTCCAACTACGCAAAGGACTACCGCGGAACCTGTCCGACCCGGCATTATATCCGAGCCGATTCCATAGAACAGGTGGTAAAGCTGGAGCTACGCAGAATGGCACAGCTTTTGCAGAGGGACGAGGAAGCCTTCGCCGCCATTCTGGAAAAGAAAGCCAATGCGGACATTCTGGCAGAACAAAGGCATTTAGAATCAGAACTAACGAAAGCCATCACCCGCAACGAAACGGTGGCGCAGCTCTATGAACGGCTGTATGAGGACAACGTGAGCGGGAAGGTCACGGATGAGTGGTTTATGCAGTTATCCCACAAGTACGAAGTGGAACGGATGGAACTGAAAGAGAAAATCTCGGAAACCCGGCAGCGGATCGCCTCACTGAATACCATGCAGCAGAATAAAGACCATTTTCTCGCCGCCGTTCGGAAGTTCATGGAGATGGAAACGCTGACCCCACCGCTGCTGCGGGAGCTGATTGACCATATTGATGTGTACGAAACGCAGGGGAGCGGGAAACACCGCACCCAGCGAATCACCATTTTCTACCGCTTCGTGGGCTATATCGACATCCCCGAATCCCCGGAGGATGAACTCTACACCGCCGATACCCGCCAGGGCGTTGCGGTGAAGTACATCCCCAAATTGGCATAAAAACAGCAGGCCAAAAGCCTGCAAAGCCCGTACCAAGACAGAAAAATAGGGTGTTCATAACAAATCCGTTATGAACACCCGAAATGGTGCCGGTGGCCGGACTCGAACCGGCACGGTATCGCTACCGGTGGATTTTGAGTCCACTACGTCTACCAATTCCATCACACCGGCGTGGTGAAATCTGTGTGTGCACTATTATAACCGCATTGCGGCGAAAATGCAAGTGTTTTTTCGCGTTTTTCAGGTTTGTCAGCGATTTTTGATTTGGGCGGAGAGATGCTTGGACAGGACGGCGAGGCTGGTTGCCATGTTTTCGTTCTGCACTAAGATGCCCTCGGGGACATCGAGGTGGGTCGGGGCGAAATTCCAGATTGCTTTGATGCCGTTGGCAATCAGTTCGTCGCAGACGGTTTGCGCCTGCGCGGCAGGGACGGTGATGATGCCAATCAGAATTTTACGGTGGGCGCAAAGCCTGCCTAAGTCGCGCATGGGCAGGATGGGCTTGCCGCTCTCGTCCGTGCCGAGGAGCGCATCGCACGCGTCAAAGGCGGCGACGATGTTCAGACCGTATTCCGAAAAGCCGCTGTAGCCCAAGAGCGCTCTGCCCAGCTTGCCCGCGCCGATGAGGACGGCGTCGTTGGTGTTATCGTAGCCGAGAAACTGCTCAATGTCTGCCACGAGGCTCTCTCTGCGGTAGCCGACCTTCGGTCTGCCGCCGTCGGAGACCAGGGCGAGATCCTTGCGCACCTGCACCTCGCCCATGCACAGCGCCGTCGCCAATGTCGTTGCGGAGATATTCTCCGGCGCGTCGTCGGGGAGCGCTTTCAGATAAGAAAGATAGATCGGCAGCCGCCGAATGACTGAATTTGATACCTTCTGTTCCATGTTTTACCGCCTAATTCCGTAATCAAAATCATTATAACAGAAGACGAACGGCTTTGCAAATTCTTTTTCTGCGAGGTTTGCCGCTGTATGTGTCAAGTAAATATTGGCAATTTCCCTTTTTCAAAAACCAAGTGAAAAT
>JBJFGB010000104.1:0-46932 GCA_051892295.1 Faecousia sp. | reverse complement strand
TGGACAAATACGAGCTGGGCATTGCCGTGCAGAAGGTCTATGATTTCATCTGGGACAGCTACTGCGACTGGTATATCGAGCTGACAAAGGCACGCCTTTACGGCGAAGACGAGGAGAGCAAGCTGGTTGCGCAGCAAGTGCTTTTGTATGTGCTGGATCAGATTCTGCGCCTGATGCACCCGTTCATGCCCTTTATCACCGAGGAGATTTGGCAGGCGATTCCCCACGAGGGCGAGGCGCTGATCATTGCCGCTTGGCCGAAATTCCGTGAGGAGCTGGGCTTCAAGGCGGAGGAGAACGCAATGGAGAGCATCATGAACGCCATCCGCGCCGTCCGCAACCGCCGCGCGGAGATGAATGTTCCGCCCTCCAAGAAATGCACGCTCTATATCGTCACGGAAAAGGCGGAGCTGTTCGCCGGCGGCGAGGGCTTCATTACGCGCCTTGCCTATGCCGATGAGGTGAAGATTTCCGCGACGGAGCCGGAGGGACATGAGTCGATGGCTTCCTGTGTTACGCATGACGCGGCGCTCTATATGCCGATGAATCAGCTCGTTGATGTGGAAAAGGAGCTTGCGCGCATCGCAAAGGAGAAGGAGAAAACCGAGAAAATGCTCGCCTCCATCCGCGGCAAGCTGAATAACGAGGGCTTTGTCGCAAAGGCACCCGAGGCAGTCGTGAATGCCGAGCGCGAAAAGGCGGAGAAATTCGAAGCCCTCCTCAAACAGCTCAACGAGAGCGAAGCAAGACTCAAAGCAATTTAAAAAAGATCGTCCGATTCGAAAATGAATCGGACGATTTTTTTAAAATTCATCTTTATTTCTGCTCGTATTTCGTGTATAATCGAGTAAAAGGGAAAGAAGAGCCTGCCATGCGGGCGGAAGGGACGAAACAAACATGAAGAAGGAAAAGGAGCAGAAGCCGGAGAAGCACGGTTTTCTTTATGATATATATTCGCTGCTGCACGATTTGGTCTATATTCTTGCGGCGATTACACTGATTTTTGTATTTTGCGTGCGGCTGGTAGGTGTCAACGGAGATTCGATGTTCCCGACCCTGCACCACGGAGATTATCTTGCACTGCAGAGCAATGTCCTGATGGGCGATCTCGAATACGGAGATATCATCGTCGCACGAAAGCTTTCCTTTGAAAACGGTGAACCGATTGTAAAGCGGGTGATTGCGACAGAGGGGCAGACCGTACAGATCTGTGAGGATAACGACGGTGTGACCCGCGTCTATGTTGATGGGGTCGCCCTTGACGAGCCGTATATCAACGAAGAAATGTTCAATACACCATACTATACTGTTGTGGAAGAGGACTGTGTCTTCGTTATGGGCGATAACCGCAACCATTCCTCGGACAGCCGCGTGGCAAGCATCGGGCAAATTCGCTTGGATCAGGTGTTGGGAAAGGTGCTGTTTATTGTTTTTCCGGGCGCCGATAAAGTGACAAACGAGCGGGATTACAGCCGGATCGGATCGGTGAATTGAGCATGGATGATAAAATGAACATCCAGTGGTATCCCGGGCATATGACAAAGACACGCCGCCAAATGGAGGAGGATATCCGCCTCGTTGACGCGGTGTGTGAACTGGTCGATGCCCGTATCCCGCTGTCCAGCAGAAATCCCGATATCGACACGCTCTGCGCCAATAAGCCGCGCATGGTGATTCTCAACCGCATTGACCTTGCAGACCCTGTCACGACCAACGCATGGTATGACGATTTCCGGCAGAAGGGCTTCGCGGTGCTGAAGACCGACTGTAAGAGCCGCAAGGGCATTGACCGCTTTGTACCGACCGTGCGGGAGCTTTTGGCTGAAAAACTGCAGCGCTATCAGGAACGGGGCTTTGTCAATAAACCGCTCAAGCTGATGATCGTCGGCATTCCGAATGTCGGGAAGTCTACGTTAATCAATCAGATTTCGGGGCGTAAGGGCGCAAAAGCCGAAAACCGCCCCGGCGTGACCCGGGGCAAGCAATGGGTCACGGTGGATCGCGGACTGCTGTTGCTTGATACTCCCGGCATTCTCTGGCCGAAATTCGACGACGAGGAGGTCGGCAGACGCCTTGCCTATACGGGTGCGGTTAAGGATGACATTCTCGACACCGAAACGCTTGCCTGCCATTTGATCGCGACGCTTTGGGCGCGTTATCCCGACGCGCTGCGTGAGCGCTATAAGCTCGAACCTTCCGCAGACGCAACGGGCTATGACCTGCTTTGTGAGGCAGGGCGCAGACGCGGCTTCCTGCTTGCGCGCGGCGAAATCGACACGGAACGTATGGCGCGTGTTTTATTGGAGGAATTCCGCAGCTGTAAGATCGGACGCTTTAGTTTGGAGGCACCCAATGACTTACGAAATGATTCGTGAAATCTTTAACCAGTGCAGCAACAACCAAATGCGGGATGTGTTCGTCAGCGAGATTGAGACGGAGGATACTGACGCAGTGGCGAAAAGCTTTTGCACCGGAAAGAACTACACCTTAGAAAAGGAAATCAAGGACGACGGCGTGATTATTTATGAGCTGACCGTAGACGGACTGCGGCAGCGCCTGAGCTTCACAC
Source organism: Faecousia sp. (assembly GCA_051892295.1). GTDB lineage: Bacteria > Bacillota > Clostridia > Oscillospirales > Oscillospiraceae > JAZOXB01. The sequence continues at coordinate 44,363 of JBJFGB010000104.1, read as the reverse complement.
CGGATTGAGGGACGAGAATGAATGATTTATGGAACTATGAACACGCTGCGTTGGAAGAAGGCTATCGGCTCGTCTGCGGCGTAGATGAAGCGGGCAGGGGACCCCTGGCGGGACCTGTCTGCGCTGCCGCCGTTATTTTGCCGCCCGACTTGGAAATCGAAGGGCTGAATGACTCGAAAAAGCTGACCGATAAGCGCCGCAGAGCTTTGTATGATATCATCACGGAGCAGGCGCTCGCCTACGGCATCGCCTTTGCAAGCGAGCAGGAGATCGACGAAATCAACATCCTGCAGGCGACCTTTCTTGCCATGCGCCGGGCGGTGGAGCAGCTCAAGCTGCAGCCGGAGCTTGCGCTGGTGGACGGAAACCGTGAGCCGGATTTCGGCGCAGTTCCGGTAAAGACCATCATTAAGGGCGACAGCCTGAGTGCTAACATCGCCGCCGCCTCCATCCTTGCGAAGGTCACGCGTGACCGCTTTATGGAGGAGCAGGACGCGCTTTACCCACAGTATGGCTTTGCTGTCCACAAGGGCTACGGCACGCAGGCGCACTATGCCGCTCTGCGCGAGCACGGTGCCTGCCAGATTCACCGCCGCACCTTCCTGAAAAAATTCTATGGCAACTGACCTGCTCGGTCGGTGGGGCGAGAGTATTGCGGCGGACTATCTTCGCAGGAAGCACTATGCGATTGTTGCCGCCAACTTTCGCTGCCGCGGCGGTGAGATCGATCTGATTGTTGAGGATCGACGGTACATCGTTTTTGTGGAGGTCAAGCTGCGCAGAAGCGCGCAATTTGCGCAGGCGCGTGAATTTGTCGATTACAGGAAGCGGGAACGCCTGAAGCGGACGGCACTGCTTTATTTGGCGCAGCATGAGGAAAGCTCCAAACAGCCGAGATTTGATGTGATTGAGATTTATGCGCCCCAGGGCTTACAGACAAAGAACCCTGAAATTCATCATTTGGAGGATGCATTTCAATGATTCGATTGTTTGACGGTCACTGCGATACCGCCTATGAGCTGTGGCGCAGAGGGCAGCCTCTGGAAAAAAACACCTGCCATATCGACCTCCGAAAAGCGTCCACTTTCGGGGCTTACGCGCAGGTGTTTGCTTTTTGCAGCTATGCCGGTCAAGCAGACGTTGACTGCGCGGCAATGCTGACAGAGCCGCTTGCCTTTTTGCGAAAAGAGGTCAGAAATAATGCCTCCCGCATTGCTTTTGCCGATACACAGGAGATGATCCTACAAACGCTTTCTGCGGGAAAAGCAGCGGCGCTGCTCTCCGTCGAGGGGGCTGAGGTAATCGGCTGCGATATGAGATCTCTTTCAACCCTGCGTGAGCAAGGCTTCCGTATGCTGGCGCTGACTTGGAACGCGGACAATGTCCTCGCTGGCTGCCATTTATCGGACGGCGGCTTGACGGTACAGGGCAGGGCGTTTGTCAAGGAAGCGCAGGCGCTGGACATTCTTATCGATGTCAGCCATTTGGGAACGCGCGCGTTTTGGAATCTGGCGGATATCACAACGAAACCGATCCTCGCCTCCCATTCCAATGCCCGCGCGCTCTGCGATGATTCGCGAAATCTGACGGACGATCAGCTCCGCGTGATTGCGGAGACGGGCGGCACGGTGGGCTTAAACCTCTATCCGCCGTTTTTAGGGGGAAATGCCGACTTTGAGACGCTGATGCGGCATTTGGAGCATATGCTGACAATCTGCGGAGAGACGCATGTCGCCCTCGGCGGCGATTTGGACGGCTGCGACACCCTTGCGGCAGGCTTTTCCTCGGTTGCCGATTATGCAGGCTTTTATGCCTATCTCTCCGGACGCGGTTATACTGAAGACTTGCTTGACCGCCTGTTTTTTAAGAATTTATTTGCGTTGTTTTGAAGGAGGCGCTGCCTTTGGCACTTTACGCGATTGGTGATCTGCATCTTTCCTTTGGCGCGGATAAGCCGATGGATGTCTTCGGCGGCGCATGGCACGGCTATGTGGATAAGCTCCGCGCGGGGCTTTCCGTGATCAAACCGGAGGATACGACCGTCCTGCTCGGCGACCTTTCGTGGGCGCTGGACCTGCAGGGAGCACGGGAGGATTTTGGCTTTATCAATGCCATCCCCGGCAGAAAAATTATACTCAAAGGCAACCATGACTATTGGTGGACAACGGCATCAAAATTCTATAAATTCTGTGAGGAAAACGGCTTTTCCGAGATGTATATCCTTAATAATAACGCATATGCGTATGAGGAGTATGCCATCTGCGGCACACGAGGCTGGTTTTTTGAGGAGGACGCCGCTGAGGGCAGCCACAATGACAAGATCTTCAAGCGGGAGCTGATTCGCTTGGAAGCCTCGCTGAAAGCGGCGGGGGAGCGCGAAAAGCTCTGCTTCCTCCATTATCCGCCGCGCTACCGTGGCTACGAGTGCCCTGAGATCCTCGCGCTGCTGAAGCGCTACGGTGTCAGCCTGTGCTGCTATGGGCATCTGCACAGTGACAGCCATAAGCTGGCGGTGCAGGGCGTGATCGACGGCGTGGAATTCCGCCTTTGCGCGGCGGATTTTCTGAATTTTTCCCCAATTTGCCTAAAATAAAGGAAAAACGAAAAAAACTCTTGTATTTCTCGGAATAATCTGATAAAATAACTCGGCTAAATATATCAATATGCGCCCTTCGGCGCAGCCTATAGGAGGATAATCAAAATGAATGTCAAAAGCGTAGAGAAAGAAGCTGTCCGCGCAAAGGTAACCGTCGAAATCACCCGTGCGGAGCTGGAGCCTGCACTGAATAAGGTCTATCTCAAGGTGCGCAAGGATATTACCATGCCCGGCTTCCGCAAGGGCAAGGCTCCGCGCATGGTCATTGAAGCAGCCTACGGCAAGCATGTTTTTTATGAAGATGCCATCGAGGAGCTGTTCCCCGAGATCTATCAGAATTGCGTTCTCTCGCAGGATATTAAGCCTGTCGGCAGACCCTCCGTTTCCGCAATGAATATTGAAGATGACGGTTCCGTTACCATGACCATTGACACCGACCTTTATCCCGAGGTCACGCTCGGTCAGTATAAGGGGCTCAAGGTTGAAAAGGCAGAGGCGACTGTCGCACAGAGCGAGATTGACGCAGAGATTGACCGCATGGCGCAGAATGTTGCCCGCATCATCACCGTGGAGCGTCCCGCGCAGGAGGGCGATACGGCGGTTATCGACTTTGAGGGCTTTAAGGACGGCGTTGCCTTTGACGGCGGCAAGGGCGAGAACTATGAGCTGAAGCTCGGCTCGCACAGCTTTATCCCCGGCTTTGAGGAGCAGGTTGTCGGCATGAGTGCAGATGAGGAGAAGGAAATCAATGTGACCTTCCCCGAGGACTACCATGCTTCCGAGCTGGCAGGTGCGCCCGTTGTCTTTAAGGTCAAGGTGCATGAGGTCAAGGAGACGAGTGTGCCCGAGAAGGACGACGAATTTGTGAAGGATGTCTCCGAGTTTGATACGATGGACGAGCTTCGCGCCGATATCGAAAAGCGCATTCTCTCCGAAAAGCAGGCAGGCATTGACCGTGCCTTTGAGAACGCTGCGATTGAGGCGGCAGTCGCGAATATGACCGTTGAGATTCCTGACAGCATGGTGGAAGAAGAGCTGGAGCGCGAAATGGAGCGCATGGATTATGAGCTGCGTGCACAGGGCGCTTCCCTTGAGGCATACGCGCAGATGCTGGGCGGCAATATGGACGCAATCAAGAACAGCCTCCGTCCGGGCGCAATCAGCGCGGTCAAGACGAATGTCATGCTGGACGCTGTCGTGGATGCGGAAGGCATCGAGGTCAGCGACGAGGAGTGCGAGGAGGAATATAAGAAGCTCGCGAAATCCTATCAGATGGATGTAGAAAGAATCAAAGAGCTTCTGGATCTCAAGGGAATGAAGGGTGATCTTCAGGTGCGCAAGGCAGCAAAGCTGATTGCAGAATCCGCCGTCGCTGTTGCACCCGCAGAGAAAGAGGAAACAAAGGAAGAGGAATAATCCGGCTTCCTTGCGGTTAGAATGTTTCGAGAAAGGAGTATTGCTATGAGCTTAGTACCTTATGTTGTTGAACAGACCAGCCGCGGTGAGCGCTCGTATGATATTTTTTCGCGCCTGCTCAATGACCGCATTATCTTTTTGTCCGAAGAAGTGAATGATACGACAGCCAGCCTGATCGTTGCCCAGCTTCTCTATTTGGAGGCACAGGATCCCGATAAGGATATCCAGTTCTACATCAACAGTCCCGGCGGCAGCGTGACTGCCGGCATGGCAATCTATGACACGATGCAGTATATCAAATGCGATGTTTCTACCATCTGCATCGGCATGGCGGCGTCCATGGGTGCCTTCCTTCTCTCCTCCGGCACGAAGGGCAAGCGTCTTGCGCTCCCGAACGCGGAGATTATGATTCATCAGCCCTCCGGCGGCGCGCAGGGGCAGGTCACCGACATCCAGATTCACGCGCAGCGCATTTTGGATATCAAGCGTAAGCTCAACGAGATCCTTGCGCAAAACACCGGCAAGCCCGTCGAGCAGGTTGCCATTGACTGTGAGCGCGACCATTTCCTCACCGCAGAAGAGGCGAAGGAGTACGGCATTGTCGATAAGGTGATTTATCAGAGATAATATTTAAGGAGAATTGAATTTGGCTGACAAATTGATTCGTTGTTCTTTCTGCGGTAAAACACAGGGACAGGTTGAACGGATTCTCTCCGGTCCGAACGCCTATATCTGTAACGAATGCGTGGAGCTTTGCAGCACGCTTCTGCATGAGAATATGTACGAGACTGCTGAGCGCGATGATTTGCTGGAAGCGCCTGAGCGCCTTCCCACGCCGAAAGAAATCAAAGAGTATATGGACGGCTATATCATCGGGCAGGACGAAGCCAAGATCGCGCTTTCCGTGGCGGTGTACAACCACTATAAGCGCATCTATTACGGCGGCGCTTCGGAGGTCGAGCTGCAAAAGAGCAACATCCTTCTCATCGGTCCGACGGGCTGCGGCAAGACGCTCTTTGCCCAAACTCTGGCAAAAATTTTGAATGTTCCGTTCGCAATCGCGGATGCAACCACACTGACCGAGGCAGGCTATGTCGGTGAGGATGTGGAGAACATTTTGCTCCGTCTGCTGCAAGCGGCGGATTTTGATGTGGAGCTTGCCGAACGCGGCATCATCTATATCGATGAGATGGACAAAATCGCGCGCAAGAGCGAAAATACTTCGATCACACGGGATGTTTCCGGCGAGGGCGTGCAGCAGGCATTGCTCAAGATTCTGGAGGGGACGACCGCGAATGTTCCGCCGCAGGGAGGAAGAAAGCATCCGCAGCAGGAATTCATTCAAATCGACACGACGAATATCCTGTTCATCTGCGGCGGCGCCTTTGACGGTCTGGATAAGATCATTGAACGCCGCGTTGACCGTTCCAGCCTTGGCTTCGGTGCGGAGCTGAAATCCCGCAAGGAGCGCGATGTCGGCGCCCTGTTTGCCCAGGTTCAGCCGCATGACCTTCTGAAATTCGGTATTATTCCAGAATTGGTGGGCAGACTGCCGGTTGTCACCAGCCTGTGCAGCCTCCGGAAGGAAGACCTTGTGCGAATCCTCACGGAGCCGAAGAACGCGCTGTGCCGTCAATATCGCAGACTGCTTGAGCTGGATCATGTGGTGCTGGACTTTGAACAGGAGGCACTGGAGGCGATTGCGCAGAAGGCGATTGACCGCAAGATCGGCGCAAGAGGCTTGCGCGCGGTATTGGAGGATGTTATGACAAAGGTCATGTACGAGATTCCCTCCGATCCTGCGATTACAAAGGTTTTAATTACACGCGACTGCGTGGAAAACGGCGTTGACCCGATTGTGACGCGCAAAAAATCCCGTCCGAGCGCCGTATAACAGGGAAAGGGGGAGCAAGCCGATTGCCCCCTTTTCTTTTACATTACGGACAAATGTCCGTGGAAAGGAGACATTCCGATGGAAGAAATTATCATTTCCGAAAAAATGCCGGTGCTTGCGCTGCGCGGGCTGACGGTTTTTCCGCAATCCACCATGCACTTTGATGTGGGCAGGGAGAAGTCGATTCGCGCGCTTGAGAATGCAATGTCGGGCGACCAGCGTGTTTTTCTTGTGACGCAAAAGGATATTTTGCAGGACGATCCCTCTTTTGACGAGCTGTATGAGGTCGGAACGGTCGCGCATATCCGTCAGGTACTGAAAATGCCCGGAGACTCTGTGCGCATTTTGGTTTATGGCGAGCATCGCGCGAAAATTACCCAGCGGCAGCGAACTGCGCCCTATCTTTCCGCGCGGGTGGAATCCCTGCCGGACTTGGAATATACAAGAGGTACTGCGCGCGTCGAAGCGCTGATGCGGCAGGCGGCACAGCTGTTTGACGAATTTACGGAACTGTCCCAGCGTCCGGTGCAGGATGTGATGCTGCGCATTCTCGCGTCAACGGAGCCGGGGGAGGTTGCGGACCTGATGGCGCAGGCGGCGACCTTCGGCTTTGCCGATAAGATGCGTGTGCTTTCTCAGTTGCATCCCGTGCGGCGCTTGGAGATTGCAAATCGGCTGCTTGCGCGTGAGGTAGAGGTTCTGCAAATTGAAAATCAGCTGCAAGACAGAACGCAGCAAAGCATAGATAAAGGGCAGCGTGACTACTATCTGCGCGAACAGATGAAGGTGATCCGCAGCGAGCTTGGCGAAAACGACGACGAGGCGGAGCTGGAAGAATATCATGAGAGAATCATGAAGCTGAAGCTTCCGAAGGAAGCGGAGGAGAAGCTTTTGAAGGAGCTTCAGCGGCTCTCCAAACAGGCGTACGGTTCTTCTGAGGCGTCCGTGATCCGAAACTATCTTGATATTGCTTTGGAGCTTCCGTGGGACAAGCGCACAAAGGAGCGCGTTGATGTTGCCGCGGCGCGGCGGATTTTGGATGAAGACCACTTCGGCTTGCAAAAGGTGAAGGAACGCATCTTGGAGATTCTTGCGGTCAAGCAGCTTGCACCCGACCTTCCGGGGCAGATTATCTGTCTGGTCGGACCTCCGGGTGTCGGTAAGACCTCCATTGCCATGAGCGTTGCCCGCGCGCTCAACCGCAAGCTGGCGCGCATCTCGTTGGGCGGCATCCACGATGAGGCAGAGATTCGCGGGCACCGCAAGACCTATATCGGCGCAATGCCGGGACGCATCATCAATGCTGTCTCGCAGGCTGGCTCCCACAACCCGCTCTTGCTGCTTGACGAGATCGACAAGTTAGGCAGCGATTACCGAGGCGATCCCTCGGCGGCGCTGCTGGAGGTGCTGGATTCCGAACAGAACGCAACCTTCCGCGATAACTATTTGGAGGTGCCGTTTGACCTCAGTGAGTGTATGTTCATTACCACGGCAAACACTACGGATACGATTCCGCGTCCGCTGCTGGATCGCATGGAGGTCATTGAGCTTGGCTCTTATACCGATGAAGAAAAACTGATGATTGCAAAGCAGCACCTTCTGCCGAAGCAGCTTGCCAAGCACGGTCTGAAAAAAACGCAGGTGCGCGTTTCGGATGACGCCATCCGCGAGATGATCCGCTGCTATACGCGGGAGTCCGGCGTGCGTAATTTGGAGCGTGAGCTTGCCAACCTCTGCCGCAAGTGCGCGATGCGGTTTGTCTCGGACGAGACAGTCAAGCGTATCAGCGTGCGCGGCGCGGATTTAGAGGAGCTGCTCGGCCCGCGTAAAATCATGCCGGATAAGCTCGCGGCTGCCGATACGGTCGGCTTGGTGACCGGCTTGGCATGGACCTCCGTCGGCGGCGAGACCTTAGAGGTTGAGTGCAATGTCGTTGAGGGCAGCGGCAAGCTGAATCTGACGGGGAACCTCGGTGATGTGATGAAGGAATCCGTGCAGGCGGCAATGAGCTATATCCGCTCCCGCACCGACGCATTGCATATTCCGCAGGATTTCTATAAGACGAAGGACATTCATGTACACTTCCCCGAGGGCGCTGTGCCGAAGGACGGACCTTCCGCGGGTATCACGGTCTGCACGGCAATGGTTTCCGCGCTGACCGGTCGCCCTGTGCGCAGAGACATCGCCATGACGGGCGAAATCTCCATTCGCGGGCGCGTGCTTCCCATTGGCGGACTGAAGGAAAAGACCATGGCTGCGCTGCGCCACGGCGTCAAGACCGTCATTCTCCCGCAGGAGAACGAGAAGGATCTGCGCGAAATCGACCCTGCCGTTCGTTCTGCGCTGAACTTCCTGTTGGTTGACCATGTGGATGCAGTGATTGACGCTGCGCTGGTGCAGCCTATGCCGGAATTACAGCCGGTGCAGACCGTTGCGGAGCAGCCGCCCGTGCCCGTGCCGCAGAAGCCGGAGAAACCAAGGCGTAAGGAGATCAGCCAATGAACCTGCAAAAGGTAGAATTCGTTCGATCCGCAGCCCGTCCGAATGACTTCCCTTCGGACGGACTGCCCCAGATTGCCTTTGCCGGCAAATCCAATGTCGGAAAATCTTCCGTGCTCAACTGCGTGCTGCAGCGGAAGAATTTTGCCCGGGTGGGACAAAAGCCGGGCAAGACCATCCATATCAATTATTTTAAGGTGGACGGACGCGCATATTTTGTTGATCTGCCCGGCTATGGCTACGCGCAGGTTGCAGCCTCCGAAAAGGAGCGCTGGGACAAGCTGACGGAAGCCTATTTTTCCCGTGCGGAGGATATTTCCCTCGGGGTGATGATTGTCGATGCGCGCCACGCGCCGACGAAGCTGGACTGCGTGATGGCGGAACTGTTCCAAAGCACTGGCTGCCCCTTCCTGGTTGTGGCAAATAAGCTGGACAAGCTGAAAAAAAGCGAGATTGAACCGAACCTGCAGTGCATTCGCCAGACGCTGCATCTTGCAGAGGAGACTTTGCTTCTCCCGTTCTCCGCGGAAAAGGGGACGGGACGCAATGAGCTTGTCCGCGTGATCAGCTCCTTTGTGGAATGACCCAAAAAATGAGCGTGCCCTAACACGCTCATTTTCGGTATTGCGCTGTGGGGCTTTCAATGGTATAATACCTATGATTATAGCTTTCGAGGGAATGTATGGAAGAACCGAGATACCATCTGTCAGGTGTGGTGCGCTCTAACGACGCACTGCCCGCGGATTTTGACGGGCCGCTGGATGTTATTTTACAGCTTTTGAGCAAAAATAAAATAGAGATTCAGGATGTCAGCATTACCTCGATTTTGGAGCAATATCTTGCCTACCTTGACGAGATGAAACGGCTGGATATGGAGATTGCCAGCGAGTTTATCGCGATGGCTTCGCACCTGATGCTGATTAAGACAAAAATGCTGCTCTCCGCCACCGAACGCGAGGAGGCAATGTCGGAGATGGAGCTTCTGATTCGCTCTTTGGAGGAACGCCAATGTGCCGAGGCCAAGGAGCAGATTGGGAAGGCTATGGCATTTTTAGAGCCGCGCAACGAGATCGGCTGCAATCTCTTTACGAAATCGCCGGAGCCTTATAAGGTTGATTCCACCTACCGTTATCAACATGACAGCGCCGACCTTGTCCGCGCATTTGCCGCAATCGCAGAGCGCAGTGAGAGAAAACTCCCGCCTCCTGTTGCAAATTTCCGAGGCATTGTCGGCACGGAGCCGTATCCTGTCACCCAAAAAGCGGCGCAGCTCTTAAAGCGCCTCTTGATGCGCGGTGCGGCGAAATTTCGCAGCCTGTTTCGCGGCAGCCGCTCCCGCAGTGAGATCGTCGCGACTTTTTTGGCAGTGCTGGAGCTTTGCCGCGTCCGCTCGATTATGCTGGAGGGCGACGGCGATGATGTAACCGTCCGCTTTTGCAAAATGCCGGACGGAGAAATGGAGAGCTTAGATGGAAGCGAAGGAACTTGAACGGGTGATTGAAGCAATCCTGTTCGCCGCAGGCGAGCCTGTGGAGACAGAGCGGATTGCCCTTGCCGTGCAGTGCGACCCTGACGAGGTGGATGCCGCCGCGAAGCGCTTGATGGACAGCCTCTCTTATGATCGGCGCGGTATTCGCATCGTCCATTTGGAGAAGGCGTATCAAATGTGTTCCTCGACGGAGATGTCCTCCTATATCACAAAGGCGCTGGAGACGCGAAAACCGCCGAAGCTCTCCGCTTCGCAGTTAGAGGCGCTGACGATCATCGCCTATTATCAACCCGCGACGAAGGCATATGTCGAACAGATTCGCGGCGTGGACAGCTCATATTCCGTCGGCGCGCTGCTCAATAAACATCTGATTGAGGAATGCGGACGGCTGAATGTCCCCGGGCGCCCGATTCTCTACCGCACAACGCCCGATTTTTTGAGAACCTTCGGCTTGGAGTCGTTGGACGACCTGCCCGAGATTGAAAAAATGCAGTTCGGTAAACGCGAGCTGCCCGAGACTGAACAGGAGGCTGAACATGAGTAAAAATGTATCCGATGTTTTGAGCGCTTCCATGTCAAAGGTGCGTGAAATGGTGGATGCGAACACCGTCGTCGGTTCGCCGATTACGGTCGGTGATGGTACGACGCTGATTCCGATCTCCAAAATCAACTTTGCCCTTGCTTCCGGCGGCGCGGATATGGCTGCCAAGCTTGCAGGGCAGAATGGAACCTTCGGCGGCGGTGCCGGCTGCGGCGTGAAAATCACGCCGGTGGCGATGATTCTGATACAGGGCGAGCGTGTGCGTGTCCTGCCGATTGACGAGCCTGCCGAGAATGCCGTGGAACGTGTGATCGAGCAGCTCCCAATGCTGGTGGACAAGCTCACCGAGCTGATCAAAGGCGGAAAGAACGAGATTTCCGACATTTGACAGGCGTATTTCCACCCGCGGGAGGAAAGCTAACCACGGTGATGGAAATGAAACAATGGACGATCAGGACGGCAGCCGCGATGCTTGCTGCCGTCCTTTTCACATTTTCGGCAGCGGCAGCGCCGTCCGTCTCTGCGCGGTGTTGTATTCTGCTTGACGCGGACAGCGGCGAGGTTCTGTTCGCACAAAATGCCGACACCCGTTCGCTGATTGCAAGCACGACAAAGATTATGACGGCGGTCGTGGTGCTGGAGCATTGTCCCCTTGATATGGAATACACCGTTCCGCCGGAAGCAACGAAGATTGAAGGCTCGTCCATGTATCTCAAAGCAGGGGAGAGTTTGACGATTCGTGACCTGCTCTATGGTATGCTCCTTCACTCGGGCAATGACGCGGCGGTTGCCTTGGCGCTTGCCTGCTCAGACAGCGTGCCCGAGTTTGTTGCCTTGATGAACCTCAAGGCGCAGCAGCTCGGGCTGAAGAACACGCATTTTGAAAACCCAAACGGATTAGACGGTGAGCAGCATTATTCTACCGCTGCGGATCTGGCGCAGATCACACGGTATGCTTTGGAGAACGACGAGTTTCGCAGGATTGTATCTACCAAAAGCATCCGCGTGGGTAACCGCATGCTCACAAACCACAATAAGCTGCTTTGGTCGGTCGAGGGCGCAATCGGTGTGAAAACCGGCTATACCAAAGCCGCCGGGAGAATTTTGGTCAGCGCAGCGGAACGGAACGGCAGACGTCTCATTGCCGTAACAATCAACGACGGTAATGACTGGTGCGACCATGCGGCGCTTTATGACTTTGGCTTCGGACGTTATTGTGAGCGGACGGCAATCACCGCCGGGCAGCCGGTTGCCCGTTTGCCGCTGATGGACGGGAAAACCGCGCGCCTTGCGGCGGAAGAGAATTTTTGCTATTGGCTGGCGGAGGATGAGACAGTGCGCGTGGTGCCCCTCTATCCCCGCGCAGCGTTCGCGGCGGGGGAGTATGGCTCGTTTGCGGGCTTTGGCGCGGTCTATTTGGGAGAAAAGCAGATTGGGATTATCCGCCTCGTCTGGGGCGGCTTGGAGGAAGGGTATGACGGAACGCTTACAGAAGATTCTATCGGCGCATGGTGCAGCGTCCCGCCGTGCCGCTGAAAAACTGATTGCCGACGGGCGCGTTACGGTGAACGGTAAGGTCGCGGCGGTGGGACAGTCTGCCGATGCCGCGCAGGATCGCATCTGTATTGACGGAAAGCCGCTCCCTCAGCGTGCAGAGACAGTCTGCCTGATGCTATATAAGCCGCGCGGCTATGTGACGACGCTTTCGGACGAGCGGGGAAGAAAAACGGCAGCCTCGCTTGTCGATTGCGGCTGCCGCGTCTATCCCGTCGGGCGGCTGGACTGTCAGTCGGAGGGCTTGCTTCTTTTTACCAATGACGGCGCGCTTGCCGACCGTTTGATGCACCCGCGCGGCGAGATTGAAAAGGTCTATGAGGTCACGGTGCGCGGGGCCTTAGACACGGCGCAGACGCTCCTTTCGCGCCCCATTGTGCTGGACGGAAGAGCGATTGCGCCTCCGCTCGTCAAAAAGCTGCGGGAAAACGGGGAGAAGGCGGCTTTTGAAATTACGATTCACGAGGGCAGAAACCGCCAAATCCGCAGAATGTGCGAGATGGCAGGACTGACCGTGGTGCGCCTTTGCAGAGTGCGCGAGGGCTGCCTTTCGCTGGGCGGGCTTGCGGTCGGCGCGTGGCGGTATCTGACGGAGACGGAGCGTTCCGCCCTGTATCGGGAGGCCGGACTATGACGCAGGACATTTTAGAGTGCATACATAATAAGATGAATACCTTCTCCAAGGGCCAGCGGCGCATTGCGGCGTATATTTTAGAGAGCTATGATAAGGCGGCTTTTTTGACTGCAAGCGTCCTCGGAAAGACAGCGCAGGTATCGGAGTCCACCGTGGTACGCTTTGCCTCTCAGCTCGGTTATGACGGCTACCCCGAGATGCAGAAAGCGCTGCAAGAGCTTGTGCTGCATCGCCTGACCGCCGCGCAGCGCATGGAGGCCAGCGAAACGCGCATCGCGCAGGAGGATGTGATCAGCACTGTTCTGCTTGCGGATGCAGAGCGCATCCATAAAACGGCGGAGCAGCTTGACACCGCACAATTTCAGGCAGCGGTAGAGACGCTGCTCTCTTCCAAACGTGTTTTTGTCCTCGGCGTGCGTTCGTCAGCCTCGCTTGCGTCCTTCCTTTGCTATTATCTGCGCTATTTGTTTGACGATGTGCGGCAATTAATGCTCTCGTCGGAAAGCGAAACGTTCGAAGCCCTTGTCCGCATCACACCGCAGGATGTGCTTCTGGGCATCAGCTTTCCGCGCTATTGCTCCGCAACGGTGCGTGCAATGGAATTGGCGCATTCTCGCGGCGCAAAAACGATTGCGCTGACGGACTGTGCAAGCTCTCCGATTGCGCAAAATGCGGATTGCCTGCTGCTTGCGGGCAGCGGGATGGTCTCGCTGGTTGATTCTATGGTAGCGCCGATGAGCGTCATTAACGCCCTGCTTGTAGCCGTCGCTGCCCGCCGCAAGAGCGAGGCGACACAGACCTTACAAAAATTTGAAGAAATCTGGGATTGCTATCATGTCTATGAAAAAAACGGCGAATGATGTTGTAATCATCGGCGGAGGCGCTGCCGGAATGTTTGCTTCAATCCTTGCGGCGGAGCGCGGTCTGCGCGTCCTGCTTTTGGAGCGAAACGACCGCTTGGGGAAAAAGCTCGCCATTACCGGGAAAGGGCGCTGCAATGTGACCAATGCCTGCGCCGCAGGAGAGATCATTAAAAATATTCCGCGCAATCCGCGATTCTTATACAGCAGCCTTTCTGCCTTTCCGCCGGAACGGACGATGGCATTTTTTGAGGAAAACGGCTGCCCCTTGAAGATCGAGCGCGGCAATCGAGTGTTTCCGACCTCCGACCGCTCCGCTGACGTGATCGCCGCGTTGGAGCGAAAAATGCGTGCCCTCGGCGTGCAGCGTCGGCAGGAACGCGTCACGGAGCTATTTACGCAGGAGGGGCATATCGCCGCGGTCAAGACGGAAAACGGGCTGATTTCCTGCGCGCAGGTGATTCTATGCACGGGAGGCGCGTCCTATCCCCTGACCGGCTCGACGGGCGACGGCTACCGCATTGCGCAAGCCCTCGGTCACAGCATCGTACAGCCCGTCGGCTCGCTGGTGCCGCTGACCGGGGAGGAGGACTGCGCAAAAATGCAGGGGCTGTCCCTTCGGAATACCGAGCTGAAGCTGCTCGACAGTAAAGGCAAGACGGTCTATCAAGATTTCGGAGAACTGCTGTTTACCCATTTCGGCATTTCGGGACCGATGGCGCTCTCTGCCTCCGCGCATTGGAAGGACGGGGAACAGTACACGGTCTTGCTCGATTTGAAGCCGGCGCTGGACGAGGCAAAGCTCGACGCACGTTTTCTGCGTGATTTTGAAAAATACGCAAATCGCAGTATGGAAAACGCGCTTGCGGATCTGTTCCCGCATTCCATGATTCCCGTCCTGCTTTCGCGCGCGGGAATTGACCCGAGTCAGCGCGCAAATACCCTGACAAAGCTGCAGCGCCGCGCGCTTTTGGAGCAGACAAAGCGTTTTTCCATCCGTATTCTCGGAAAACGTCCGGTAGAGGAGGCAATCATCACACGCGGGGGTGTAAGCGTGCGAGAGATTGACCCGAAAACGATGCAGTCAAAGTTGATCGGCGGATTATTTTTCGCGGGGGAGATTATTGACTGCGACGCTTATACCGGCGGCTTCAATTTGCAGATTGCCTGGTCAACGGCATATGCCGCAGCAAATGCGCTGCTGTCGCTTGCGGAGTGAGGAAATGGCAAAGGTCGTATTAATTACCGGCGGCAGCTCCGGCATCGGGCTTGCCGCTGCGGAAGCATTTCAACGGTCAGGCTGCCGCGTTTATACGCTTAGCCGGAACATGGCAAAAACACCCGCAATAGAGCATCTTTGTGCCGATGTGACCGACGAAACGGCAGTTCGCACCGCATTGGAGACGGTTTATTCGCGTGAAGGGCGAGTTGATATCCTCGTGAATTGCGCAGGCTTCGGCATTTCCGGCGCAGCGGAATTTACCTCCGCAGAAGACGCCGAGAGGCAATTGCGCGTCAACTTTTTCGGCACGGTCAATGCCTGTAAAGCAGCACTGCCGCTGATGCGGGCGCAGGGCGGGGGTAGAATTGTCAATGTCAGCTCCGTCGCCGCGCCGGTTGCCATTCCCTTTCAAGCCTTCTATTCCGCTTCTAAGGCGGCAATCAATTCCTATACCTGCGCCCTTGCAAACGAGGTGTACCCGTTCGGCATCAGCGTGACCGCCGTCCAGCCGGGGGACATTTGTACCGGTTTTACCGCCGCGCGGAAGAAATCAGTGGAGGGCGACGAGGTTTACGGCGGCAGGATCGCGCGCAGCGTTGCCCGAATGGAGCATGACGAAAAGAACGGTATGCCGCCCGCGCGGGTTGGACGGTATTTATGCAAGGTCGCCTTAAAACGGCGCGTAAAACCGCTCTATACTGTCGGCGTTTCCTACCGCTGCGTCTGCCTGCTGTGCAAGCTGCTGCCCTGCGGTATGTTAAACCGTATCATTGCGCAGCTCTATGCAAAATGATGGTTGACAAAAGGGAGAAAATCGTTTAAAATTTTATAGTTGAATTGCAACGATGTTTGGAGAATTTATGACAGATCGAATTTACAATGTCGCAATCGACGGCCCCGCCGGCGCAGGAAAAAGCACAGTCGCGCGCCGCGCTGCCGCCGAGCTTGGATTTGTTTATGTGGATACCGGCGCAATCTACCGCGCGGTGGCGTTAGCCGTCCTTGCGCAAGGGGTTGACAGCGCGAATGAAGCCGCCGTCGCTTCTCTTCTGAGGGACACGACCGTGAAGCTGCAATGGGAACGAGGCGTGCAGCACCTTCTGCTCAACGGCGCGGATGTTACAGACCGCCTGCGTTCGCCGGAGGTGTCCGATGCCTCTTCCCGCGTTTCCGCTTTCTCCGCCGTGCGCCAATTCCTGTTGGAGACACAGCGGGAGGTCGCGCGGCAGCAAAGTGTGATTATGGACGGCCGCGATATCGGTACGGTCGTCTTGCCGGAAGCGCAGGTCAAGATCTATTTGACCGCCTCCGCGGCAACACGCGCCGAGCGCCGCTGCAAGGAGCTGCGGGAAAAGGGACTGGAAGCGCATTATGAAGATGTCCTGCGGGATATCGAGGAGCGGGATTACCGCGATATGCACCGAGCGCTTGCGCCGCTCCGTCAAGCAGAGGATGCCGTCTTGCTGGATACCTCTTCGCTGACGCTTGCGCAGAGCATCGACGAAACTGTTAGAATCATTCGGGAGAAGCTTGCCTTATGAAACCTGTCAGCGGTTGGAGTTATCGTTTCATCTGCGCTTTCCTGCGTGGCTGTTTGCGGTTTATGCACCCGATTATCCATATCAAGGGACGGGAAAATTTACCCCATGGCGCGGCAATGCTCTGCTGCAACCACAGCGCCTTTTCCGATCCAATCTGGGTCATTGTGTTCGGGAAATGTCCGACGCTGCCGCGTTCCATGGCCAAAAAAGAGCTGCTGGAAAAGCCCGTTATGGGCTGGCTATACCGGAAGCTTGGCGCGTTTCCCGTTGATCGCGGACATGCCGATGTCGGCGCAATCAAGACTGCCATGCAGACGCTGAAGAACGGCGAGAAGGTACTTATTTTCCCGGAGGGCACACGCATCAGGAAGGGAAGGGTCTCCGAGCCGCATTCTGGTGCCGTGATGATCGCAGCGCGTATGAAGGTCCCCGTTGTGCCCGTCTATCTCTCCACCAAGAAGCACTTTTGGCAGCCGGTCAAGCTGATTTACGGCGCGCCGTATTTCCCGGAATACGCCGGAGCGAAGCCGACGCAGGAGGAGCTGGAAAGCCGCACTGCGGAGCTGATGCAGACGATCTACGCAATGGGGGAACGGGCATGAAGCTGACGGTTGCGGAATCGGCGGGCTTCTGCTACGGCGTCCACCGTGCAGTTGATCTCGTCGAGCGAACCATTCAAGAGGGAAAACCTGCGGTCACCCTCGGACCGATTGCCCATAATCGCCATTTGGTAAAGCGTTTTGAAGAACTCGGTGTGCGTGAGATTGCTTCCGCGGACGAAGTTCCCGAGGGCTGCACCGTCATCATCCGCTCCCACGGCATCCCGCGCGAAACTTATGAGGCGCTTCACGCGAAAAATGTCGAGATCGTGGATGCAACCTGTCCCTCTGTCAAACGCATTCACGGAATTGTCGCAAAAGCCGAGGCACAGGGGAGACAACCCGTGATTATCGGCACGCCGACGCATCCCGAGGTGCAGGCGATTGCGGGCTGGTGCGACCATCCGCTCGTCTTTTCCAACGCGGAGGAGCTTGCAAAATGGCTTAGCGAAGCGCCGGAAAATCCAAAAATTCCCATTTCTGTCGTTTCTCAAACCACAAGCACGCAATTTTTATGGGATTCCTGCAAGAAAATCATAAAAAAGGTGTGTACAAATCACGAAATCTTTGATACAATATGCAAAGCAACCGAAAATCGACAGCGCGAGGCAGCGACGCTTGCCTCACAATGCGATGCGATGATTGTCGTGGGAGATCGCAACAGCTCCAATACGGGGCGTTTGGCGCATATTTGTGCCGAGCATTGCAATAACGTCTCTCTTGTCGATTGCGCGGACGAGCTTGACTTGTCCGTATATCGGGGCATGAACCACATTGGCATCACTGCGGGTGCTTCGACGCCTGCGTGGATTATAAAGGAGGTCAATCAGACTATGAGCGAAATTCAGAATGTTGATGCAGTTGCAGAGGAGAGCTTTGAGGCAATGCTCGAAAACTCCATCAAGACTTTAAATACAGGAGATAAGGTTCTTGGCACCGTTACCGCAATCGGAACAACCGAAGTTCAAGTAGACCTCGGCACCAAGCACGCCGGTTACATCCCGTATGACGAAGTCAGCGCAGATCCCACCGTGAAGCCCGAAGATGTGTTGAAGGTCGGCGACGAAATCGAAGTTTTTGTCGTCCGCGTCAACGATCAGGAGGGCACCGTTCAGCTCAGCAGAAAGAAGCTGGAAGGCATGAAGGTTTGGGACGATGTCGAGGCGGCTTGTGAGAACAAGACCATTGTTGAAGGCATCATCACCGAGGAAAACAAGGGCGGCGTCGTTGCGAATGTCAAGGGCGTTCGTGTGTTTATCCCGGCTTCCCGCACAGGCATTGCCAAGGGCGGCGATCTGTCTGCGCTCAAGGGGCAGACGGTCAAGATGAAGATCACCGAGTTCAACCGCGCCCGCCGCAGAGTTGTCGGCTCTATCAGCGATGTTGCCCGCGAGGAGCGCAAGGCAGCCGCGGAGAAGGTGTGGAGCGAGATCGAAGTCGGCAAGAAGTACACCGGCACGGTCAAGTCCCTGACCAGCTACGGCGCATTCGTCGATATCGGCGGCGTGGACGGCATGGTGCATATCTCCGAGTTGAGCTGGGGTCGCATTAAGACGCCTGACGAGGTTGTCAAGGTCGGCGACACCATCGAAGTCTTTGTCATTAAGTTTGACCCGGAGAAGAGAAAAATCTCCCTCGGCTATAAGACGCCGGAGATGAATCCGTGGAACCAGTTCTGCGCGAAGTACTCCGTCGGCGATGTTGCCAACGTGAAGATCGTGAAGATTGTTGACTTCGGCGCCTTCGCAGAGATTCTGCCCGGTGTTGACGGCTTGATTCACATTTCTCAGGTTGCCGACCACCGTGTGGACAAGGTCTCCGATGTTCTGGCTGAGGGTCAGGAAGTCGAAGCAAAGATTATTGATGTCGACGCTGACCGTAAGCGTATCTCCCTGTCCATCCGCGCTCTGAGCGAGAAGGCTCCTGCGGAAGCTGCAGAAGCAGATGAGGTTGTTGCGACTGCCGAATAATTTGATTTTTACAATAACCTACATGGTGCAAGCTATGTAGGTTATTGCTGTTTGCAGAAAAACGCTTGAGAGCCGTAACTCTCAAGCGTTTTGCGTTATTGTATTTTCTGTTTCATCAGACCATGCTTGTTGCAGTAGATGTAAAGCTCACCGGTGCCGCAGCGCTGAAATCTTGTTTCCGCATTGCCCTCCGGGTAGAGCTTCACGAGCTGCAATCGGTCGGAAGTGACATATGCCGCAAAAGAGATATAATGCGTTTTTGTCATTTCGTGATTCACGGTAAGAAAGTACTCGTCCTCTACGTTTTCCAAGGTGAAGCTGTGCTCGCCGTCCGGTTCTTCCGCTTCCAACGGCGGCAGCGTGATTCCGCAGCAGCTGATCACAGCGTCGCCGGTGGTATGAAGGATATTTCCGCAAACCGGGCAGACATAGAACCTGGATCGCAGCATGTTCCCCGCTTTGTTTTTGTTGACGACCGTATCGCCGGACATCAGCTCCATCACGGAAACGCCAAGTGCTTTCGCAAGCGGTTCCACAAGGGAGATATCCGGCAAGCCCTTTCCTGTCTCCCATTTGGACACCGCTTTACTGCTCACGCAAAGCAGATCTGCAAGCGCTGCCTGCGTCATGCCCTTTGCCTCCCGCAGACGCTTGACGGTCGAACCGGTGATATAAGAATTCATGGCAATCTCTCCTTTCGGGTACATTATACCGTCCACTCCGCCCTTGCGCAACCTACGCTTCGTTGAACCAGGTCGCCTACACGGATCATGGTACTTTGTGTTGATAAACTGCATCAGGTCAGGCGGCTGTACGGGATAGGCTCTCAATAAATCACCTCATTTCATGAGTGCGTCCGTCAGACGGATCACTTCGGGAGCAATCTTCTTGCGCTCTGTTTTCAGAACCCGTTGATAGACAGGAAATGCCAGCGCTAAGGCTGCTATGCCAATCAGACCGATAACAATGCCGGGAATAAACCATATACCCTTCCAAACCATGGTGCAGCTAAATCCGATGCCCATAACGAAGGCACCGAAAATACCTACGACAATAGCGATTCCGGTGGCTTTTTCCGTGACACCCGCGTCCAGACGACGCAACTGTTCCATTTTATCTTCTGCCGGAATATACTTTTTGCGGATCCGATGGACCTCTTCCTGCTCTGCGGCAGAATAGGTATAACTGAATTTTTCGTTTTCCTGATAATCCATTGCTTTTTCTCCTTTTGAGTGCGGATAAGGTGTGACTGAAAATGAGGAAGCTACAGTTTTTTTTATTCTTTGTTTGTGCGAACGATGATATAGACAGACATGGTCAGCACAATCGCACAAACGCCTGCGCCCGTTACGCCGACCATAATCTGATTATAATGTCTACTTGTCTTCTCGGTGCCGAACTGAGAGAGCATAGCAGTTTCAAGGGACAGCATGGAGACGAGAGCCGCAGCCAAACGGATGGCCTTAGCGACTGACATGACCGGACTGTTATATTTGCGGTACTTAAAAATGTTGATGATTGAATTGACGGTAACATAAAAGGTGTAGGCTGCCATGACATAGATCAACATGCCTTGGTATTCAAAGCTTTTATTTTGAGCGATGACCAACGCGACAACACCGGAAAGCGCAAGGTTTACCGTCATAAGGATAATAGCGCAGAGCCGCGAGCGCTTAAGCTCTTTCACTCGATCCTTGCCAATGCCGACCCTTCCGGCAAAGCGCAGCAGCAAAAAGTGCATCACAGCCAAAATGATGTAGTATGCTGCAAGGGTGAACGACCATAGGGAACGATACCAAATACCGGAAAACAAATGGGCAGCTACATACAAAAGATTGATGCCCAGCGATAAATAAAGAGAAACGTGCGTCCGATATGCTGCATCAGTCATATACCTGTTGCCGAATGGATTGTCGTAAACCTTTTGCTTTATCTTCTTGGAATATTTCGGGAGGATGACAACGCAGGCTGCACAAACAACGGTAAGAGAGTAAAAAGACACCGCATAGACCACATAGGCGATTGGAGAAGTATCCCATTTTTTAATAAAAACAACGGCTAATGCGGCAGTGCTGACAACAGCGGACAGGATAATCAGCCATACCGGCGGGAAAAGCAGCTTTTTACCGGCTTTCTTCCAATCTATCATATCAGAGCCTCCGCTTTTCTACCGTGACGGTGGTTCCTCTTTCGAAAACCTTCGATTGCTTCATTTCAATACCGCCTTATATCCGAGACCATGCACGGTAACGATCTCAAAAGCATCGCATTTGCTCAGTTTACTGCGCAGCTTTGTCATATAGACATCCACGGCACGCGGCGCGGTTTCCGTATCTGCGTTCCAAAATTCATCCATCAACTGTTGACGGGTAAAGGTTTTCTTCGGATAGGAAAGGAGCTTGTATAAAATATTGAATTCCCGCATGGTAAGCTGTATTTCCGTATCTCCGAGGTATGCAGTATGCTCGTCGGCATCCATCACAAAACCGCCAAATTCGATCCTGCGACTGGAGGCAATCTTTGCGCGGCGCAGCAACGCTCCGATCCGAAGAAACAGCTCGTCTAAATCAATCGGCTTTACCATGTAGTCATCAATACCGATCCGGTAGCCCTTCTGTTTTGAGGCAAAATCCTCCCGCGCGGTCATAAACAGAATGGGGATATCCTCATTCAAGGAACGCACGGTTTTTACAAATTCAAAGCCGTCGATCCCCGGCATCATAATATCGGATACGATCAAATCAAATGTCTTATCGTACATGGCATCGAAAGCGTCCGCTGCATTCCTGCAGCCGGTTGCCCGATAGCCGCTGTTATTCAGATAAGCGCATACGGTACGGTTCAATTCAGAATCATCTTCAACGACCAAAATCTGAAACATCTTACGAAGACCTCCTGTGTTTTTGGGAAATATAACACAGATATGTTAAAGTTTTGTTTACGTTTAGCCCTTTCCTGCTTTTTTATCTGTGTGACGATGCGGCTTGAAACCGAATTGTCACGTTGAGCGCACGGTCAACATCCGCCGCAGTTCGAAGTGCGGTTTCAAGCTCGTCAATGCCGAATTCGTGGGTGATTAGTTTTTCCAATTGCCATCTCCCGCTTTTCATCATCTCCATAACGGTGCTTACATCCTCCGGCATATAGCCGCCGGAGCCGATCACGCTTTTTTGCGAATAGGTCAGGTGCAGCATATCAAGGCTGCGAAGTGCCTTGTTTACGGCAACCGAAACAAACCGGCTTTCGATTTTTCCCGCCTGCATAAAGGAATCAAATACGGACTCCGCGCCGGCGGCATCAATCCAAATATCCGCGTCTGCGGTCTCACCCTTGAGAAACGGTGCCGTACCGAAGTATTCCTTTGCGTGGGTCATGAAATCCTCCGCTCCCATGTTGCAGGTTTCAAAACCGAGACCTTTTGCAATGCCTAAACGGAAGGCGGAATAATCGCAGAGCATTACCTTTTCAACGCCAAAGTGCTTTAGTGTCAAAGCGGAAGCCATGCCAATCGTGCCGCAGCCGAATACAACGGCGTTTTCCGTATTCTTCGCCGCAGATCGTCTTGCCGCGCGGCAGCCTACCGTAAACGGTTCGATCAGACAGGCGAGACGGTCGGGGATCGCCTCATCCACCGCATACAAGGAACGGTTGCGCTTTGCATTCGGAATTAAAATATATTCCGAAAAGCCGCCGATGGTGCCCGCACGGCGCGTATCGTCTTTGGCAAAGAGGGGATAGGGGTACACCCGCTCACCGACCTCAAATTCCGTGACGTTTTTTCCAACCTTGACAATACGGGATACTGTCTCGTGACCAAACTCACCGCCGATGTCCACACGATGTCCCGTGGCGGGACCGTGATGGAACACGGCGACATCCGTTCCGCAAATACTGGAGTAAAGATTTTCGATGATCACATCCTTATCTCCGCACTGCGGCATGGGCAATTCTCTGATTTCGATATTTTCTTTTCCTAAGTAAATCGCAGCTTTCATTATAGTCACCTCACGCATTGATTGTTTCAATGATAGCATAGCGGAATGGGATTGTATATCCCTTTTTGAAGCCTTGAAGGCCAAAACGGAGAATTTCATGGTGCTTCGCTTCTTATCGGAAGCTGGATTACACCAAGCTCGTTTTTTTCAAAATCAAGTTGCTGACTGTTCCCAGCCCAACGCTGAACAATGCACCGCCTGCAAGACATAGCACAACATTCATCACAGTGGCATCGAGAGGTGTCAGTGCCGGTAGATGGCAAAAACGAGACAACGATGTCATTGTCTCGCTTGCCTCCTCAGGATGATTTCTTTGCTGCGTCGATGCGTTCCTGTGCGGCGGCGGTTCGCTCCTTTGCGGCTGCAATCTGTTCCTCACGTTCTCTCTGCATTATTGCCTTGCGAGTTTCAGGTCTGCCCATTGCTTTCGCTTCCTCCCACTGCGCCTTGGACTCCGCCTTGACTGCCTCAAAATTTGCTTTGTCTACCTCGTGCTGCGCCTTTGCGCTTTCCTTCATGTCGTGAAATGCGTCCTTCAAAAAGTTTGCCATTGTTTCTTTCTCCTTTACGATGGTTTATGGAAGATTAAAATTAACGGTTGCCCATGATCTTATCGCTGAGCTTCATGATCTGCTCGGCGTACTTTTTCTTACGCCTGTTCAGGATACGCTGGTAGAGAGGATAGTTGATGATCGTCAGCAGCAGACCTACAACGCCGATGACAATCCCGGGAGCCATGGTGCTGTGCATGCCGAGCGTGGCTCCGATGTCGGTCATTACAAGGCTCATACCGCAGCCCATGATGATGGCGCTGATGGCACCGAAAACGTAGGCAAATACATTTGCCGGACGCTTCACCTTGGCATCAAGCTTTCTGAGAGCGTCGAGCTGGGTGTGCTCCTTTTCGGTGTACTGCGTGCGGATCTTCTGCACCAAATATTCTTGATCGTTTCTGTCCAATGTTGTTACCCCTTTCTGCTTTGCTTTCGATGAATACATGATAGCTTTCGTTTATTCAAGAAATGATTCGGAATTGTTTGCGTTTTGTTAATTTCAAAGCTTTTTCAGCAACCGGATTTAAAGATTCAAAATTGTGCAAATTGTTGACATATGCCAACAATAAAAGTATAATGAAATGAAAACGAGAGAATAGCCAAGCTTGAGAAGGACAGAGATATGTCGAGACCGAGAAAATACAGAAAAGTATGCAGACTGCCTGAGGTGTGTGAGTTTTTGCCCGCCGCCGACTTTCCGCGCTTTATCCAATTGACTGTGGACGAATATGAGTCCATACGGCTCATAGACAAAGAGGGCTTCTCTCAGGAAGAATGCGCCGGCTATATGCAAGTGGCGCGCACGACCGTTCAGACGATTTACAACAGCGCAAGAAGCAAGCTCGCGGACGCCTTGGTCGGCGGCATGGGGATCCGCATTGAAGGCGGGGATTATACGTTGTGCAGCGGCGAGGAAGTGCATTGCAATTGCGGCGGACGCTGCCCGCATCGCAATTCCCTTTGTTCTGAAGCGACGCGCACACAAAACAGCAATCAGAAATAGGCAGACGTGCTATACAAGCGCATCAAGCACGGTAAAGAGATTACATGAAAGGAGCGGAGCATATGAGAAAATCGCATATAGCTTGGAAGCGAAGCATCGCCTTGCTCTGCCTGGTGATCTTGCTGTGTATGCTTCTGTTTCCGCTCCATGACTGTGCGGGCAAGGATTGCGAGATTTGCGCTTTGATCTCCTTTTCAAAAAGTGTGATCGGATTTGTTTTCCTGTATGCGGGGTTCCTTGGTCTTGGAGATTGGGTCTGTAAATTTTACACCTGCATCCGGGAACGCACAATCCATAGAAACGATACCCTGGTTTTACAAAAGGTCAAGCTTTCGAATTAATTTGATATTCTTTCTCAAAAAGCGAATTTTTTGAAAGGAATATCTTACAACATGATAGAAATCAAAAACTTAGGAAAACAGTTTCAGAATGAAACAGAAATCGATTACCATGATATGACCTTTGAAACCGGAAGGTCTTATATGCTGCTCGGCGCTTCGGGCTGCGGGAAATCAACTCTATTAAATATGATTGCAGGCGTGCTATCTCCGACAAGAGGCTCGGTCATCATCGACGGCATGGAGATGAGCGCGGCCGCGCAGAAGGTGAGGGATAAATTCCGAATCGAGAAAATCGGCTATATTTTTCAGGACTTCAAGCTCATCAGCGATATGACGGTTGCGGATAATATCGGTATTTTGCGGCTGGAGGGCATTGATATTTCCGGAATGGACGATATGCTCCGGGCGCTGGATATTTATGAGAAGAAAAACGCGAGGATCAAGCATCTTTCCGGCGGACAAAAACAACGCGTTGCGATTGCGCGGGCGCTTGTGAAACAGCCGGACATCATACTCGCTGACGAGCCTACGGGAAATCTGAACTTTGCCATCGGCGAACAGGTCATGCAGAAGCTGCTTGAGGTTTCCAAGGGAAAAACGCTGATTGCCGTTTCCCATGATGACAGATTGGCGAAATATTTCGATCAGGTAATCGACATGAACGAAATGACCTCCGGGATGCGTGACACCGTAAGGAACGAGGAGGGACAATAAGATGCTGAAATTTGCGCTGAAAAATATGGCAATCAAAAAAGTGCAGATCATTTTGATTGTTCTTTCGATTGTGATCTCCGCAGGAATCAGCGTTCTTGCGTTCAATGTCGCCACGCAGGTGGACGAGGGGATCATCAACAACGCCGGATATTATTCGGTGATCGTCGGTCCTGCCGGGAGCAATACGCAGCTTGCGATGAATACCATGTATTTTACCGATTCGCCGGTCGGTACGCTCCCTTACTCCGTGGTTACTACGCTGCAACAGGATTCCAGAGTGACAACGGTGATTCCGTTTGCGATGGCGGATAATTACAACGGCTACAGCGTCGTCGGAACCGCGCCGGACTTTCTCGGGAACAAAACGGTGCGCCAAGGTGCGATGTTTGACCCTTCCGCCACCATGCAGGCGGTCATTGGCTCCAATATCGCAAAGTATAACAATCTTTCCGTCGGCGATGTGATCTACACAAGCCATTCCGCAAGCGGCTCGGAGCTGCATACGCAAGGCATTACGGTGGTCGGCATTTTAGAGGAAAGCCACTCCTCCTATGATAATGTGGTCTTTACGCAGCTCAAAACGCTCTGGGAGATGCATGAGCACGGTGAAGAGGAAGAGGAGGAAGAAGAACATCACGAAATGCACGCAATGGTGTGTGCAGTCCTTGTGAATACAAAGAATCCGGGCTACGCAATGCAGCTTGTCCAGGAGTACGACGGGAAGATCATCACGGAGGAGGATGGCGATAGCTGCACCCTGCAGGCCATTGAGCCAATGTCCGTCATACGCGATGTGCTGAACGATGCGGACGATACCAAATATATCGTCTTTGTCCTCTGCGCAGTCATTCTCATCATGAACATTATGATTATCTCTATCATCACACTTCTGAATATGTACCATTCGGCAAAGGAAATCTCCCTGATGCGTCTGATTGGAATCAGCATGAAGCGGATCAATCTGCTGTACATCATTCAAAACAGCCTGATGGGGCTTTGCTCCGTCTTGCTCGCGTTCGGTGTATCCAGAGTCTGCATGCTGCTGATGAATGACTATGTGGAATCCATGGGTGTGGTTTTGAATATGTCCAAGGTCTATCCGATGGAACTGGTCATACTTCTCGCGGTGTTTACGATCAGCGTTTTGCCCACAGTGATTTGGACATTTGCCATGTCAAGAAAGGATAGTATTTCGGAGTAAAATCATGAAACAGAAAAAATATTTATGGAGATGTATTTCTCTCCTGCTGCTTTTGGCGCTGCTTCTCACTTCCTTTGCCGGCTGCAAGGAAGACGGGGAGAACGGTTCCAATGACGGCGGTATTACCAAATTAAGCTTTAAAGCTGCCTCCGGTTATGATTATTTGAAATCCCTTGATGGCACGCGCGTTACCATCAGCGGATATATGGCAACCAGCTCGCCGGTGGACGGTTCGTTCCTGTTCCTGATGAACCTGCCGTATCAGAGCTGCCCCTTCTGCGTGCCGAACACCTCACAATTGTCCAATACGATGGAGGTATATCCGAAGGACGGGGACAGCTTCGCCTATACGACGCAGGCGATTAACATTGTCGGAACTTTGGAAGTCGCTGACAGTGAGGTGGAGCCGTTTACCGATATGTACGGCTACGAATTCAATTATAAGATTGTAGATGCCACTTACAGCATCATACAGGCGGACGAGCTTTCAGAGGATATGGCGCTATGGCAAAAAATTGCGGAAAGTGATGTGGTCAATGACATTTATAAGATGTATGACTATGTGAACTTTCTCTGCGCGTGGAATACATACTATGTGAATTCCTATACCGATGAAAACGGCAATGCGGTCCCGGGCTATTACCTTTACGCCAGTGACGCGGAGAACTTTATTTATAACGACGGCGCGCAATACAATTACGGCTACCAAGAGGGCTATTTTGACGGGATTGTGAAAAAAATCGAAGCCGTAGACCCAAATGCTTTCAGCGACCTTGTGGCAAACATTCGAAAAGCGGAGGCGCTTGCCGAGAAAGCGCTGGCGGAGCTTGAGAACGAGAATTATACCTACGAGTATCAATACGTGGAAATGTTCGGCACAGAGGATTATGTCTATACGCTGAATAACGGCGATGCGCTGACCGCTGAGATGGAGACGATATACGCAGAGTTCGCAAATTGGCTCGGCAGCTGGGAAATGTAAAAAGGGCTGTGAAAAGCCTCAAACTGTCATTACCATGAAACCCTTTGTAGTTCGGGGACATGTCCCCGGCCTACAGGGGTGCGGCTGTTTTGGGTAGCGTGAGATTGCCACGTCGCTACGCTCCTCGCAATGACAGACGGGCACTTTTTCCGTGTCATTGCGAGACCAGTGCGCACACTGGTCGTGGCGATCTCATGCTCCAAGTCGGTATGCGCTCGGTAGGTTCCGCGCGAGGGACATCGAACTACGACCTATTCGGAATCTCGGAATGACAAAGCTATCATTTTTTAAGAGACCCCAAATCTTTTATTAACATCGGCATGAATAAAATTCGGAGCCTGCCGCATCGGCAGACTCCGAATCTTTATGGAAAAATGAACGGGTTGTGAAAAAATCAATCTGCAAAGAGGGGAGTGGAGAGATAACGGTCGCCGGTGTCGGGGAGAAGGGCGACGATGGTCTTTCCCTGATTTTCCGGGCGCTTCGCCAGCTCGATGGCAGCCCACGCCGCAGCGCCGGAGGAGATGCCCACAAGGACGCCTTCCGACTTACCGATCCGCTTGCCGGTTGCAAAGGCGGCGTCGTTTTCAACCGTGATAATCTCATCATAAACCCCGGTATTCAGCACGTCGGGAACAAAGCCTGCGCCGATGCCCTGAATCTTATGCGCACCGGGCGTGCCCTTGCTCAGAACGGGGGAGGACGCCGGTTCCACCGCGACGACCTTCACGTTCGGGTTTTGGCTCTTCAAATATTCGCCGACACCGGTCACTGTTCCGCCCGTGCCAACGCCTGCAACAAAGATGTCAACGCTGCCTTCGGTATCCTCCCAGATTTCAGGCCCCGTGGTAGCTCTGTGAACGGCAGGATTGGCAGGATTCACGAACTGACCCGGAATAAAGCTGTTGGGGATTTCCTTCGCCAATTCATCCGCCTTGGCGATAGCACCCTTCATGCCCTTGGCACCCTCCGTAAGCACCAGCTCTGCACCGTAGGCTTTCATGAGCTGGCGGCGCTCTACGCTCATGGTCTCGGGCATGACAATGATAATGCGGTAGCCTCTTGCTGCGGCGACGGAAGCCAAACCGATACCGGTGTTGCCGGAGGTCGGCTCAATGATAACGGAGCCGGGCTTGAGGAGACCTTTGCTTTCTGCGTCGTCGATCATGGCTTTGGCAATGCGGTCCTTGACGGAGCCTGCGGGATTGAAATATTCCAGCTTGCCCAAAATACGGGCCTGCAGTCCTTCTTCCTTTTCGATGTGCACCAGCTCAAGCAGCGGCGTCTTTCCAATCAACTGGTCTGCGGATGTATAGATTTTACTCATGGTAATTTCCTCCTATATGATTTGATGTATGATGATAGATTGTATGGATTCAGCAGCAGTGACAACATCGACAACATCGCAGGTATGTTTGAGTTTTCTTCATTATTATACCAACCTTTCAAGTAGGTTAATGCGATTATACGCTCTGCGGAAGGATTTGTCAATAGGAAATTTAGAAAAATTTGATTGATTTTCCTATATACGATGTTGTATAATGGGTTTAATAAAAATTGCAAGCAATGGGGGTATACTATGCTGATTTCTACCAAAGGGCGCTATTCGCTCCGTGTGATGATCGATCTTGCAGAGCATCAATCCGGCGGTTATATTCCGCTGAAGGAGATTGCCGAGCGGCAGGAGATGTCAGAAAAGTATCTGGAAAGCATCATTAAGCTGCTGGTGAAGGACAAGCTGCTGGTTGGACTTCGCGGGAAGGGCGGAGGATATAAACTGACAAGGACGCCTGAGCAGTATACCGTGGGCAGCATTTTGCGCCTTACGGAGGAATCTCTGTCGCCTGTATCCTGCTTAGAGCCGAATGCCGATGCGTGTCCCCGCGTGACTTCCTGCCGAACGCTGCCGTTATGGAAGGGTCTGAATCAGGTCATCAATGATTATCTCGACAATATTACCATTGCCGATCTGATGCAGCGAGAGGCAGAGGGAAATGACTATATTATTTAATTCTCTCCCTAAATCGGCAACCAAGGAAAAAAGCCTCTCCCCAAAGCTGTTACATATTCATACAGCTTTGGGGAGAGCGCTTATTATTCGTCCTAATATTGAGGGAAGAGGGGCAGGAGTGTGCCTCTTTCATGACTGGAGCGCGGCAGAACGGATTTCAGCAATAGAAATCGCGGATTTTTTTTGCGCGGCTCGGATGGCGCAGCTTGCGGATTGCTTTGTTTTCAATCTGACGAATGCGTTCACGGGTCACGCCGAAAATTTGACCGACTTCCTCCAGCGTGTGCGTCTTGCCGTCGTACATACCGAAGCGCAGACGCAAAACATCCGCCTCGCGCTCGGTCAGTGTGGCGAGAATATCGCTCAAAGCCTCCGCTAACAGTGCATTGCTGGTGGCGTCTGCGGGACCGGGGGTGTTGTCGTCTTCGACAAAGGAGCCAATGGTCGTATCCTCTTCGTCACCGACAGGAGTGTCAAGAGAAAGGGTATCGGCTGCGGTACGGTTTGCCTCAATGATCTTCTCGATGGGGAGATTCAACTCTTCGGCGATCTCCTCAAGGGTCGGCTCTCTGCCAAGCTCCTGCACCAGCTTACGGTTGCAGCGCGTTGCTTTGTTGATGACCTCTACCATATGCACAGGCACGCGAATCGTTCGCGCTTGGTCGGCAATGGCGCGGGTGATTGCCTGCCGAATCCACCATGTCGCATATGTAGAGAATTTGTTTCCCTTTGTATAGTCGAACTTATCGACTGCGCGAATCAGACCGGTATTGCCCTCCTGAATCAGGTCGAGGATATGAAGACCGCGACCGGAATACTTCTTTGCAATAGAGACAACCAAACGAAGATTTGCCTCGGTGAGTTGATTCTTTGCGGTCTGGTCGCCATCCACAACGCGTTTTGCCAATTCCTGTTCCTCCTCCGCACTGAGCAGAGGAATCTGACCGATCTCCTTGAGGTACATTCTTACGGGATCATCAAGATTGTACTCAGCGGCAAGCTCAACAGGATCAACGAGAGGTTCTTCCTCATCAATCGACTCAGGACCGAGATCAATGTCCTCAATGAGCTCCTGCATGCCCTCTTCAGAACCCGGCTCGGAACTGAGAATTTGGATTCCCATGGATTCAAAAGTATCATAGACCTGCTCGATCTTCTCTACGGAAAGATCCAACTTTTCCAGCGCGGCAAGAACTTCGGATGCCGATAAAACACCGTCACGACGTCCCTTATTAATGAGGGCGGTCAGAGGTGTCATCAGTTCCTCATTGTTTTTTCCGCTTCTATTCGAGGTAGCCATAAAGCACTTCCTTGTAACTTTGGTATTTACGGGCGTATCTAATTCATTATAGCGTGCAATTTCACTCTATGCAATAGTTTTTTTGCAAAAAATACGAGAAAAATTGATTTTTTGGAAAATGCAGTACAATCACGCGAGAACACGCCTCTGCAAGCTGCGCCGCAAAGGATGACGCGGCATGATTTCGTCACCGTTTGCTATTGCACAGGATACCCGCAGAAGCGTGTTATCATACATGGCGTTATTCGGAAATTATTCCCGCGTCAATCTTGCGCGGATTGCTGCAATGAAGTCTGCGCTCGTGACGACATTCGGCGTATCGCCCTCCCAAAGCGTTGCGAGATCCTTGGTCATAGTGCCGCTTTCAATCACGGCGACAGAGGCGCGTTCCAGCTTTTGCGCAAAAGAAACCAGCGCGTCGTTGCCGTCCAGCTCGCCTCGTTTGGCAAGCGCGCCTGACCATGCAAAAATGGTTGCCATTGGATTGGTGGAGGTCTCTTCCCCCGCGAGATAGCGGTAAT
Organism: Faecousia sp.; assembly: GCA_051892295.1. GTDB lineage: Bacteria > Bacillota > Clostridia > Oscillospirales > Oscillospiraceae > JAZOXB01. The sequence continues at coordinate 12,926 of JBJFGB010000104.1, read as the reverse complement.
AATGCTTAGTCACTGTGCCGTGCGCCGCTTCATATTCATAGTTTCCGTCCGGGGAGACCAGCACGGAGGTCATCATGGCAAGGCTTCCAAAGGCGGTTGAAACCATATCGCTCATCACGTCGCCGTCGTAATTCTTGCAAGCCCAGATAAAGCCGCCCTCGCTGCGAATAACACGGGCTACCGCATCATCAATGAGGGTGTAGAAATAGGTAATGCCGGCTTTTTCAAATGCTTCCCGATATTCCGACTCAAAAATCTCCGCAAAAATCTGCTTAAATGTGCCGTCATAAATTTTAGCGATGGTGTCCTTTGCGGAGAACCAGAGATCCTGCTTCGTTGCAAGGGCGTAGTTGAAGCAGGAACGGGCGAATGATGCAATGGAGGAATCCTTGTTGTATTGTCCCGTCAGAACGCCGCCGCATTCAAAATCATAGATGGTCTTGCGCGTTTCCATTCCCTCCGCGTCCGTAAAGACCAGCTCCGCCTTGCCCTGCGGGACACGCAGCTCGGTTGCCTTATACACATCTCCGTAGGCATGACGCGCAATCGTAATCGGCTTTTTCCAATTCTTTACCACGGGACGAATGCCTTTGACAAGGATCGGCGCACGGAATACCGTGCCGTCGAGGATTGCGCGGATGGTTCCGTTCGGGCTTTTCCACATCTCGCGCAGGTTGTATTCGCTCATGCGCTGTGTGTTGGGCGTGATCGTGGCGCATTTGACGCCTACGCCGTATTTTTTTATGGCGTTTGCGGCCTCATGCGTGACTGCGTCAAGGGTTCGGTCGCGTTCCGGAAGACCGAGATCATAGTATTCGGTTTTCAGCTCCACAAAAGGAAGAAGAAGCTCGTCCTTGATTTGCTTCCAGAGAACTCGCGTCATTTCGTCGCCGTCCATCTCAACAAGCGGCGTCGTCATTTTAATTTTATCCATTTTTGACCTCCCGGTTGATCAGCTCACAGCGGTTGATGGGTGTGCCAAGCTGATAGAATTTTTCTTCATAGCCCGTCATAATCCCGACAGGACCGTTTTCGTGCAGATTGCGGGTCAAATTGCGGATCTCTAAGCCGCAGGCTTCAAACTCGCCGAGGGACCATTCAAACAGCGCGGCATTATCTGTTTTGAAGTGAATTTCGCCGTTCTTGCGGAGAATCTTTTTATATTTTTCCAAGAAGGTGCGGAAGGTGAGCCGGCGTTTGGCATTTTTTTTGCGTGGCCAAGGATCGCAGAAATTTAAGTAAATCAGATCGACCTCGCCGTCAGCGAAGTATTCCTCAAGCTCCGCCGCGTCGAGTGAGAGGAAATAGACATTTTTTAAGCCCATTTCCAGCGCCCGTTCCATGCCGAGCAGCATTGCCTCGTTGACGCGTTCCACGGCAATCAATAAGACATCCGGCTCTGCGGCGGCGGTTTCGACGGTGAATTTCCCTTTGCCGCAGCCGACTTCCAAACGAACCTCCCGCGCTTCCGGCATCAGGGAACGCCAGTTCCCGCGCAGGCGTTTCGCGTCCCGCAGCCAGATTGCAGAACAGGCTTCCATGCGCGGCTCCAAATTATTGCGTTTTCTCATTCTCATATGATATGACCTCATTATTTTTGCTTTCTGATGCATTATAGCAAAAGAAAGCGGCTTCGTAAAGCAGACTGACGAAAAAAATCCGGCATATCGCAAAATTTGCGATATGCCGGGAGCTTAAACTTCGAAAATGACCGGTTCACCGCTGCATCCGAAACGACCCGCGCGAACCTCAACGATGTCTCCGCTGAGAAGGTCTCGGTATTGCCCGTCAGGAAGCGATACGGGAAGGAGCCCCGCTTCACCGCGGAGGCTGAAAACGCCGACAAGCTGCTTCCCCTGCTTTTGATGCGTTGCGAGTACAATGTCATGCGGTAACGCCTGCACTCTGTAGCTGCTGTCCGTGAAAAGGGGATGCTTCTTAATCTCATACAGGCGATGCAAGAGCTGCGTCAGGTCATGCCCGGTGTCCCAGCGCACCGTATCCTTGTCAAACAGACTCGGTGTATGCGTGGCCTCAACTTCCTGCCCGGCATAGAGCAGTGTCATGCCCTTTTGAAAATACAAGAAAGCCGTATGGTTGCGCAGCGAGCGCTCGTCCGGGATTAACTGCTTCGCGCGGTTATTGTCGTGGTTCTCCAAGAAGCGCAGCTTGACATAGTTGTCGGGATAAATATACTCCTGCCGATTGACGGCGTCGGCGTATTGCGAAAGCGGGATTTCCCCTTTGAGGTAACTGAGAAAATCAAAGAAAATGTCGTAGTCATAGCAGATGTCAAACGCCTGATAGATCTCGGAATCCGAGAGAGAGGGAATACCCTCTGCACGCGTTCCCGTAATGAAACACGGCTCAACGGATTCGCTCAGCCAAATACAATCCGGGCGAACCGTGCTGACTGCGCTGCGTGCTTCCTTCCAGAATTCCAGAGGGACCAGAGGCGCAACATCGCAGCGGAAGCCGTCTACGATGGAAGCCCATTGCTTCAACGTTTCGATTTGATAGTCCCACAGCGCACGATTGCCGTAATCAAGATCCACAACATCAGACCAGTCGCCGATCCGATTGCCCAACTCACCGTTCGCCTTGCGGTAAAACCATTCGGGATGCTCCCGTACCAAAACGGAGTCCGGCGAGGTGTGATTGTACACTACATCAATAATACATTTCATGCCTTCTTTGTGGATGGAATCCACCAGATGTTTGAAGTCCTCCATCGTGCCGAACTCGGGATTCACGGCGCGATAATCGGAAATGGCGTAAGGACTGCCGAGCGTCCCTTTGCGGCATTTTACGCCGCAGGGATGAATCGGCATCAGCCAAATGATATCCACGCCAAGACTGCGGATTCGCGGAAGGTCACGGCGAACCGCCTCAAAGCTGCCCTCTGCGCTGTAGTTGCGCACATAAATGCTGTACATGACCTGATTGCGATATACCTTCGTTGTTATCGGTGCCACACAGCTCTCCTCCTTCTGTCTGTATGGGAAACATCTTTGCAAGCGCCAAGCATGTTTCCTCTCACGATTTATTTTAATCGCTTTCTCGAAAAAGTAAAGCACCAATTTGCAGAAGTTTTTAAACTGCGTAAAACATTTTCTTGCATTTCTGCTTAAATTCGTGTATAGTATAGAAGCTGACAAAAGTGCCGCCCGCACGGCAGCTATCATCTTAATAATGCATCCGGGCTTAGCGAAGTTTGGTATCGCGCCTGGTTTGGGACCAGGAGACCGTGGGTTCAAGTCCCGCAGCCCGGACCATCTCCTTACCCGATCGTGGATACATGGTCGGGTACTTTTATCATCAAGTGTGTATTACAACATCAGCCACCGATTTTTCATCGGTGGCTGATGTTAATTATTCTTCGAAATCCTCCTGATTCAGAAAAGGAAGGCACTGGTTGGGATCTTCTTCAACAGCCCGCACTCGTTTCCAAATTTTGTTGTGATACTTAATAAACTCTTGTTTCGATCCATACTGTTGCCAAATATTCCACTTCGCCTGATTATCAGAATCCTCTTGAGGAACAACCACAACAGTAATATCCAGCATCATGCGGGGATTTCCATGGGGAACGAACGATAAACGGAGCATCCGTTTCCTTTCCAGCTGATAACGCTTTTCAGGTTTCATTCGCTTGGGAACTCCGGGCGGAATCAAGATTTCGGAATCATGGTAACAGTAGGCCCACTGCCCATCAGAAAGCTGAATTCTATTCAAATCCACAACAATTGGTTTTTGCTGATAGCGTTCGATTCTCACATCAGAAAAAGTGATTTCCCCATGTTGCACATAGGGTCCCAAGAAATATACATACAGGCCACAGAACTCATCACCTACATTAATAAACCAAACGGAATTCTCCCGTCCATCAAAACACGGCACCGCGTGGCGCATATGGCAAATCTGCAGCTGTGGTCCGGCACTGTGAATAACTTGCTTGTGTTTAAAATATAACAACGTCGCATTCTGCTGAAGTAAAGAATCCTGCAGATAATCCAAGGATAAACCGCCCTGCTCTGCCGGTAAGCACAAAGAACATTCAGCTGCTGACAAAAATTCCTCGGCACAAACATACTTGTTCTTGGCAGCTTCCGAAAACGCAGGATGATTGACAACCTTCTTTTTCCAGGCGGTTAGACTATTCCGACGGGTAATCCCCAGTTCCTTTCCTATTCCGATACCAACCCATGCATTAACATTTTCATCTGCATTTATTAAGTTTAAATATAGATAATCACTGTCAAAACAAGCAATTCCTAAAACATCTGTATGTAATCGGGAAGAAAGCGGCATAGCAACTGCTTTGCAGGAATCCGGATCATCGTGAACAAATATCTCAGAGCAAATAGAGAGCCATTGACTGTTTTGCGGTGCTACAACAGCTACAGCAACATCGGACTCCTGCATGTTCTCCGTCGAAGTATATCCCTGCTCAATCAAAAGGTTCGCAACACAATTACAAATCATCTCTTTTGATAGTGCTTCCGTTTTTCGCACATGCAAATTAGAGAACCAGCAACCCATAGAAATTCCCTCCTTTGTTTTTAGTTTATCATATGATAAACACAATGTAAAGCTATTCGTAGTTACACAAATAAACACCTTCCCAGTAACATTTCCAACAACCCGGTTGCAAAATCGAGTGTGAAGTTACACTCGCCTGACTGCGACTTTTGTTTGCATCCATAACTACCAACAAACCCAGAACCGGCGGTTTTGACATTCTATTTCTATGACGATAAGTATACGCTGAGCGTGCTTTATACCAATCACCAATTAAAATGTGCAGCGTACATTTTAATTGCGATACGGTGGTTGGTAGGTGACGTGTTTTCTGTTCTTATTACAAATCTGTTTGTGCGCAAACAGTGGAGGAACCATGTACCGACCCGACATCCAAGGCACCGTGAGAGGTCGGCTGGCTGAGCAATCATCTGCCGTCTACCCAATTTTTTTCAGAAGAAAACCGCTGCGCTTGCGTTGACAAAAATCCATATACCTGTTACAATAACAGCATTAAGATAAATCTGCCGGATCGCATCGGACGATGAAGGGCTTTGAAACGATTTCTATTTTCGCATCGAAAGGAATCGTGCGCTCTTTTGTCAATGCGCCCGGCCTTTATTTTTATCGAGACAGAAAGGAAAGCACTCTTGAAAAAGTTGATTTGTTGTTTGATACTGAGCTGCCTGCTCCTGAACGGCTGCGGCAGCTCGAACGATAAGGTAGCGTCAGAAACGGTATCGGAAACGGCTGTAACCTTTACCGATGATCTCGGACGTCAAGTGACGGTAGACCGCCCAAAGCGGGTGGCTTGCCTGATTGCCAGCTTTGCGGATATCTGGTGTCTTGCGGGCGGCGCAGAGCAGATTGTTGCAGCAACGGATGCCACATGGACCTATTATGATCTGCCGCTGCGGGACGATGTCGTGCATTTGGGCGCAGCGAAGGAGCTGAATCTTGAACAGCTCCTTGCCTGTGAGCCGGATCTTGTCTTGGCGAGCTGCGGCACGGATCGCAATGTCGCGCTGGAGGAGTCCTTTGAGCAAATGGGTATCAACGCCGCTTACTTCTCCGTGAATAGCTTTGACGATTACCTGCGGATGCTGAAGGTCTGCACACAGATCACGGGAAATACGGAAAACTACGAGACCTATGGCATTGCCGCGCAGATGCAGGTGGAAAATGCGCTGCTTCGTGCGGACGGCACACGACCGAGTGTGCTGTATATCCGCGCGACGGGAAGCTCCTGCAAGGTAAAGAACAGCGAGGGAAGCGTTTTAGGGGAAATGCTGGCTGCGTTGGACTGCGAGAACATTGCAGACAGAGATAACAGCCTCTTGGAGCAGCTCAGTATGGAGGAAATTTTGCTTGCCGATCCGGACTATATCTTTGTCGTACTGCAAAGCGCCAATCCGGCTGAGGCGCAGGAGGTCTTGGAGATGACACTTCTGCGCAATCCTGCTTGGGAAAGCCTGACCGCCGTGCGGGAGGGACGCTATTATGTCATGGATCCGAATCTCTATAATCTGAAACCGAACGCTCGATGGGGGGAAGCCTATGAACAGCTCGCGGATATTCTCTACCCGCCGCAGTAAGGGCGGCTTCTTGGCGGGCTTATGCATTTTGACGCTGGCTGCGGCTGCGCTCAGCCTGTGGATCGGGTCGGTACAGCTGTCGCCGATGCAGGTGCTAAACGCGCTTTTCGGACATGATCGCAGTTCGACTGCCGCGCGCATCGTGCTTTATACCCGCCTGCCGCGCACCTGTGCAGCACTATTGGCGGGTGCAGCGCTGGCGGTCTCCGGTGTCGTGATCCAAACGGTGCTGAACAATCCGCTTGCCTCGCCGAGTATCATCGGCGTCAATTCCGGCGCGGGTTTGGCTGTGGCTGTTGTGTGCGCCGCCGCGCCGCTGGCACAGAAATACACCCCTATTGTAGCATTTGCCGGAGCGCTGGCGGGCGTCCTGCTGGTGACAGGCTTGTCCCGCCGCAACGGTGCCGCTCGGACAACGGTGGTGCTTGCGGGTGTTGCTGTTTCCGCCCTGTTCAGCGCAGGCATTGACGCAGTGGTAACACTGGTGCCCGAGGCGTTAAACGGCGTTTCGGACTTTCGCATCGGTGGCTTTACGGGGATTACGATGAAGCAGCTTGCGCCGGCAGCCGGGATGATTTTGGTCAGTTTGGTGATTGTTTTCTCCCTGTCGCAGCAGTTGGAGCTTCTTGGCCTGGGGAGTGATACTGCACAGAGTCTCGGACTTTCCGTGCAGCCGATGCGGATTCTTCTCCTGATCTTAGCTGCGGCGCTGGCGGGTGCGGCAGTGAGCTTTTCCGGACTTTTGAGCTTTGTCGGTCTGATTGTTCCGCACACCATGCGGCGTTTTTTGGGAGAGGACAGTTTGCCGCTGCTTGTCTCTTCAGCGTTGGGCGGTGCGCTCTTTGTTACGGTGTGCGATCTCTTGGCAAGAGTGCTGTTCGCGCCGTTTGAGCTGCCTGTCGGCATCGTGCTTGCGTTCGCAGGCGCGCCCTTTTTCCTGTGGCTGTTGTTTCGGCAGAGAGGAGGCCGCGCATGATCCAGTTAAAGAATCTTTCCACGGGCTATGGCGGAACAACTGTCGTGAAAAATGTGTCGTTGGATTTTCTGCCGGGAGAAGTGCTGGTGCTCCTCGGTCCCAACGGCAGCGGAAAGTCAACCCTGCTAAAGGCTGCGCTGGGGCTGCTGCCGGCAATGGAAGGTGAGGTTTTGTATGACGGAAAGGAGCTGCGCAGGATGAAGCGGAAGGAAATTGCACAGAAGGCGGCATTCCTGACGCAAAGCCGCAACACACCGTCCATTCAAGCGCTGCGCATGGTGCTGCACGGCAGATTCCCGTATCTATCCTATCCGAGACACTACGGCAAGCAGGACTATGCCATTGCACGCGCTGCAATGGATGCGACGGGAAGCAGAGAACACGAGGATACTGATGTTACCTGTCTCAGCGGCGGGCAGCGACAGAGTGTATATTTGGCAATGGCGCTTGCGCAGGAGACACAGACGGTCTTTATGGACGAACCCACCACTTATTTAGATATCAACCGCCAACTCCAGATCATGCAGACGGCGCGCAAGCTTGCAAAAGCAGGAAAAGCGGTCGTGCTGGTGCTGCACGATCTTCCGCTGGCGCTGCGGGAGGCGGATCGTATTGCGGTTTTTGAGCAGGGCAGTCTGCTTTGCTGTGACACGCCGGAAGCCGTATTCAAAAGCGGCGTGGCTGAGCGGGTGTTCGGCGTGGGTGTACATCGCTTCGACACGCCCCACGGCGCGCAGTATTATTGCACTTCAAAGGAGGCGTAGAGTATGCCTTGTTTTCCGATGTTCATTGAGCTGAAGGATCGCCCCGTCCTGATCGTCGGCGGCGGCAGGGTAGCGCTGCGTAAGCTGCAAAAGCTGCTGCCTTACGGCGGAAGATTAACGGTGGTTGCTCCCCATATTTTGCCGGAGATTGAGGCATTTCCTCAAGTAAAGCTGCGTTACCGCATCTTCCGAGCCACAGATCTTCGCCCTCGTCCTGCGATGGTTATTGCCGCGACAGATGACGAGGCAGTCAACAGGGAAGTTGCAGTGCTCTGTCAAAAACGGGATATTCCCGTGAACGTGGCGGACGAGCCTTCCCAATGCAGTTTCTTCTTTCCGGCGCTTGTGCAGCAGGGGGAGTTTTCGGCAGGCATCTCAACCAGCGGTGCCAGCCCGACCGCAGCCGCTTATTTTAAGGAAGAATTGCGGGAACTGCTGCCGGATAACTTGGACGAGATTCTTACATGGCTGGAATCAATGCGCCCAAATCTGAAAAGCAGAATACCGGAGCAGCGCAAACGGGCAGATGTGTTCCGTGCTTTATTCAAAGCCTGCTTGGAAAAGGGAGCGCCGCTGACGCAGGAGGAGGCGGAAGCTTCCATTTGCGGCGCACCGATGGGCAGCGTTGCCTTGGTGGGCGCGGGCTGCGGGAAAGCCGATCTCATTACGGTGCGCGGACTGCGTCTGCTGCGGCAGTGTCAGGCTGTGGTCTATGATGATCTGATTGACCCTGCGTTATTGGAAGCCGTGCCGGAATCCGCACAGCGGCTCTACATGGGCAAGCGGAGCGGTGCGCACGCGGCAGCGCAGGAGGAAATCAATCAAACTCTGATTGATTTAGCGCGTTCCGGCCTGCGTGTGGTGCGCTTAAAGGGCGGAGATCCCTATCTCTTCGGCAGAGGCGGCGAGGAGCTGCAAGCCCTGACTGCTGCGGGAATTCCGTGCCAGGAGGTTCCGGGAATCCCTTCAGCAATCGGCATTCCGGCGGAGGCAGGCATTCCGGTGACCCATCGTGGTTTAAGCCGGAGCGTACACATTGTCACGGCGCATACCGCTGACACGCCGGATGGGCTGCCGGAAGATTTTGACACATTAGCAAAGCTCTCAGGCACACTGGTTTTTTTGATGGGCTTGGGGCAGCTTCCTGCAATCACTGCCCGACTGATTGCGGCAGGGAAGAGCGGCATCACACCGACTGCGGTGCTCTCCGGGGGCAATGCGCCTTATCCGATGCAGGTGCGTGCGCCGTTGCGTCAGATCGCGCAGAAGGCAAAAGATGCCGGTGTGCGCGCGCCTGCCGTAATCGTCATTGGAGAGGTGGCGGCAATGTATCTCTCCGCACAATTGAAGGGCGTTCGTATCGGCGTTACGGGGACGCGGGAGGTTGCGGAAAAGCAGTTGACCGCCCTGCGCGCACTCGGCGCGGAGGCGAAATGGGTGTTGCGGTTTGCCATCAAGGAGGTGCCGACGGAACTCGATTTACAAGCCTTGTGCGATACGCCTTCTTGGCTGGTATTTACCTCTGCAAACGGCGTGACGTCCTTTTTCCGTCGGCTGGAGGAGCGAAAGATTACCTCGTGCTCCTTGCAAAAGCACAAGCTTGCCGTAATTGGTGCTGCGACCGGTGCAGCATTGGAGCGCTATGGCTTACACGCAACGCTTTGTCCCATGACCGCTACCGGCGAAGCATTGGCGGAGGCGCTGATTGCCGCAGTGAAACCCGAGGAACCGATCATGCTGCTCCGCTCTGCAAGCGGCACGCCTGCGCTGCCGGAGGCATTGCGTAATGCGGGCTTTTGGGTGCGGGACATCGCCCTTTATGATATGGAAGCGGAGGAAAGTGAAACGCTGCCGCCGATGGATTACCTGACCTTTTCCAGCTCCGGCGGCGTGAAGCGGTTCTTTGAGCGCTACGGTACAATTCCAAAGGAAACGCGATGCGTCTGTATCGGCAAGGTTACGGCGGAAACGCTTTCCCATTATACGGCTGAAACCTTTCTGACTGCGCCAAAGATTTCCGCAGAAGGTATCGTAGAGGCGATCCTAAATAATCGGTGTATATCAGAAGAGATATAAACACGCTGCAGAGCCGAGACATGTCCCAGCCGTCCGCGAAGCGGCAGACTGCTTAGATAAACAGATTTGTACATACTCGGTAGTTCACACATGAGATTGCCGCGTCGCTTTGCGCCTCGCAATGACATGGGTGACTGTCCCAATTTGTCATTGCGAGGCGCTTGCGCCGTGGCAATCTCATGTATGCACCGTAGATTCATCCCATTCTGTATTAGACGGAAATACCTTCCTGACCTACACGGAAATAATGATAAATTCCCGACAAAAGGCGGTCATTTGCCTTTTGTCGGGAACCTATTTTATCCCCAACGGAAATTTTCTTTTCCTGCGCCAAGCTCAAAATGGTATTTTACAATGCCTAAGTCGATCTTACTGTAGAAGCCCCTTCCGGCACTTGCCATGACCTTGCCGTCATTATAGTTTAGAAAAAATTTTTGTTGATTCATTGCCGTCGGCGCGAGCAGCGCTGCGGTTACACCGTCTTTGAACCATGCGGGGGTATCTGCGCTGAGATTGCTGACCTCGTTGGGCGCTTTTGACTTGTGCGCTGTACCCTGTGTCTTTCCGTAACCGAGTGCAATTACAATGACCAGTTTTTCGCCTTTTTCGACCTGATAGGCACCGGATACCTTGCTGTAGGTCATTGCGACCCAGCAGGTGTTTAACCCAAGCGCCTGCGCTTTTAGGACAAGACGTTCGCCGTAGTATCCGCACTTTTCGTCGAGTTCTTTTCCTTTCTTGCCAATCAGCGCGATGTAGTTTGTGACACCGCTGAATTTACCGTAGTGCGCCATAAAACCGTCAAACGCCTTCGGTTCGTTCGTCACGAGCTGAATGTGCAGGCCGCTTTCTTTGTTGCATTCGTCGATCTCGGCACGCAGAACAGAGAGCGCCGCGTCCTCTATCGGTCGTTCGGTATACTGACGGACGCTGTGACGGCGTTTCATCAAATCAAATTGCTGCATTGTTTTTCCTCCTTAATCCTCCGCGCCGCTTCTGTCCGGGAGCGCTTCCATCAATTCTTTTGCGTCCTGCAGCATTTGCAAAAGGCGCTGCATTGCATCGGTGTCGGCATCGAAGTAATAATAGTTTTTGGTTCCCTCACGGCGCATTTTCAGAATTCCCGCATCCTTAAGAACCTGAATGTGGTGTGAGACAGCAGGACGGGAGAGATGTGTCTTTTCCATGATCGTTCCGACACGCGCGCCGTTGCAGTCGCCGAGCTGCATCATCTCTAAAATCATATGCTGCCGGTTTTCGTCGCCCAATGCGTGCAAAATGTTCCGGCAGGCACGAAATTCCTCTGCAAGCCTCTCAATATCCGTCATCTTCTCACAGCCCTCCGTGAATTGGTTTCAACTATTATACCATAGATCCGCCGGAATGGTATATTGGGAAAGAAAATCGAGACGCTTTTTCATCCGGTATCTCATTGCGTCGGCTGATTGATTTGACAGATGACTTCCTTTTTGACGGAACAAGACGAATTCCTGCGGCATAAGCTGAAACGGGGCATGACGCTCCGTAAAGGAGGAATTCATCTTGGAAGTCAGAATGCAACCGATGGTGCAGCGGCGTGAGACGGAGGAAAAGGATGACGGCAGATACGGCATCCTGCCTGCGCGCGCACCGCTTGCCAATCCTTATGTGCCGTTTCAGCGCAACAATCCGCAGACTTATCCCGCAAAAAAAGGTGTCGTGCGCGGGACGCTGTTTCCCGGTCTTGACCTGCCGTTTATGGGCATGATAAATGAAGCCCCGCTGCCTGAAACACATCTGCACGAGCTGCAAACGCTCGGCTTTGCACTTGTTGAGCTGGGCGAATACCTTGATACGCATCCCGATGATAAGGAGGCGTTTGATATGTTCCGCTCCTATGCAGACCTCTATAAAAAGGGGAGAGCGGAGTATGAGAAAATGCACGGACCGCTGACACAGGGTGGCGCGGCAAACGCGGAGAGCTATACTTGGCTGCAAGACCCGTGGCCGTGGGATTTCGCGGCAAACAGCCAGATGCGGAAGGAGGAGTAAACGATGTTTGTCTATGAAAAGAAGCTGCAATACCCTGTAAAGATCGCGCGACCCAATCCCAAGCTCGCAGGCATCGTTTTAACGCAATATGGCGGACCTGACGGCGAGCTTGGCGCATCGCTGCGGTACCTCTCGCAACGCTTCTCCATGCCTTATCCCGAACTGAAAGGTCTGCTGACTGATATCGGGACGGAGGAACTGGGACATTTGGAGATGATTGGGGCAATCGTGCATCAGCTCACGCGGAATCTGACAGAGGAGCAGCAGAGGGAGAGCGGCTTTGCGCCGTACTTCGTCGATCACACGACCTCCGTGTATCCGCAGGCTGCCTCCGGAACGCCGTGGAGTGCGGCTACAATGCAGGTCAAGGGTGACCCGCTGACCGACCTTGTAGAGGACATGGCAGCAGAGCAGAAAGCGAGAACGACCTATGACAATATCCTGCGCCTGTCGGATGATCCGGATGTTAACGATGTCATTAAATTCCTGCGCGCCCGCGAGGTAGTGCATTTCCAACGCTTCGGCGAGGCAGTCCAAAAGCTCCGCGAAAAGCTGGATGAGAAAAATATCTACTATATGAATCCCGCGATTGAGCGATAACCGGAGGTGCCTCGCTGATGCGGGGCACCTTTTCTTGAAGCACATTATGATTATTTGAAACGTGCTTTCGCATTTCCTGCCTTGTTATCACAAAAGGCGTGTGAGTAAGTTACGTTATATATTCAAATGAAAAGCAGCCCTTGATGCTGCAATTAAAACATTGAGGACTGTTTTTTGATTTGCAATTGGAATTGTGATGGCAGACAGATCTGCAAAAACATAGTTGTGCATTCTGGCGTTAGTTTTGTGTTCATTTGTCAATGATGTGAGACCGTAAAAAAGGCGAAAGAGTTACAAGTTTCGCAGATCGGTTTTGCTGACGGAAGGAGGGCGTAGCCCGACTGGAGTCAGCAAAACCGGGCG
>JBJFGB010000103.1:729-49558 GCA_051892295.1 Faecousia sp. | reverse complement strand
TAACGCCTACACGATTTCCAGTCGTGCGCCTTCGGCCAGCTCAGCCACCTCTCCATTCAGCCGACTCCGTTTTTCACAAAATCAGCTTGAATATCATACTCGAAAAAGCGGTTTTTGTCAAGTCTTTTCTTTCCCGATTTGAAAAAATTCTGTGTTGCAGACGATTTCTGCAAAAATTCTTTTCAAATCGGCAGAAATGTGGTATGATGGCTCAAAGAAAGAAAGATAAATAAAACATATCTCTCGAAAGGATCTGCCTATGAAACGCTTACTTTGTCTGATCTCCGCGCTGTGCCTGCTGCTTTGCTTATGCGCCTGTGACTCCGCTCCGGTGCCGAGTGAATCAAGTGCGGCGCCCTCCACCGCCGCAACAAGCGAAGCAACGACGGAGGCGAGTACGGAGCCGACCTATGCATCAACCACGGAAGTGCCAACCACCGCTGCCCCGCAGAGCCTTTATGAGCTTGGCGCGTGCAGTGCCCAAACCTACCGCGATGAAAACGGTACAATTTGGGCAATGGGCATTGCCGAGATCGTGAACACCGGCGACAAGCCGCTGTATTTGGATTACGGCTCCTTTGAACTGCGCAACAGCGCGGACGAGGTTGTCATGACCGCCGACGCAATTGCAGCCTATCCGCAGATACTCCTGCCCGGCGAAAGCGGATACTATTTTGAGGTTGTGGAACCGGACATTCCCGATACGGAAGCACTGACGCTGTACGTTACGCCTGACGTTTGTGAGGCAGAGGTCGAATGCGTCCGCTACACCGTCACTGACACGCGGCTGAAAAACTCGCCCTACGGCGGCTTGGAGCTTTGGGGCAAGGTAGAGAACGCGACGGATTCCGACGGTGAACTGGTATGCATCGCCGCCGTGCTTCTGGACGCGGAGGGCAAGCCGCTCGGGCTTCTGACGACGATTTTGACCGAGCAACTGAAAGCCGGTACGGCATCGGAGTTTACCGTTGAGAGCTTCATGCTCCCGACGGAGCTGAAAACGTCAGAGGTCGCACAAACGCTGATTTTCGCCTATCCGTTACAGGAGCAGCCATAACAAAGGAGGTGCCGAACGGCACATGAAGGATCTGCCGATAGCGGTATTCGATTCCGGCTTGGGAGGACTCAGCGTCCTGCGGGAGCTGATGCGACAAATGCCGCAGGAAAACTTCGTCTATTTCGGAGACTCCGCCAACGCGCCCTACGGCTCACGCAGCACGGAGGAAATTCGCCGTCTGACCCTGCAATGCGCGGAAAGGCTCTTTTTACAGGGGTGCAAAGCAATGGTCGTCGCCTGCAACACGGCAACCTCCGCTGCAATCAATGAACTGCGGGCGCGCTATCCCGACAGGATCATTATCGGCATCGAGCCGGCGCTGAAATTGGCGGTTGAGCGGCATCCCCATGGAAAAATTCTCGTCATGGCGACGGAGGCAACCCTGCGCGAACAGAAATTTGCCGCACTGATGGAAAAATACGCGGATGATTGCGACATCCGCAAATGTCCCTGTCCCGCACTGGTGGAATTTGTCGAGCATGGGGAGCTGTACAGCGCGCGTCTTTCCGCGTGCCTGCAAGAAGAGCTGCAAGACTGCCTGACCCCTCCGCCCGACGCGGTGGTCTTAGGCTGCACGCACTTTCCCTTCCTGCGCCAAGCCATTCGCGAGGTCGTGGGGGATGCTCCCGAGTTGCTCGACGGCGCGGACGGCACCGCAAAGGAGACAAAGCGCCGCCTTTCGGAAGCGGGCTTGCTCCGCGAGGGCACGCAGGGCAGCATTTCCATCCGAAACAGTCTGCCCTCGCAGGAGCTTCTGCTCCTCTCGGAGCAGCTGCTTCATGCGGATATTTAGTACAAAAACTGCCGCCGCAGACCACGACGACGCGTGGTGCCGTCCGCAAAGCGGCAATCGGCACAGGAGAGCAAATTTGTACGCAGTCAGTAGTGCCTGCACAAGATTGCCACGTCGCTGCGCTCCTCGCAATGACAAACGGCTACCCTCATATGTCATTGCGAGGCGCTTGCGCCGTGGCAATCTCATGCAAGCACTTTATTCAACCAATCATACCCCATCATCCGCAACCAGCCATGTAGGAGACATGTCCCCGAACGACAGGTTAGATAAAACGCAAGCGCAGAGCCGTGCATTTCGGCTCTGCGCTTTGTTGATCAGCCCCACATTGCGGAGAGGGCGGGAATAACCTGTTTTTTGCGGGACATGACATGGGGTAAAAAGACGACGTTGTTCTTCGCGTCGGGTGAGAACGCCATGCGGATGGTATCCTCGTCGCCCAAATAAATGAGCTGCGTGCCTTCCAGCAGGACATCCGTCAGCATGAGCAGCATCAGGCTGTAGCCCTTTTTCTGCATTGTTTTTTCCATCTCCGCGAGGAATTCCTCTTTGCGGAGCAGAATATGTTCGGAGTTGACGCAGGTAATCTGTCCGACACCGAGATTGTGACCTGCAATGTGGAAATCCTTGAAATCCGTGAACATCAGGTCGCGTGCGGGTTTATCATCCGACCAAGATGCAGAGAATATCTCCTGCCCCAGCTCATCGAGAGAGACATTTGCAATGCGCGCCATGCGCTCTGCCATATTCCGGTCGCGTTGGGTGCAGGTGGGCGATTTGAACATAACGGTGTCCGAGACGATTGCCGCAGCCATCATGCCGGCGAGCTTTTCGGAAGGCATGAGTCCTTTCTCCTGATACATTCCCGCGATAATCGTTGTCGTACTCCCGACCGGCTCGTTGCGGAAATAGATGGGGTTGCCCGTCTGGATGTCCGCAAGGCGGTGGTGGTCGATGATCTCCAAAATCTCCGCCTGATCCAGCCCCGGAACGGACTGCGCGGCCTCGTTGTGATCCACGAGCACCACCCGCTTTCTGCGCGGACGAATCAGGTGATAACGTGAGAGCGTCCCGACGACGCGCTCATTCTCGTCGAGGATCGGATAGCAGCGGAAGCGGCTTTTCAGCATCCCCTCGCGCACATCGTCCACAAAATCATCCAAATGGAAGCACTCGATATTGTCCGTGCGGCAGATGCGGCGGATCGGCAGCGATTGATAGAGCAGCCGCACGGCACGATAGGCATCAAAGGGTGTGGAGATGATGCAGGTATCCGTCGGCATATTGCGCAGCTCCTCGTCCAGCTCCGCCTGACAAACAATCACGCAGCGCACGCCGATTTCCAAGGCCCTGCGCACCATATCCGGCTGATGTCCTACCACAACGATGCTGTCTTTCGAGGAAAAGAGCAGATTCTCACAGCTCTGCGGCAGGGCGATGGATACGTCGCCGGTAATGGTGTCAACGAGGTTGCCCGCTTCGTTTAAAATTCTGCCCTCCAGGACGCTGAGCAGATTGAATACCGGAATTTCCTCGATATGCGGGCGCTCGATGGACTGCATATCGCAGGCAGCGATATCCCCTGAAGAGAGCATTCCGTAAAGGGTGCCGTCCTCATTGGTCACGGGAATCGCCGCGATGGAGCGATCCGCCGTCAGCACCGACCATGCGCGGCTGACCGTGACTGCCGAGGAGAGCGCCGGCGGCGTGTCATAGTCTAAATCCCGCACCTGCGTGCGCATGGTTTTGATCCACGGCGGCGCAGAAAAGCCGAAGCGGTCCAGCACAAGCTGTGTTTCATCGCTGACGTGCCCCAGGCGTCCTGCTTGGTATTCCCGATCACCCAGCGCGTTGCGCAGCGCGGCGTATGCCATTGCCGAGACGATGGAATCCGTATCCGGATTGCGGTGACCGGTAACATAAACTGTATCCATAGCGACCTCCCCTTAGAAGCTTCTTCTTTCATCCTACCCATTTTTTTGCTTTCTGTCAACGCTTTCTTTCTTACTTTTCGCAAAAAGTGAAAAAATCTTGCCATCTTTGCGGAACTCTGATATAATAATAAGAAAACATATAAAGGAAGTAGAAACATGCAAAAACCGACACTTGTCGTGATGGCAGCCGGTATGGGCAGCCGTTTCGGCGGTTTGAAGCAAATGACGCCCGTCGATTCGCAGGGCAACAGCATTCTGCACTATTCTCTTTATGATGCCTATACTGCGGGCTTCGGCAAGGTGGTCTTTATCATCAAAGAAGCCATCGCGGAGGATTTCAAAAAGGTCACGGCAGGCTTGGAGCGTTATCTTGAGGTCGCCTATGTCTATCAGGAGACGGACAAGCTGCCCGAGGGCTATACCGTTCCCGAGGGACGCGTCAAGCCGTGGGGTACGGGGCACGCCGTTCTGTGCGCAAAGGAGGAAATTGACGGTGACTTTGCCGTAATCAACGCCGATGATTTTTACGGCAGAGGCGCCTTTACCACACTTGCCGACTTTTTCCGCGAGGAGCACGCCGACAACGAATACGCCATGGTCGGTTATCTTCTGCGCAACGCCATGACGGACAACGGCTATGTCGCGCGCGGCGTGTGCGAGATTGAAAACGGCTATCTCACCGGCGTGACCGAACGCACCCATATTGAGAAGCGCGGGGAGAATGCCGCCTTTACGGAAGACGGCGCGCATTATGAGCCGCTTTCGGGCAATACTGTCGTGTCGATGAATTTCTGGGGATTTACACCGCGTATTTTGAAGGAGCTGGAAGAACGTTTCCCGAAGTTTTTGGACGAGAATTTACCGAAGAATCCGACAAAATGCGAATTTTTCCTGCCGACGGTCGCCAATGCGCAGATTCACGAGGGGCTTGGCTCCGTCCGCGTTTTACATACCGACGAGACTTGGTACGGCGTAACCTACCGGGAGGATCTTCCCTCCGTACAGGCCGCGATCGCCGCGCTCCGCGAGTCCGGAAAGTATCCCGAGATTCTTTTCGGCTGAGCGTCCGGAACGCGAAAAAAGAAAGAACGGAGGTCGCACACTTGATTGAAAATCTGAACAAGCAGAGCTTTGCTCCCTTTGGCAAGATCCTGCGGGACAGTCTGCCAAACCGCGGCTTCCCAAAGGGCGACGACCGGGTGGAATTTGTCCGTTACTATAACGCGAAGGAGCTGTATTTCCAGCGTGCCGCACAGGAGCTGTATTTGGATTTTGAGCTTGGCATGACGGTGCTGGTCATTCGGCGGAAAGAAAAGCTGACAAGCTTTTATCTTGATAAGCCGGTGTGCCTGCCGCCTGCTACGGAGTTTGCGATTGTTCCCTACCAGCAGGAATGCTCCGTGCGCATGTCGCTCCCGCTGCATACCGCGCTCGAACAGCTCGACAGCTTGAGCGCGGTTGACGATCTTAAGATCCGTGACCGCCTGCGTCTCGGCGAAATCTACACTCTCTTTTACCGCGAGGAGGAGAGCGGCTTTCTCTTCAAGGGCGAGCGGCACTCGATGTATGAGCTGACCTATGTTGACCGTGGGCAGCTGCACTGCGTGGTAGAAGGAAACAGCGAGACATTGAAGCAGGGGCAGATGATGTTCTTTGCGCCGGAGCAATGGCACATGCAGTATACCGATCTGAACGTTACGGCACGCTTTCTGACCATCGCCTTTGACATGGAAAGCGATCTCCCGCTGAGCTTGGCAAACCGGGTGTTTGATCTGTCCTCTGCAGAGGCGGTCTTTTTGAAGCAGCTGCTCCACGAAACGGAAATCAACGACGCTTTCAGCGGTGACTTTATCCGCGGCAATCTCAAGCTGCTGCTGCTTTCCGTCCTGCGAAACCTCGGTGGGAAGAAAAAGCGTCTGAAAACGCCGGTCGCGCTGCGCAATGAAAATCTGATTGTCAGCCGCACGCTGCAATATATCGCCGAGCATGTCTATGACAGACTCTCGGTGGAGACGGTGGCTAAGGAAACCGGCGTCAGCGCGTCACACCTGACCGCGCTGTTCCATCGGCAAATGAACATCTCTCCCGGAGAATATATCCGCCGTGTGAAGCTGGAAGAGAGTAAATGTCTGATTCGCGAAGGAAAGATGAATTTCTCGCAGATCGCCGCAAAGCTGAATTATTCCACCATTCACCATTTCTCCCGCCAGTTCAAGGATAACTTCGGCATTTCCCCCTCGGAATACGCCAAATCCATCAAAACAGAATAATACAGACCGGAACAGGGCAATTCTCCTGTTCCGGTCTTTGCTCTGTCCCTGTAGCCCGGGGACATGTCCCCGGGCTGCGGATTTTCATTTTCGGAGAACTCCTCCGTCAATCGCCGATAGAATCGGTGCGGAAGATGAATTTCACCGTTCCCTCCATCGCATCCTCCATGCCGGAGAAGGACTGATAGCGTTTTGAGACGTCCAGCGCCCCGCGAAGACGCGCCAGAAGGTTTTCGAGGTCACCGTCCACCGCGTCTACCAGCTTTTCAATGCCCTTCTCATTGAATTCCTTCAGCCCGTCGGAGAGCTGCATCGCGCCGTCACGGAGCTGTTGCATACCGTCCGTCAGTGCTGGGATCCCGTCCTTGAGGCGCAGACTGCCCTGATACAGTGCCGAGGCACCGCCGGAAAGGCTGCTTGCACCCTCTTGCAGCTCCGCAGCGCCCGCCTGCAGGGAAGCCGCCCCGTTTGCCGCCTCCGCAACGCCTGCGGTATAGCTTTGCAGACCGAGATAGAAGGCAGAATAGCTATCCAGCGAGGTCTTCAGCGCGATTACGGTCTTCGCCCCCTCGGAGGCGGCGGCAAATCGTGCTTGGATCTCGTCGCTTGCCATCGTCGCCGCAATTGCCTGCTGCACCTGCTGCTCCGTATTCGCCGCGATTAGCGCCTGCAGCTCCTCGCCGGACATCTGCGCCGCGACGGTCTGCTGAATGGTCTCCTGCACCGCCTCGCTTGCCATTTGTGCCTCCACATTGGAAGCAATCATCGCCTGTACCTCCGCCGACTCCATCTGCGCGGAGATCGCGTTTTGAATGGCTTCCTGCGTTGCTGCGTCTATCATGCCCGCCGCAACCGCAGCATCATAGCTCGCCTGATCCATTCCCGTGGCAGCCATAATGACCTGCACCGTCACCGTTTCGCAGACCGCCTCTCTTACCTGCGCGGTCACCTGCTCCTGCACGGCGGCAGTCACCTGCGCGGTCACCTGACTCTGCACGGCAGCTGTCACCTGCGCCTCAATCTCCGGACGTTTTTCCTCTACGGCGGCAGTCACCTGCGCAAGCACCTGCTGATAGACGGCGTTTTCATCCAGGGAGTCAATCACGCCGCTCAGAACCTCGGCATAGTTTCCGATGGTAAGCTGCGGCACGCTCAGTCCCGCTGCTTGGAGCTGGGTGGTCGCCGTGGAGAGCAGCGTCTCAAAAACCCGCGTCGCGCCCCCGTTCAGCGTGGCATTATTGGCGGTCAGCGTGCTCAAGCCGTTGTAGAGCTGCGCCGCGCCGCTTTGCAGCTTTCCCGCGCCGTCTTGCAGCGCGGAAGCACCGTTTTTCAATGCACCCGCGCCGCTCGCCATTGCATCAACGCCCAAGGTCAGCTCGCCGGACTTGTCGAGCAAAGTGCAAAGCCCGTCATAAAGCGCGGAGGAGCCGTCCATCAGCTGCTGCATCGCGTCTGTAATCGTTGTCAGTGAGGCGCGCAGGTCCTCCACGCTGTTCAGGCTTTCCGTATCTATGCCGTTAAAGATCTCGTTGGTGGCAAGCGTCACCGTCATACCCATCGAGAAATCCGTCGCATCGGCTGTGATCTCAATAAAATCCGGAATTTCCGGTTTTTCACTGTCCGGTGCCAGCGTCTCCTGCAAGCCCGGGAATGCGAGACCGAGAACGACCGTGTGGCTGCCGTCGTCGATCAGCTTTCCGTTGGTCACCTCCACATTGCGGAAGGTCTCGTTGTCCAGCAGCATGCCGGTCAGAACGGCAAAGGGTACATAAACCTTCCCCTGCTTCCCGTCAATCTCCACCGTCTCATACTGACGGTTGGTATAATCAAAACGGATTGTGACCCTTCCGCTCTTTCCTGCGAGCTCCTCCGGAGAGATGTCTTTCCCGTCCAAGCGGTAGCGCACCGTCAGGGCAATGGGCAGTTCCTTATCCGTCGTGCCCTGATAGCAGATATCCCGCCCCTGCGCGTTCCAAACAAGCTGACCGTCACTGCCCGTCTGATACGTTTCGTCGCCGTTCACATTTTCGATATTTTGCAGCTCCGAGCGGTCGTTCAGGCTGTCAGCGCCCTCCGTGTTCGTGAGCTTGTCGCTGACGATGATCTTCTGCGTCTCGCCTGCCGCGTCGGTCAGGACGTAGACCGTCTCCTCCTTGGAGCCTGCGGCGGCTTTCGGCGCGCTTGTCTGCGCGGAAGCCGTTTCTTCCAAAGCACTTCCTGTTTCGGGATTGCTGTTTGTCCCCTTTGCAAACGCAGCCGTCGTTCCGCCGCAGAGCAGCAGCGCGGCGCAGAGCACAAGGGCGAGAACCTGCTTCATTTTGGTTTTCATTTTACGGTTACCTCCTGTTTTGTTTGATTGCAATGCTTCATGCCGCGTGTTGTCGCGCAGATCGGTCTGTCGCAGAGGAGCAGCAGCGCGGGCAGGATGAAGATGACGCAGAGCATACTTACCACGGCGCCTCTTGCCATCAGCATGCACATTGCGCTGATGATATCAATGTTGGAATATAGCGCGACGCCGAAGGTCGCGGCAAAGAGTCCCATGCCCGAGACGATAATTGACGGGATAGAGGCGGTCAGCGCGGTATAGACCGCGGATTTTTTTCCTTCTCCCCGCAGGCGCTCCGCCTTATAGCGCGTTGTCATCAAAATCGCGTAGTCCACGGTCGCGCCGAGTTGAATCGTACTGATGCAGATCGGCGCAATAAACGGCAGACTCTGTCCGAAATAATGGGGCAAGCCGAGGTTGATAAAAATAGCCACCTCGATCACGGCAATCAGAATAAACGGCAGCGAGAAACTCTTCTCCACCAGCGCGATAATAAAGAAGATTGCAAGCAGCGAGATTGCGTTGACCACCTTGAAATCATGGTCGGTGGTTTCGATCATATCCTTCATGCAGGGCGCTTCGCCGATGAGCATGCCGCCTGCGTCATACCTTTTCAGAATCGTATTCAGGCTGTCAATCTGCGCGTTGACCTTATCGCTCGCGACCTTGTATTCGGAGTTGATCAGCATCAGCTCCCATTTGTCGCTCTTTAAAATCTCCGTCACGGACTCGGGCAAAATCTCCTCCGGCACGCGGGAGCCAATCACGGATTCTAAACTGAGCACATATTTGACGCCGTCCACCTGCTCCATCTCCGCAATCATGCTGCGGACATTCTTCGGCGAGACGTCGGTATCCACAAGCAGCATATGCGTCGAGGCAATGTCAAAATCCTCCGCAAGCTTGCTGTTCGCTATCACATACTCCATATCCTGCGGCAGGCACTCACCCATGTCGTAATAGACCTCGTCGTTTGTCCGGTTGTAGCCGTACAGCGCGGGCGGGATTACAAGCGCGAAAATCACAAGGAAGAGCGGGAATATCCTCACAATTCCCTTGGAAACCCTCTCCATCTTAGGAAGCAGCGCCCGATGCTTGGTCTTTTGCAGCGGTTTATCCAAAACAAGGATCAGCGCGGGAAGCACCGTGACGCAGCCGAGCACGCCGAACAAGACACCCTTTGCCATTACAATGCCGAGATCCCTGCCCATTGTAAAGGACATGAAGCACAAAGAGATGAAGCCCGCAACGGTGGTGATCGAGCTGCCCAGAACGCTCGTCAGCGTGTCGTGAATGGCAACCGCCATCGCCTCATTTTTGTCCGCATGCAGCGTGCGCTGTTCGTTGTAGCTGTGCCAGAGGAAGATGGAATAGTCCATCGTGACGGCAAGCTGCAGCACCGCCGACAGCGCCTTGGTAATGTACGAAATCTCGCCCATGAAGTAATTCGTGCCGAGATTCAGCAAAATCATCATGCCGATGGAGAGAAGAAAGACGAAGGGCACCAGCCAGCTATCCAAAAACAGCAGCATCGCCGCGCACGCCAGCGCTACGGCAATGCCGACATAGATCGGCTCCTCCTGCTCGCACAGATCCTTCAGATCGGTCACAAGCGCCGACATGCCGGAGACGAAGCACTGCTTTCCGCAGATGCTCCGAATCTCGCGGATGGCATCCATCGTCAAATCGTCCGAAGTGGAGGTGTCAAAGAAGACCGCCATCATCGTGGCGTTGTCCGTGTTGAACGCGCTGTAGATCTCATTCGGCAGCAGCTCCATCGGCACGGAAAGGTCTGCAAGGGTATCGTACCAAATCACGGAGTCCACATGCTCGACCTGCGCGATCTGTGCCTTGAGCTTCGCAACGTCCTTTTCCGGCATATCCTCCACAATGATAAAGGAGAACGCCCCTTTGCCGAAATCCTCCATCAGCTCGTTCTGCCCGATGACGGTATCCATATCGTCCGGCAGATAGTCAAGCATATCATAATTGATCCGCGTCGCTGCCATGCCCAGTACCGATGGGATCATCAGCAGCACCGCGAGAATCAGGATGGGAATGCGGTATTTTACGACCGCTTTGGAAAATTGCATAAACTGAATCGTCCTTTCACATTATTCTTCGTCACAAGCTTCCGCGTCGATCACATCCGGCTGTTGGTGGCGAATAATCTTGACCGTGCTGATCACGACGCAAAGATTGAGGATTCCCTCCGTCAGCAGCGACACGCCAAGCAGTGCAGTCAGAAACACCGCGCTTTCCCGCGGGCGGAAAATCAGCAGAAGCCCGACAACCGCCGTTAGAATGGCAAGGGTGAAAAGCAGCCACCACGGACGAACGCCGAAGGTCTTCGCGTCCGCAGCAATGCGAATCTTAAACAAGCCGTCTGCAAGAATTGGGATGCCGAGCGCAACGCTGAGAAAGCTCATCGCGCCCACCGGTCGAACCAGTACCAGCAGCCCGAGCGCCAGCAGCAAAATGCCGAACTCCAAGTCAAACTGGAATGCCAGCCGAAACAGATCGCGCGAAAAATACCCGATCAGCTTGACAACACCGAAGCAGAGCAGCGCAATCCCGAGCACACAGTAGATCACCTCGGCGGATACCTCCGGAAAAAGAACCAGCAGCAGCCCGATGACGCAAAACGCAATCGACATGACAATATAGCCGTATTTCGCAATACGCATCGGCGCAACGGAGCGCAGCTTCATTGCAAAAACCTCCTTTATCGTTTTATGCCCAAACTATACCGCATCCTTCCGCGTCTGAAAATGGGCAAGGCGCCGCCTCCTGCCCAAAAAACAGGCTGGGAAAAGAAAATAACCAAAAAACAGACACCTGACGCCAAATGCCCAAAGGCAAGCGTCAGGTGTCAAGCAATATTTGTCATTGTCACCACTGTAGGGCGGGGACATGTCATAAGCCGGTGCAGGAACTACCGACTGCGTACAAACTTGTTCGTCTGTACTGTCTTCCGCTTACGCGGTCGGCGGGGACATGTCCCCGCCCTACAGAGGGTTTCGCAGCGGAATAGGTTCAGCTTTGCAGGCTGCGTTCGACCATCTCTTCGAGCATTCCCTTTTTCAACTCACAGAGGCGGTGGATGCTCTCGTCGTAATCGTCCTTCATGCCGTCATTCATCCACGCGATCACCATACCGAAGCATTCACATTCATAGAAGCGCAGGATCAAATCGCGGTCTGCCTCCTTGATCGGCTTACCGGCAAACACGCCGTTTCCGTATGTACCTACCGCATATTTGCAGACCTTCCACAGATATTGCTCAAACATCGCCCGATTGACGGAATTGTAAATGTGCAGGATCGCGCGTCGGTTTTTCCGCGCAAAATCCAGCACCGCCGTCAGGCAAGTCTCAATGGAGTCAATGGTCGGATATTCCGCAATGATCCGATCCGCCTCCTCGGTGACGATCTCCTCAATCAGTGAAGGGATATCCTGAAAATGATAGTAAAACGAGTTGCGATTGATTCCGCAAACCTCTACGATGTCCTTCACGGTTATCTGATTCAACGGCCGTTCATTGAGCAGCTTAAGAAACGCCGCCTTAATCGCCATTTTTGTAAAGCTCGCCACGGTGCAACCTCCTTTGGGCTTCCTCCCCTTGATATCCTGTTCACTTGTCCAACGGTTCCCAAATGCTGTCCATGAATGCGGCGGTACCTCCTCGACAATGCCCGCACCGGCGTGCCGACCGCGAAGCGGCAAGCCATGCAAATACTGTCAGAAATACCGACACGGTCTCAGCGCAAGTCACCGCGCCGCAAGGGTTTTTATCATCATATCATAAACCGCAGCGTTGCGCAATGCGATTGACGGAAAAAGCCTTGACTCACCTTTTGCGGTGAAGGAAACTCGACAATGCGGCACTCGCGAAGCGATAGACAATATAAGACTTTCGGTCGGTTCAAAACAGTAGTTCCTGCACAAGATTGCACCCGCGAGGGGTATACCGCATCCGCAAGGCTCCTCCGTCGCGGTCGCGGGCTTTGTCACCTTCGAGACATACTCATGTCCGAGGGCTGCCGAATAGGTATTTTGCAGCTCTTGCCGCAGACTTTGCAGGTATGCAGCGTATCGCCCTTATGATAGCAGATCGGGCCGACACCGGAGATTAAAAAATGAGCCTGCTTTTCACAGGCTCAAAATTTTTAGTCTCTGTCCCAGTTGTGCCAGACGTTCTGCACGTCGTCGTCATCCTCGAAGATGTCCAGCATTTTTTCCATCATGGCAACATCGTCGGGGTTGTCGAGCTTCTTATATTCGCCGGGAACCATTTCAATCTGCGCGGAGGCAAAGGCATAGCCCTTCTTCGTCAGCGCGTCCGCGACGGCGTTGAAGTCGTCCGGCTGGGTGTAGATGGTGAAGCAGTCGTCCTCGGCTTCGAAGTCGTCCGCGCCCGCGTCCATCGCGTCCATCATCACGTCGTCCTCGGTGTAATCCTCGTCCTCGTTGTCAATGACGAGCACACCCTTCTTGCTGAAGTTCCACGCGACGCAGCCGGAGGCGCCCATGTTGCCGCCGTACTTGTCAAAGTGGTGACGGACATTGCCGGCAGTGCGGTTGCGGCTGTCCGTCATGGTCTCGACGATGACCGCGATGCCGCCGGGGCCGTAGCCCTCGTAGGTGATGGCTTCGTATGCGTCGCCGGAGCCTGCGTTCGCCGCCTTTTCCAGCACGCGCTTAATGTTGTCATTGGGCATATTCGCCGCCTTTGCCTTGGTGATAACCGTTGCAAGGCGGGAGTTGTAGTTCGGATCGGCAGAGCCGCCGCCCTCCTTGACCGCGACATACATTTCCTTCGCAATCTTGGTGAAGGTCGCGGCGCGTTTGGCGTCCTGCGCGCCCTTGGTTTTCTGAATATTATGCCATTTGGAATGACCCGACATGGTAGTTCTTCCCTTCTAATGTAAAATTCCGACCTATATTTTAGCACACCGCGCGGCGAAAAACAACTGTTTTTATTCGAATTTGATGCAATCCCTGTGGACTTTCGAAAGAAAAACCTCGATTTCCGGGAACGCAGCGCGCACTTGTTCCGCCAAATATACACAAACGGGGTTCTCCGTCTCAAAGTGTCCCGCGTCCACAAGGGTCACGCCGAGATCGCGCGCGTCGTTGAAGGCATTGTATTTCACGTCGGCAGTCACAAAGGCGTCATAGCCTAACTCCGCCACACGGGAGAGCAAGCCTGCGCAGCTCCCTCCGCCGACGGCAACGCGGGTGATCGGCTTTCCGCCGTCCGCAAACCGCACGCCCTCGCAGCCGAGCGCTTCTTTGATGAATGCCGCAAATGCCGTTGGCTGACAGCGTGCAATATTGCCGCCGCGCAGGAGTCCGTAGGGTCTGCCCTGTGCGTCCGTTCCAACCGGGTCAATGACCTCAACATCCGTCAGACCGAGCTTTCTTGCGAGGCAGTCGTTCACGCCGCCGGGCACAAAGTCCAAATTTGTGTGGGCGTTGACAGCGGAAATCCCGTTTTCGATCAGGAAAAGCAGATTTCTGCCCTCCTGCGTCTGATCGTTGACCGCTTTCAGCTCCCAAAGGCACGGGTGATGGGTCAAAAGGAGCTGACAGTCGCGCGCCTTTGCCTCCTCGCAGACGGCTTGGAAAGGATCAAGCGCGACCAGCACACGTTTGACCTCCCGGTCGGAGCGCCCGCAAAGAAGACCGACACGATCCCAATCCTCCGCCATGTATTCCGGCGCGATGGTCTTGATATAATCATAGATGTTCTGTACCGTCGTCATAATCGTCTCTCCATTTCCTCCACCTCGTGCAAGGCTGTCTCATAATACCGCAGCCGTTCCCGCGCGGCTGGGTCGTTTGCTCTTTGAATGCCCTCGACGGTGAGCCGCAGGGCGCGCAGAATACGTTCGAGATAGCGCGGCAGAAGCGGATCGCCGCTGCAAAGAAGCTGCTCCGGCAAATACTGCTGCCCCGGTGTCAGCGGCGCGGCGTTGCCGAAGCGCGCGCAAATCACAAAATAGATAAATCCGCCGTCCTCGACCAGCGTCTCCTTCTCGATGCCGAAGCCCAGCTCCGCAAGCTTTCGTCTGAGGTCATTGCCCGAGGACTGGGGCTGTAGAATCAGCAGATACCTTTCGTCCTTCAGCCACGGGCAGTCCGCCACGATCTGCGCGATCAGGTCGCCCCCCATGCCCGCGCAGACGATGGTATCCACCTCCTCCGGCTCCACGGCGCGCAGACCGTCTGCTTTGGAAAAGCGCATTTTCTCCGCCACACCGTAGCGCAGGGCGTTTTCCATCGCGCGGCGCAGCGGCTTTTCCCGCAGGTCGCACGCGTGCGCAAACGCCGCCCGACCGCTTTTCAGCAGCTCGATGGAGAGATAGCCGTGATCCGCACCGATGTCCGCCACACGCGCGCCCGCAGGCACCTGCGCAGCGCAGCACAGCAGCCGTTTGGAAACCGGTAATTTCATAAGACCTTCCCTTTCACAAAAAGGGAGGCATACGCCTCCCTTACTTGTTCTCCTCACTCGCTTCGATGAAGCGGTTGACCTGTGCCAAAAATGCGTCCGCGTCCACGCCGTGCACCATGCAGGCTTCTTCGACCGTCTCGCCGCGGGAGGACGGGCAGCCGAGGCAGTGCATCCCGATTGCCATAAAGAGGGGCGCGGTCTGGGGCGCGATGTCGAGCACATCACCGATGATGGTAGATTTTTCAATTTTAACAGCCATGATAGACCTCCTGTAGTTCTTTCGAGCGCAAAAGCGTTCCAATTGCCTCTATTATATCCAACCGCCCGACAAAAATCAACCGCTTTTCGACCTCGCTCTTGATTTTGTGAAAAAAGGTGCTAAGATGGTCACGGGAAGTGATTACACATGGTAGATACTTTGATTTTGAACGGCACGCTCTTCGATGGAAGCGGCGGCAAGCCGTATCAGGCAGATATTGCAGTCAAGGACGGAAAGATTGCCGCAATCGGTGCGCTGCGTGAGACAGCGGCAGACTTGATCCTTGACGCTTCCGGCTTCTGCGTCACCCCCGGATTTTTGGACATTCACCGCCACGGCGACGCGGCGGTTTTTCGGGAGGGCTACGGAAAGGCGGAGCTGAAGCAGGGCATCACGACGGTCTTAAACGGCGCGTGCGGACTCTCCCTCGCGCCCTTCGGAGACGCGCATCGGGAGGAAATTCTCCATTACCTCGCCCCCATCACCGACGGCATCGCGCCGGAAATTCCCACAGCCTCCATGGGCGCGTATCTTTCAGCGCTCCGAAATACAAGGCTTCCGCTGTGCGTCGGCATGATGGTCGGCGGCGGCACGCTCCGCGCCGATCTGTGCGGCTATCGGGAGGCGCCGCCGGAGGATTTTTCCGTTCTGCACCGCCGCTTGGAGCAGGCACTCTCCGAGGGGGCGCGCGCCGTCTCGCTCGGCTTAGGCTACGCGCCGGAGTGCTTTTACACCACGCAGGAGCTGATCGATGCCCTCGCTCCGCTGCAAAACGGGAATATCCCCATCGCCGTCCATATGCGTGAGGAGGGCGACAAGGTCTGTGAGGCGATCGAGGAAATGCTGACCGTCGCACGCGCGCTACACTGTCCGCTGCATATCAGTCATCTGAAAGCCATGGGAATGCGCAACTGGCATAAGCGGATCCCGCAGGCGCTAAAGCTGATGCAGGAGGCGCGCGCCGAGGGCATCGATGTCTCCTGCGATGTCTATCTCTATGACGCAGGCTCCACGCAGCTTCTGCATCTGCTCCCGCCCGACTTCCTGGTCGGCGGCACGGAGGCGATCTCCGCGCGTCTGCGGCAGCCGGAGCAGCGCGAGCTTCTGCGGGAACGCATCCGCACCGGGCGGGACTTTGACAATATCGCCCAGATGATTGGCTGGGAGAATATTATCCTCTCCACCGTGCGCCAGCCGCAGTATCAAAACCTGATTGGCAAGACCCTCGCGGAGGCGGCGGAGCTGCTGCGGCTGGATTCCGTGGACTGCCTCTGCCAAATCCTCGCGGATGAGCATTGCGCCGTGACGATGATCGACCGCATTAACTGTGAGGAGGATATCTGCACCATTCTGCAAGACGACTTCTCCTCCGTGATCTCCGACGCGACCTATCCCACCGTCGGCTTGCCGCACCCCCGCGTCTACGGCAACTGCACAAGGCTCTTTGAACGCTTCGTCAAGGAAAAGCGGGTTTTGACCCTCCCGCAGGCGGTGCGGAAGGTCACGGCGCTGCCCGCGGAAGCCATGCGTCTGACCGGCAAGGGCGTCCTGCAAGTCGGCGCGGATGCGGATATCAATATCTTCCGCTTGGACGATCTGCACGAGCGCGCAACCTATTTCAACCCCTGCCAAGAGAGCGACGGCATGGACACCGTCCTCGTCGCCGGCCAGCCCGCCATCCTCCACGGCACCTTCACCGATGCCTGCAACGGCAGCGTCCTTTAACACAACATCTTCTCTGTAGGGCGGGGACATGTCATAAGCCGATGCAGGAACCACCGACTGTGTACAAGCCTCCCTCCGTGTCATTGCGAACCCAGTGCGCACACTGGGTGTGGCAATCTCGTGAAGGAACCACCGACTGCATATAGGAGATTGCCACGTCGCTGCGCTCCTCGCAATGACAAATAGGGTAGCTTTTCTGTGTCATTGCGAGGCGCTTGCGCCGTGGCAGCGCAGCCGTTCGCGACGGAGGAGCGTTACGGATGCGGCGTACCCCTTGCGGGTGCAATCTCGTGTAGGAACCACCGACTGCGTATAAACCTGTCCGTCTGTACCGTCTGCCGCTTCGCGGTCTTAGGGGACATGTCCCCGGCCTACAGAGGCAGCTAAAAATACGAACCTCTGCCAAAACGCAAGGCAGAGGTTCGGTTTCTTATTTCATTGCAGCGTCGTAAAGGGCGTTTTTCGGGAAGCCCGTCTCCTGCGATGCCTGTTTGATCGCGTCCTTTTTGCTCATGCCCTGCGCAAGCAGCTCCTGCACACGGGCAAGGGCGGTCTCTATCGTGGGCGTTTCCTCCTGCTTTTCCGCCGCGCCCTCGACAATCAGAACGAATTCACCGCGCGGCGGCTGCTCGTTGTAATACGTCGCTGCCTCGCCGAGCGTCGTGCGCCGCACCTCCTCGTGCAGCTTGGTCAACTCGCGGCAGAGGGAGATGCGCCGTTCCGCGCCGAACGCCTCCGAAAGATCGCGCAGCGTCGCCGTCAGCTTGTGGGGCGCTTCATAAAAGATCATGGTGCGCGTCTCATTTTTCAGACTTTGCAAATGCGCGAGGCGGTTTTTCTTCGTCGTGGACAAGAAGCCCTCGAAGGTGAAGCGCCCCGTCGGAAGCCCCGAAATGCTCAAAGCCGTGATGGCGGCGCAGGGGCCCGGAATGGCGGTGACCGTCACGCCGTGTTCCGCGCAGAGACGCACCAAGTCCTCCCCGGGGTCGGAAATCGCGGGCGAACCGGCGTCCGAGACCTGCGCGCAGTTCTCGCCTGCCAAAATGCGCTCCAAAATTTTCTTCCCGCTGAATTCCTTGTTGTGCTCATAGTAGCTGACCAAGGGTTTTTTCAGCTCCAAATGGTTCAGCAGCTTCAGAGTTACGCGGGTATCCTCTGCCGCGATAAAATCCGCCTCGGCAAGCGCCTGACGGCAGCGCGGCGAAATGTCGGACAAATTGCCGATCGGCGTCGGCACAAGGGTCAGTGTTCCGCTCATTCGTTCTCCCCTCTGTGGTAGGCGGCGCGGTACGCTTCCGTCTCCGCTCCGTCGTCCGTAAATTCAATCAGATCCGCCTCGAACTGCACTCCTGCGTTCCCGCCGCGCCTTCCCTCGACCATAACGAGGCAGACCGGCGCATTTGCCCGATGCCGCACAAATTGCACGCGCTTCGGCTCGATGCCGTTTTCCCGCAGGGCGCAGAAAATATCACACAGCCGCTCCGGACGGTGGACAAGCGCAAAGCGGCCGCCGCAGGGCAGCAGCCACGCAGCCGCATGACAAAGCGATGCAAGCGGCAGCGTCTCCTCCGAGCGCGCCAAAGCGCTGCGGCTGCTTTTCCTGCCGCTTCCGGCGGGGAAATAGGGCGGGTTCGCAATCACGCCGTCAAAGCTGCCCGCAGGCAGCAGCGTTTTGATCTCCCGCACATCCCCCAAGACGGAGGACAGGCGCTCCTCCAAGCCGTTTTCACGGATATTCTCCAGGGCTGCGCAATGGGCGGTTTCGTCCAGCTCCACGCCGACCACGCGCACCTGCGGGTCACTCGCGCAGAGCAGCAGCCCCAGCGTCCCGCAGCCTGCGCCGAGGTCGGCGACTTTGGCGCGGGGCGGGAACTGCGCAAAATGCGCCAAAAGCACCGAATCCGTGCCAAGGCGGAAGCCGCCGTCCGTCATGCGGATGCCGTTCCAAAGTAATTCCGTCATCGTCTTTTCATAAAACACGACCGGTCTGTACTCGAAACGAAGTGCAGACCGGTCGCGCTTTTTGCAGATTACTGCTGCTCGATTGCCTCAGCGGGGCAGCCGGCGGCGCAGGAACCGCACTCGACGCACTGGTCAGCGTCGATGACGTACTTCTCGTCGCCCTCGGTGATGATGCCGAGCGGGCAGTTGTCAGCGCAAGCGCCGCACTTTACACAAGCGTCAGTGATAAAATAAGCCATGATTTTGCCTCCTGTATGTATTGGTATGCAACATCATTCTATCATGTTTTTTGAAAAAAGCAAATGGTAAAACGCAGAAAATTGAAATTTATTTTCGGGTATAGAATTTTCCCTCCGTGTCAATGATTTCCGAGAGGCAAAAAGGAGGCGGCGCATGGGCAGAGAAAACGAACAAACGCGGCAGATTCTGCGTCAGGCGTGGGGTCTGGCGTGTTTTTTGGGGCATAGCTGCGTCGGAACGGAGCATCTGCTGATCGCCATCGCGCTGACACCTGCCTCGGCAGCGTATCGGGCGCTTTCGTGGCAGACCGTCTCCGCCTGGGAGCTTTTGGGGCAGCTTCTGCAAGCCGAGGGGCGCGGGCTGCCGATGGAGCGTCTCGTGCAGGGGCTTTCCCCGAACGCAAGGTGCGCCGTCGCGGTTGCTGCGGCGGAAGGAGGCCCCATTACCCCTGAAGCACTTCTGACCGCCATGCTGCGCGACGAGGCCTGCGGCGCAAGCCGTCTGCTCGCCCGCTGCGCCGTCAGCGCAGATGTGCTGTTTACCGATCTATATCTTGGGCAAAGCGCCCGAAAGGAGAAAGTCATGCCAAATACTCGTCTGCTCGATCAGTTCGGCGTCGATCTGGTGGAGCGCGCGGACAAATCCGAGCGCATTATCGGAAGGCAGCGCGAGATTGAAACCGTTTTGCAAATTCTCTCGCGCAAGCATAAGAATAACCCCGCCCTCATCGGAGAGCCGGGTGTCGGCAAGACCGCCATCGTCGAGGGCGTGGCGCAGTATATCGCCGCCGGACGCGTCCCGGAGCAGCTGCGCGGCAAGCGGCTGTTCGCCCTCGATATGGCAAGCGTGATTGCGGGGACGAAATACCGGGGCGAATTCGAAGAGCGCGTGCGCGACATCATCGCGGAGGTGCGGCGCGTGCAGAATGTCATCCTGTTCATTGACGAGATGCACACCTTGGTCGGCGCGGGCGCGGCGGAGGGCGCGATTGACGCGGCGAATCTCCTAAAGCCCGCCCTCGGACGCGGGGAGCTGCAGCTCATCGGCGCGACGACCCTCTCGGAATACCGCAAATTCATTGAGAAGGATGCCGCGTTGGAGCGCCGCTTCCGCCCCGTGCAGGTGCGCGAGCCGAGCCGCGAGGAGACGCGGGAGATTTTGGAAGGTCTGCGCGAAGGGCTGGAGGCGCACCACCGCATCACCATCAGCGCTGAAGCCCTTGACGCGGCGGTGGAGCTGTCCTGCCGCTATCTGACGGACAAGTTTCTGCCCGATAAGGCGGTGGATCTTCTCGACGAAGGTGCCGCCTGCGCGAGCATGGCGTGCACCCTCGGCTGCCCCACGGATACCGCGCAGGAGATGGAGCAGTCCCTCCGCGACGCCGTCCGCGCGGGGCAGTATGAGGAGGCGGCAAAGCTGCGCGACCGTCTGCAAAGGCTCCGCAAATCGCCTGCCGTTCCCCGCATGGTGCGGGCGCAGGACATTGCCGCCGCCGTCGCGAACCGCACGGGCATCCCCGTCGGTACAGTCTCCCTGACGGAGAAGCAGCGCCTGCGCACCTTGGAGGCGACCCTCGGCAAGCGCGTGATTGGGCAGGACGCAGCCGTCCGCGCCGTCGCGGAGGCGGTTCGCCGGGGACGCTCCGGCATTGCCGAGCAAAAGCGCCCCGTCGCCGCCATGCTCTTTACAGGCCCCACGGGTGTCGGCAAGACGGAGCTATGCAAGGCACTGGCGGAAGCGGTCTACGGCAGCGAGAGCGCGATGATCCGCGTGGATATGTCGGAGTATATGGAAAAATTCTCGGTGTCTCGTCTCATCGGCGCGCCTCCCGGCTATGTCGGGCATGACGAGGGCGGCGAACTGTCCGAGCGGGTGCGCCGCCGTCCTTACTCCCTCGTCCTGCTTGACGAATTGGAAAAAGCGCATCCCGATGTATGCGGACTGCTGCTGCAAATCATGGAGGACGGCATTTTGACGGACTCCAACGGGCGTTGCGTGGATTTCAAGAACACGCTGCTGGTCATGACCTCCAATCTCGGAAGCTGCTACGCCGGTCGTGCGGCATTGGGCTTCGGCGCGCAGGCGGAGGATATGACCGCGCGGGCGCTGCAAGAGCATTTCCCGCCCGAATTTTTGGGCAGAATCGACTGCGTTGCCACCTTCCGTCCCCTCGGAGAAGCGGAGTTGACGAAAATCGCGGCAAAGCAGTTAGACGCTCTGCGGCAGCGCGCCGAGGCAAGGAAGCTGCATCTCTCCTTTGCACCGGAGCTGCCTGCATTTCTTGCCAAACGCTGTCTCGGCAAACGCAGCGGCGCGCGCGAGCTGCGCAGATTGCTCCAATCGGAATTAGAAGCCCCGCTCGCCCAAAACCTTCTTTCCGAACAACCAAAAAAAGAAGTGACCGTCCTCCTCCGCGACAACGCCATCCTCCTGCAATAACCCCCTGTAGCATGCAAACCTCCCACCATGTCATTGCGAACCCGGTGCGCACAGAAGATTGCCACGTCGCTGCGCTCCTCGCAATGACAAATGGGGCAGCCTTTTTGTGTCATTGCGAGGCGCTTGCGCCGTGGCAATCTCATGCAGGGACTATCGACTCTGTACGAACCCGTTCGTCTGTACCGTCTGCCGCTTACGCGGTCGGCACGCCGAGTCGTCGTGCCCTACGATGTTGATCCAACCCTCGCCGTAGGGCGCGACGACTCGGCGCGCCGGTGCAGGCATTCCCTCCTCACGGCTCCAGCACATCTGCAAGCACGCGGTCGGTCAGGAAGGTGTTTGCGTTATAGAGAAACAGCACATCCGTCACGCCCTCGCGGGAGATCACGCTGTCGGCATCGCCGTAATAGTACCGCGGGTCGAGCAGGATGATTTTGTCGTAATACGGCAGCAAGAACTGCAAAAAGCAGTTGGCGTAGGAATCCTTAAAAATCAAAAGCGTCTTGCCCGTCTCCGCCGTGGTCGTGATATCCACGCGCGCATCGTTGCCGCCGAGGAATACGGCGTATTGATCCTTTTCGTTCAGCTTTTCCCGGTCATACATCGTCGCCGTCCGTTCCCCGTCCACCGTCACATAATATTTTGTGTCGGTTTTCGGAACATACAGCTCGATCACATCCGTCACGGCATGGCAGCCGCTCTTGGAGGCAAGGGTCCCCTCAAAGCTGTCCGTCACGGGATAGATATCATATTCCGCTGCGGGCTGCTCGATGCCCAGTCCCGCCGCCATATCCGAAAAGGCGTAATACGCGCCGAGGCTCGTCCAGTGGTGGTCGGTGCGGTAATAGATTGCCTCGTCCTTATGCTGCGTCAGCGCGTCGGTCACGTCGAGGAACTCTACCCCCTGCAAGCGTGCCGCAATGTCCTTAATATCCTGCCGCTGATCCCGCACGGGCGCATGATTCGGCAGCTTCTCCGCCTGCACGCACGCGGCGTTCGGCACAACGGTCATGGAGATCCGCAGACCCTCATGCCGCGCGGCAAAGGCGTTGATCGCCTCCAAATTCCGGTTCACTCCCGCCTCGTCCGGGGCTGCGGGCGCTTCCATCAGAGCATCGTCCGCGCAGAGATAGACCCCGCCCGCCTCCTTCGCGCCAAGCAGACGCGAAGCTTTCAGGTCGATTGTAATCCATGTATCGCGCCCGACGAATTGGTCGGCAAGATAGTCCTCCCACGCGGCAAAATAGCTGCCGTCCAAAAGCGCGGACAGCGAAAATTTCGGAACCTGCGCAAGCTTTCTGTTTTCGGCGGAGGAATACTCCCTGTCCCGCGTCAGCGCGTTCGCAATCACGAAGGCAGCCAGACACAGCAGAAGGAAGATCGCCAAAAACGCGCCTTGCTCCATCACAAAGCGCCGCGCGCGCTTTTTTTGTTGCTCCAAAGCCTTCGACCTCCCGTCAGAATTGGAAATAGAGGAACGCGGAATAGGTGTCGTTCATCATCCCCGCAATACATAAAAGCAGCAGCGCCGCAAAATACACCATGCTCAGCGGAATCCACGCCCTGCCGCGCTGCGTCAGCCTTCTGCCGAGGTTCGCGCCGATGGGCAGACAGGCAAACATCGCCAAAAGCACGACGCGCCACGCGCCGCTCCAATAATACTTCGCCGTCGCGTCGAGGAGCTTCCCCGTGCCGAACATCCGTCCCAGCAGCGTAAACGCCGTCTGCGGGGAGGGCGAGAAGAAGAACACCCAGCCGATCACGACACACAGCAGTGTCAGCAAATGCCGCACCACATTCGGGACATGCTCCAGCAAGCGCCGCAAAACCAGCTTTTCCAGCACCAGCAGCACCCCGTAGTACACGCCCCAGAGTAGGAAGCACGCGCCCGTGCCGTGCCAAACGCCGGTGAGCAGCCAGACGATCATGAGATTCAGCGCCGTGCGGAGGCTGCCGCGCCGACTGCCGCCCAAGGGGATGTACACATACTCGCGGAACCACGCGCCGAGGGAGATATGCCAGCGCCGCCAAAATTCCGCAATCGTACCCGAGAGATAGGGGTAGTTGAAGTTCTTTTCGACCTTGAACCCGAATATCCCCGCCAAGCCGATTGCCATATCGGAATAGCCGCCGAAGTCGAAATAGAGCATCAGCGAATAGCAGATTGCGCACAGCCACGCGCCCGCCGCAGAGAGGGACGCCGCAGGCAGCGCGCTGAGGGCGTAAAAGGTCGTGCCCAGGGTGTTGGCAATCAGGACTTTTTTGGCAAGTCCGATCAAAAACAGCCGCGCCCCGCCGCCGAAGCTCTCCCACGAAAAGGGATGGTCTCTAAGCTGCGCCTCCATCTCGGCATAGCGCACAATGGGGCCCGAAACAAGCTTCGGGAAAAAGGTCACATACAGCCCGAAGTCGATGATATTTTTTGCCGCAGGCGCTTTCCCGCGATAAATATCAAAGAGGAAGGACAAAAGGGAGAAGGTAAAGAAGGATATTCCGATTGGCATCGGCAGCGCCCGCCCGCCGAGCAGTTCTCCGCCGTACTTAAAGAAGCACAAGAGGAGCAGATTCAGAACCACCGAGCAGGTCAGAACGCACCGCGCCGCACCCTTTTTCTGCGCCCGCTGCAAAAGTCCAAGCTCGCGCCCCGTAAAATAGTTGAACGCCACACTGAGCGCCAGCAGCAGAAGATAGCTTGGCTCTCCCCACGCGAAAAATACGAGACTGCAAAGCAGCAGCACCGCGTTTTTGATTCTGCGCGGCGCAATAACATACAAAAGCAAGCTCACCGGCAGAAAGCCGAAGACAAAATACAGATTCCCGAACGACATCTCCATCCCCCTGATAATAACTCTGTAGCCGTGGACATGTCCCCGCCGGTGCAGGAACTACCGACTGCGTACAAACTCCCTTTCCATGTCATTGCGCACACTGGGTGTGGCAATCTCACGCACAAAGCTTCAAAACCCACCGCACCCCTTGTAGCGCGGAGACATGTCATAAGCCGGTGCAGGAACTACCAAGTACGTGCAAACTTATTCATGCCTACTGTTTCCCGCTTGCGCGGTCTGCGGGAACCTATCCCCGACCTACAGTTCTTGCACGCACGCTCGCCGTAGGGCGCGACGACTCGGCGCGCCGGTGCAGGCACTGCCTCGTTTGTATGCACCGCCCATCAGCGAATCCTACAGCGCATCCAAAAACGCCTGCCGAATTGCCTGTGCGTTCACGCCGACGGCAAACAGAATATAGTTGCCGCGCACCTCCGTGACCGCGTTGTTGTTCAGCAGCGCCGTCTGCTCAACGCCGTAGCCGTCAAAGCTCTGCTTCTGGGCGGCAAGGCGGGCTGCAATCGCCGCTTCGACGGTTTCCGCCTGTGCGGTATCCTTCAGCTTGACCAAAAGCAGCTCCTCGACCCCCATATTTGAGGCGGGATAATACAGCACGATTTCCGCGTAATCCGAGGGATTCAGCCCGTAGAGCCTGCGGAGCATACGCTCATCCGCCTTTTGCGCCTCTCCCTCTAAAAGCTGCGGCGCGGTGACGGCTTCCAGTTCCTCTAAGGGAATATTCGTCTCGGGCGCACTGCCTACCATGAAGATCAGCAAAAAGACCGTCATTGCCGCAAGCAGGAGGCGCGCAAACTCAAGAAAGCTCAGTTTCCATTTCATCTCTTATAATCCCCACGATCAAATTTCTCGCCCAATAGGGGTAAAACTCCGGGCGCACATGGATCCCGTCCGGCTGCCAGTAATTCGCATAGGTCTCGCAAATCTCGGTGTTGTCCACAAAGACCACGCCGTTCTCCGCACAGGCCTCCGCAATGGCGGCGCTGAAATCCGGGATCTGATACCACTTCGAGCTAAGCTCAAAGGCGGGATCCCGCGCCGGCAGGATGGAGCTGACGACAATGACCGCGTCCGGCAGGTTCTCCCGGAGCTCGGCAATGTAATCCAGCAGGTCTGCGACATATTCCTCTTTCGTGTTCCAAATGCCGATGCTGACATCGTTCAGACCGTAGCAGAGGAAGATATATTTCGGCTGCAGGGCGACAATCTCGCTCATATGCTCGCCAATCTTCAAAATCGTATCGCCGCCCCCTGCAAGGACGCGACTCTTTTCCAAAAAGTCAAAGTAGTAAAATCCGACGGCGCGGGAATCGCCCAAGATCACGTAATCATGGAATTCACCCCAGACATCCGTCTCGCCGCTCTCGATTGCCTCGATACGCGCCTCATATTCCGCACGGCGCTCGGCGCGCAGGCGTTCGAGTTCCTCCTCGGCGCGCTGCTCCTCTTCCAGACGGCGGCGTTGTTCCTCACGCTCTCGTAAAAACGCATCCACCTCGGCAGGCTCCTTTTGTTCCTGCGCTTCCAAGTAAGCAAGCCCCGCTGCCGTATCCGCGCCGCTCGCCTTCGCCGGTCGGATGGTCAGATACACCCACGCAGCCACGACCGCCAGCGCCAAGACCGCCAGC
The DNA here is from genome assembly GCA_051892295.1 of Faecousia sp. Taxonomy (GTDB): domain Bacteria; phylum Bacillota; class Clostridia; order Oscillospirales; family Oscillospiraceae; genus JAZOXB01. The sequence continues at coordinate 23,616 of JBJFGB010000103.1, read as the reverse complement.
AGCGCCGCCAAAACGCCATGCTGTTTTTTCGTCCGCATCCTTGCCGCCTCCCTTCGCACTTTCTCCCTATATTTTGATGGTTTTCAAATCAGATTACAACAACAATTTGTAACCGTTTTGAAATTTTGTCGAATCATGTAATATTCTCCGTGCCGTCCACATCATTGCGTAACCCCCCTCTGTAGACCGGGGACATGTCCCCGCCGCGTGCAGGAACTACTGAATGCGTACAAACCTACAGCCGGAGATTGCCACGACCGGTGCGCAGCCCTTCGCGACGAAGGAGCGTTACGGAGGCAACGTACCCCTTGCGGGTAATGTGCGCACCGGTCTCGCAATGACAATCGGGGAGTGCGTTTAGTGATTCACTATTCCCCATTCACTATTCCCCATTCACTATTCCCCATTCTATGCCAAACGCCCGCGTCTTTTCCGACGTGGGCGTTTTTTTCATTTGCTTTTACACCTTCATCGGCACCTTGCTCGAAACGGAATACTCCGTCACATCGAGGATCGTCTCGCCGTCAATCTGCAAAGCGGTGGGGCGGTCGAATTTGACCGTAATCTCGTGCCCCGTCAGAATTTGGCACATCTCCGTATGCTTGACATGCTCTCCCTTGAAGATGGAGGGGAAGACGATGAGCGTTTTGAGCTTGCCCGAGCCGAACAAAAGGCTGACCGAGACGGTATGTTCCGCATTATTCCGCGCCTGCTGCGGGGCGATCATCATGCCGCCGCCGTAAAATCTGCCGTGCATCGTCGGCGCGAGCCAGACCTTTTTGAAGGTATGGGTCTTGCCGTCCACGGTAATCGTCGCGTTGGCAGGCTTGAAGTGGAAGAGCAGCCCCTTGATGGCGATGGAAGTATAATTCACAGGCTTATCCGAGTTGCCGCGCAATTCGTCGCCGACCTGACAGCAATAGCCGTCGATGCCGTAGCCGACGCCGTTGAGGAAGCGGTAGGACTTCCCCTTGACGGTCACGGTGGGCAGATCCTGTAAATACTTCCGAATGGAGAACGGCGGTTCCCCCTTCTTCTTGCCCAGGTCATGCAGAAAGTCATTTCCGCTGCCGACGGCAAAATACAAAATATCATTCGGAATCTCCAGCCCCGCCGTGTCGTTCAGAAAACGATTGATCGTGCCGTCGCCGCCCGCGAGGATCACCGCGTCTTCCTTGGCAATCGCGGCAAAGAAGTCCGCATAGGCGCTGATTTTTGTCATATCGTAGTAGCGCAGCTCCGCCTCCGGCATGATGTCGTTCAGCTTGCGCGCCTCCCGCTCTCCGTGACCGTTCCCCGCAAAGGGATTGAACAGAACATGATATACCATAAGCTTCCTCTTTCTATTTGATTTCTTGTGCTTGATTATACCAGTTCATACGCGTCTTCGCAATGGACAATTCTGCTTTTCTGACCAAAATCGACCGATTCCGACGCGGTTTTTGCATTGACACAGGTCGCCGTATGCGCTACAATGGAATTACAGAGGTGAGCGGTATGGAAAAATCCATCCTGCGGAGTATGCTCCGAGAGAAAAAGCGCGCGCTGACCGAGGCGCAGATTGAAAGCGCCTCCGCCCGTTTGGCGCAAGCTTTGTTTGCGCACCCGATGTACCGTGAGGCAAGCGCGCTCTATGCCTACTTAAGCTATAATCAGGAGGTGCGCACCGGGGCAATCCTCCGCCAAGCCTTGGCAGACGGCAAGCGCGTCGCCGTGCCGAAGGTGTTCGGGGAGGAAATTCGGTTCCTCCGATTTGACGAAAACACCCCCATCGCCCTCGGCTATAAGGGGATTCCGGAGCCGACGGAGGGCGAGCTTGCAGACGAGCCGGACGCGCTGGTTCTGATGCCAGGGCTTGCCTTTGACCCCATGGGGCACCGCATGGGCTACGGCGGCGGCTTTTATGACCGTTTCCTTGCCAAGGAGCCGCACCCGACCATCGCGCTGTGTTATGATTTCCAGCTTTTACCTGACCTGCCCGTGCAGGCGCACGATATTCCCGTGGACGCAGTGCTGTCCGCGCCGATTGCGGAGGAAAACGCATGAAAATCGAAGCTGTCTGTGAATATAACGACCAAGGCTATCTGATCTATGCGGCAAATTTTGTCGGCGCCTATGTGCGCGGCGCGACGGAGAATGAGGCGCTGTCGAAATTCGGCGGCGAGGTGCGCGCCTACCTTCGCTGGTGCGGCGTGTGCGAACCGCCGAGGGAGGACGCCGAGATTGCAATCGTGCAGCGAAAAGAATCCGAGCTGCAAATTTGCGACGCCGACTCCGACATTCTGTTCGATGCCGAACGCGCGCCCTTAAGCGAGGCGGAGTATGCGCGGCTCAAGCTGCTGGTGCTGAAATCCGCCCGCGACTTCCGCAAGCTCTACGCGAGCATTCCCAACCCCGATATCTCCGGCAGAGCGCCGCGCAGAACCTTTTACGGCGCAGTCCCCCGCACACCGAGAGAGATGTATGAGCATACGAATGCCGTAACCTCGTACTATACCGCCGCCTTCGGGCTGGAGACCGAGAACGTCGCGGACATATACGCCAACCGGATGCAGGCGCTTGCGGAATTGGAGACGCTGCCCGATTTTCTCTCGGAGAAGGTCTATATCGCCCCCGACGGCGAAAGCTGGACAATGCGTAAGGTGCTGCGGCGCTTTCTCTGGCACGACCGCATCCACGCCAAAGCGATGTGGCGCACCGCCGTCGCCCTCTGGGGCAGTGAGATCAAGAACCCCTTCTATTTTATATAACCACACACAGGCGTTCTCCCCAACCTCGGGAGACCGCCTGTTTTCGCCCCTGTAGGGCGGGGACATGTCCCCGCCGCGTGTAGGAACTACCAACTGCATGCTAACTCCCTTTCCATGTCATTGCGAGGAGCGCAGCGACGCGGCAATCTCGTGCAGGAACTACCGACTGCATGCTAACTTCCTTTCCATGTCATTGCGAGGAGCGCAGCGACGCGGCAATCTCGTGCAGGAACTACCGACTGCATGCTAACTTCCTTTCCATGTCATTGCGAGGAGCGCAGCGACGCGGCAATCTCGTGCAGGAACTACCGAGTGCGTACAAACCTATAACCGGAGATTGCCACGACCGGTGCGCAGCCTATCGCGACGAAGGAGCCTTACGGATGTGGCGTGCCCCTTGCGGGTATTGCGGGTAGTGTGCGCACCGGTCTCGCAATGACAAATGGGGGTTCCCTCCCATGTCATTGCGAACCCAGTGTGCACACTGGGTGTGGCAATCTCGTGCAGGAACCGCCGGTCATAGAAAGCAGCCAAAAAACAATCGGTCAGCCCCCTCAAGAGGCTGACCGATGTGTTTTATCGAATTGCGGAAAAGAATTTCTTTCAGTCTTATTTGACCAGTTCGCAATAGCGCATGAGGATCGCCGCAACCTGCGCTCTGGTGGCGCTCTCCTGCGGGAGGAGCATACCGTCGGAGCCGTTGATGATCTTCTCCTCGACCGCCCACTGCATGGCGTCCTTCGCATAGGCGCTGACCTTGTCCGCATCAGAGAAGGCGCTCAGGTCTGCGCGTGCGCCGGTGTCCAGCTTCTGGCTGTTGGCATAGCGGAACAGGATCGCGACCATCTGCTCACGCGTCACAGGCACTTCGGGGCTGAACTCCGTCGCGCTTGTGCCGTTGACGACTCCGTTCTCCGCCGCCCACGCAATCGCTGTCGAGTACCACTGCCCTGCGGGAACATCGGTGAAGGGATGTCCGCTTGCCTTAGGCTTGCCCGCATAGCGCCACAGCACCGTGACGAGCATTGCGCGGGTCATCTCGCCTTCCGGATCAAAGCGGTCGTTTCCGACACCCTCCATCAGACCGTTCCGCGCGACATAGTCCACCGCGTCGGCGTACCATGCGTCCTCCGGAACATCGACGAAGCTCACCTTTACGGGTACCTCGTCCTCGGTGTATACCGCCTCGACCGTAACCGCTCCGGTGATTGGTGTCGTCACCTTCTGCCAAGCGCCGGTGTAGCCCTCCTTCGCGGGCAATTCGGGATAATCCGCGTCGGTCAGCACATAGCCGTGCTCAACCGTCAGCGTGTCGAACACCTTGCCGTCAATGACAAACAGGACGGTGTAGGTATTGACCGCATACTGCGCGGTAACGGTGATGTCCTCCGTCACGCAGTCAAACGCCTGATCCCAGCCGATAAAGGTGCGATCGGCATAGGTCGGTGCCTCCGGCGCGGTCGCAGCCTCGCCGTAAGCGACCGTCTGCGTATCCACAACCTCACCGTCAATCACAAAGCTGACGGTGTAGGTATTGACCGCATACTGCGCGGTAACGGTGATGTCCTCCGTCACGCAGTCAAATGCCTGATCCCAACCGGTGAAGGTGCGGTCGGCATAGGTCGGTGCCTCCGGCGCGACGGCAGCCTCGCCGTAGCCTACCGTCTGGGTGTCCAGCACATTGCCCTGATCGTCCACAAAGGTAACGGTGCAGGTCGAGGGATTCGTCACCTCGACGATGCAGTAGCTCAGAACCGTGCTGTCCACGGCGGTGCTCACCGCAAGGTAGGCGTAGCCGGGCGCGACGGCAGTGACAAGACCGTTTTCGTCCACCGTGGCGACGGATTCGTTATAGGAGACCCACTCCAAACGTGCGTCCTTTTCCAGCGTGGGCAGCGGATGCAGCGTCGCAGTGAGCTGCTCGGTCTCGCCCTTCTCCAGCGTCAGCCGGTGGGTGTTCAGCTCCAGCTCTTCTGCGCGGACGCCCTGGGAGATCACGGCGAAGTCCACGGAGTATTTGCCATCCTTGGTGGTCGCCTTCACGATGCTGACGCCCGGTTCGGAAGGCGTAAACTTCGCAACCTCCTTGGTCGTGCCGTAATAATCCGTTTCGTTCTCCGTTGTCAGCTCGCCTTCGCCGCTGACGACCTCCCAATCAAAGGGACCGTAGAGGCCCTCGGGCTTGTCATAGGTCTGACCGGACATCGCCCCTGCGGGATTGCCCTCGGAGACAACACCGTCGGCACGGATCATCAGAATGCTTGTCTCGGAATCGGGCGCGTAATTCACGGTGATTTCACCGGTCTGATTGTCATAGGTGAAGTCCGTGCGCCACGAGTTGGTCATCTCATACTCATAGCCGTAGGAATAACGCGTAAAGACGCGGATGCGCTCCGGCAGGGCGTAGCCCTCCTCGTTGACCAGCTTGCCGCTCCAGCTCCCCCTCGCCGGGAAGAAGTCCGGGCCGTCCAGCTTCAGACCGACAGCGGGATCGAGGACATTGCCATAGCTGTAATCCTGATAGTTCTCCACCGTACACAGCGCGACGTCGCCGACGGAGTGGGCGGAGGTGTTGTTGTATCTCGCGCTCAGCGTTGCGGTCTCGCCCTGGGTCACATAGACGCTCTGATAGTAATAGGTCAGATCGGAGACAAGGTCATCCTGCGTAGTGCTCTGCCACAGATCCTCCCAGGAGAATTCAAAGCGCTTGGTGCAGTTGTTCAGCGTGACATCAATATAACCCTTGCCGCCGGGGATGGTGCCGCCCTCAAAGGCGGAGTAATTCAGATAGATTTCGCCCGCCAAGCCTGTGGTGTCGTACTGGGAGACATTGACCAGTCCGGACATGACCTCCTCGGCGTAGTCCCCGTCCTCCCACGCGACCCAGCGCTTGGTGGTGATCTCCGCGTTGGCAGGCTCAATGTCCGTAACCTTCAGCATAATCGTGCCGTTGGGCTTGAGGGAATCAAAGGACTCCATGGAGAGGGTAAAGTCGGTGATCTCGGTGGGATGCTCCCGCACCGCCACGATGCAGACCACCTCACTGCCGCCGCAGGAGATTGTAATCGTGGTCTGACCCGCGCCGACGGCGACGATATGACCCATCTCGTCCACGGTGGCAACGGCGGGATCGCTCGAGGTGCGAACGACCGCCTCATCGCTGCCGGTGTTGTTGATCACGTTCAGGTCGAATTCGTCTCCGACATACAAGAGGGCGGAGGTCGTGGACAGGATCAGACCGTCTGCGGTGCTGCTCTCATTCACGGTCACGGCGTAGGCGCGGTCGTTTCCGCCGTAGTCGCCGCCGTAGACAAACACATTGCCCGTCCACTCATAGCTGTAGCTGTAGCTTTCGCCGGGATAGGATTCGTTGGCACGGACATACTCGGTCACATCCGCCTCAAAGTGCCACTCGTGGCAGGCGGCGTCGAAAATCATCTCCGTATAGAAGGGATTCAGCATGTCCAGACCGTACTCATAGCGCGAGGAATCGTAGTTGTAGCTGCGCTTGACCTGCGGATAGATCTGCACGGATGCCATCGATCCCTCATCTTGGAAGGTGCCGCTGAGGATGATCCTGCCGTCCTCGCGCTTCTCGACGGTCATGGCGTTGTTCACCAGCGTCGGTGCTTCCGTATCGACGAGGACGCGGAAGGAGATGGTGTCTCCCGTGGTGTCCATCTCGTGCCCGTTGAAGGTCGGCTCGTTCTCGCCGGGGATCACAGCTTCAAAGTCGGTGACGGGATAGCCGTCGATGCCGCTGTCCATCAGCGGATAGTCGCCGTCACCGTAGGCGGTGAGGGTATAAATGCACTCGGTGCCGTTGGGCAGCACATTGCCCTCCAAGTCCGTACCGTTCCATGTGGTCACCGTGAAATAGGAGGTCATGACGGAATCGGGTATGGGCGCGCCGTAGGTGGTGTCATAAACGGTTTTTCTCTGATAGTAGGCAAAGTCGCGGTAATAAAGCTCGTCCGTCTCCGCGTCCTTGACCTCGACCACGATGATCTTAGCGCTGCGGAGCTGATAGAGCACGAAGTCATTGATTGTGCTGAAATAGCCGTTGGGAGAGACCGTGATATTCTCCTCTAAGTAGGTGTTCTGCTCGATGCCGTTGGTGATGGCAAACACGTTTTCGCCCAGCGGATGATAGCTGTAGCCGTCATAGAACGCGATCTCGTTGACGCCCCAGGTGCATTCGGCGTCAAGGTACGTCTCGCCCTCGGCTGCCTCGTCGAACCAATTTGCGCTGTCAAAGATGGGCGCTGCCGTCCAGTCGCCGTAGAAGCCGAGGAAGGGCAGACCAATCTGGGGATCGGTGCCGTTTTCGGCGGTCAGAATCACAAAGCCCTCAACATAAGTACCGTTGGGGAACAGCGCATCCAGCTCTGCTTTCTCCGCAGCCGTCAGCGTGACGGTCTGATCGACCGAAGCGTTTCCCTTGCCGGGGACGGTCACCTGACCCAAGTCCACCTCACGGAGCAACACATCGCTGTTCAGCATCACGCTGCGCTCGCCCCATTCGCTCTCGGCGGTTCCCGCGTCCGGGCGCAGCAGCACGGCGGTGGCATGATAGGTCAGGGTATTCCATGTCAGATTGTTGACGGTAAATCGGAAATCATAGCTGCCGGTCTTTTCGGGGTCGTCCTTTAATTCCAGCTTGCCGACGTTCTGCCCCTCGACCGTGATATAGGCGGGCGTGTTCATCGCGCCGGAGACGCTGACAAGACCCGCACCCTGCTGACGGGGAGAATAATAAACGCCGTCATTGTTCTTCTGCGGAATCGCGGTGCTGACCAGCAGCCGGTCGGTCAGCAGCGCCGCCGCCTCTCTGCCGTGGACATTCAGCCCGTCGCTGTCCTTGACATATTGCATCACCAGCGCGGTAATGCCCGTCATGTGCGGTGCGGACATGGATGTGCCGCTCATCATGCCGTAGGTGCCCGTATAGTCGCTGAAATAGCCGGGCTTTTGGTCATTGTAGCTCTGATCAATCAGCGAGGACCACACATTGCCGCCGGGTGCGGTGATCTCGGGCTTCAGCTCCAGACCGGGACCTGCGCCCCAGGAGGAGAACTCGGACATCTCGCCCGCCTCGTCCCACGGGAGGATCTCGTCTTCCTTCGCCACGTTGGTCAGCGTTACATAGGTGCCCGCTGCAATCGCGGCCTTTGCAGCCTCCGCCAATGCCGCGCCGTCAATGCCGGACAGGAAGGCGTTGGTCAGCATGGCGCTGTCGGCGGACATATAGATCAGCTCGCTCGAGGTGGGATCGTTGTCGTAAATCAGCACGGCTTGGATAGGGTAGACATACTGCCACGAGCTGTAGTCAAAATACGCAAAGCGCGTGGCGTTGTTGATCTTCTCCGTGAAGGTCATCGACTCGCCGCTCTCGTTGACGCCGCCGCGCTGTACCAGGGCAATGCCCATTTCGCCGCCGCTGTAGGCGCGGAAGCCCGCGTTATAATAATCCGTATAAGTACCCGCGCCGTCCACCGGGATAATGTTGTAGGAGATACTCTCCTGCCCCGCGAATTTCTGCTTCATCGCAACGCCGGTCGCGTCCGTATAGGGGATCTCGTGGGCATTGCCCTCGGTATCCGTCCAGGTCAGCATGGTGCGGCTGGTCACGGTGCTGTTGATTGAGGCAACGGACAGCGCGCTGTCATAAACAGCCGGAGCGCTGATCATTGCGGTGTCGGGATCGGAGCTCAGGTTGTTCCCGCCGTAGTTGTTGTAGTCGCTGGAAACATCGGAGTTACCGGCGGAGATCATAAACAGGATGCCCGCGTCATTCAGTCTGCCGTAGACCTCGTTGGCAAGCGTGTCGTCCCGGGCAAAGCCGATGTCGGAGCCGAGGGAGAGGTTCATCACATCCGCGCCCAAAACCGCGGCATCCTCCAACGCGCTGACAATCGCGTATTCCGGCGCGCCGCCCGTGGAGTCGGAGAATACCTTCATAATCAAAAGCTGCGCATCCGGCGCAATGCCGGAGAACTTGACAACGCCCTCCGCGTCCTCTGCGTAGCCTGCCACGGTACCTGCAACATGGGTGCCGTGATCGTTGCTCGTATAGCGGACATTCAAATCGCCGTCAGCGTAGTCTGCGGCAAAGGGGATCTTGCGGTTCTTGTACAGTGCGTTGTTGTCCCAGAAGATCAGGTTGCCTTCGCTGCCCGTGTTGGCGTTGATCTGATGATCCTGCAGGAAACTCGCCATAGCCGCTTCCGTATAGCGGACGTTCTCCTTGCCCGCTTCGGTCATGAAGGAGTCCTCGGTGAACGCCTCATGTACGCGGCGGACACCGGTCACGTTCGTGTAGGTCGCGTCGTCCCAATAGGAGCTCCACTCGATGTCCAAGCCGGTGTCCAAAACCGCCACCAGCATGCCCTCGCCGGTGTAGCCCTCCGCCCATGCGGCGCCTACACCGACCATGTTGTAGCTATAGTAAGCGTTGCCGGCATCACTCTCGTCCAGCTCGTCCTCCGGCAGCTCATAGACCTTTTGGACATACACATTGCGCACGCCCTCAATCTGCTTCAGCTCCTCCATACGGCCGTAGGGGATTGTGATCGCCATGGCGTTGGTCAGCTTCGTCCACTGCGCCACCACCGTAAAGCCGGCACTCTCTCCGCCGCGCGCCTTGACCGCAGACTGCGTGCCGGAGAATTCCTTCAACACCTCGAGCTGTCCGTTGAGCAGCTCGTCGGAGCGCTTCTCCGCCGCATCCGAGGTCAGAAACTCGGATACCGCTTCGCCTGCGGACAGGGAAACCTCCGCAGCCTCGGCATCATAGGCTTCCATCACGGCAGGCGCTTCCATCTGCACGATGACGGTGACAAGCTCGTCCGGCTCATATTCTTCCGTTTCGGCAGGCGTCTCGCCGTCGTCCGTCTGTTCCAGGCGGCTCATGCCGGGCATTTCCGTGGCGGTAACCTCAGTGACTGTGGTTCCGTTCTCCGCAAAGCTCTGCACCGGGAACAGCGCGCACACCATAATCACCGCCAAAAGCATGGCAATCCAGCGTTTCGTCGTTCTCATAACAACCTTCCTCTCTTGTGTATTGTATGGACACAGCCCACCTCCGGAATGCTCAATCGTTGTAGAACATTTCGTTCGATGAATATATGTCGTTATCGGAATGATAACTCGAATTATTTACCCTGTCAAGAATATTTCCTCAAAAAGTACGGAAAATTTTTTCATTCCGCGATGCCTCCTCTCGGCAACACCTGTCCGCGCACGGAAAACCGCATTGACAAGCGCGGAAAAATATGGCATACTGAAAAAGCGTTGCGCCCAGAGGGGGCGCGGGAAGGATGGAATCGCCATGACGGAGCTTGTTGCACAGCCCAATTTGCTGATCGAAGCGCTTGCCTATTTAGGGCGCAGGGCGAATGGAAATACATGGGAGCATACGGAGGAGCGGCTGCGCGAACGGCGCATTCCTGCCTCTGCGGTCTTTACCCACGCCTTGGGGCTATTGAAGCAGCTCGCCGCGCGGCTGGATCGTTTCGCGGCAGTGAAGCAGGCGGATCTGACCTTGTTCCGGAATTTGGAAGGCTCCGCCCATAATACCGTGGGCACCGGCAGTCCTGCATTTCTTCTGCTCTACGCAACGCTGGAGGACTACCGCGGCGACACAAGTGCCTATATTCGTGAGGTTTGCGCGCTGCCGCCGGAGAAGACCGCCTATCATATGGCGCTTGCACTGGATCTGGCAGACGATTATCCCCGTCAGGCACTGTCTGACGCGGAGTTTTTGGAGCTGGTTCTCTCCTCTGCATTGCCCGACAGCAGTAAGATCACGATTCTGAATACTTATCGAAGCTATGCCGCGCTGATTGCGCAGGTCGCTCCTACGCTGGAAGCAGTGATCACCGCGCTCTCGCAGGAAAAAGAAACGCTTTCGGCGCTCTCCGCGGTTCTGACCGAAAAAGTGCAGACCGAGGGCTGCGCGCAGTATCTCGCCCGAACCTCCCGCCTGACGCTCTCGGAGAATCAGGACTACCGCCTGCGCCCCTTTCTTTTCGGCATGGATACCTGTCTGACCTCCGAAGAAAGCGCCGGTATCGTACAGGTCTACTGCGGTATTCTGCGCGACGAGCTTTTGACGATGTTAAGCGGTCAGACACCGGCGCAGGAGGCGGTCTACGACGCGTATAAGCTGCTGGGCGACCGCACGCGTTTTGATATTCTGTGTTACCTGCGCGGCAGAAGCGCCTACGGGCAGGAGCTGTCCGCCCATTTCGGGCTGTCGCGCAACACCATCCATCACCACATGAACAAGCTTCTCTCCTACGGCTTAGTCCGCTGTACCACCGCAGGCAACCGCGTCTACTACTCCCTCGACGCGCAAGCCATCGACCTCCTGCTCGACCGCCAAAAAGACCTCTTCTCCGCCGACCCCTAATCTGTAGGGCGAGGACTCCGTCAGACCTTGTAGCGCGCGGCATCCCTGACGCGCCTGTGCAGGCACCCCCAAAAAAACGCACCCCTGTAGGGCGGGGACATGTCCTAAGCCGCGTGTAGGAACTGCCTACTACGTACAAGCTTCCCCACGATGTCATTGCGAACCCAGTGCGCACACTGGGTGTGGCAATCTCGTGCAGGCACTCCCAAAAAGCCATCGCACTCCTGTAGGGCGGGGACATGTCCCCAACGGTGCAGGAACTGCCTACTACGTACAAGCTTCCCCACGATGTCATTGCGAACCCAGTGCGCACACTGGGTGTGGCAATCTCGTGCAGGCACTCCCAAAACAGCCCTACAGCAATTCGATATCAACCCTCAAAAAAATCGGCAGACAGGCACCTTCGCCCGTCTGCCGATTTTCATCCTCAAAATATTACAGCTTCATTCCCGCCAGCCAAACCTCTTTGCGGTTCAGCTCCGCGTCGCAGATGACAAAATCCGCGCATTTGCCGTCGGCAATGGAACCGACCTCGGAGAGCGCGCCGATCTGCCTTGCGGGATTGTAGGTCGCGGCACGAATCGCATCCTCGCGGGAAATGCCGAAGGAAACCGCCCGCTGCATACATTCAAACAGATTCGTTGCAGAGCCTGCAATCGTGCCGTCCGCCAGCCGCGCAATGCCGCCTTTCAAAAACACCTGCTGACCGCCCAGCTCATATTCGCCGTCCGGCATACCGCAGCAGCGCAGGGAATCGGAGATCAGCACCATGCGGCTTGCGCCGAAAATGCGGAACGCCAGACGCACGGACGCAGGATGCACATGCTGTCCGTCCGAGATCAGCTCCGCGCTGACCTGCTCCGCCTCCGCTGCGGCAGCAATCACGCCGGGCTTGCGGTGGTGGATTGCGGGCATGGCGTTATACAGGTGCGTCAGATGGGTCACGCCGGCTGCAATACCCTTGCGCGCCGCATCGTAGTCCGCGTCGGTGTGGGCAATCGAGACGGTGCAGAGCGTTTTCGCCTTGCGGATAAACTCCTCCGCTCCCGGCAGCTCCGGCGCGACATCCACAATGCGGACAAGTCCGCCGCAGCCGTCCTGTAAGGCTTTGAACGCCTCGAAATCGGGATTCCGGAGATACGCGCCGTTCTGCGCGCCCTTTTTCTTCTCGGAGAAGAAGGGTCCCTCCATCTGAATGCCCCGCAGAGCTGCGGCGTCGGAGGGTCTTGCGTCCACAAACGCGCGCGCGGAGGCAAACGCCTTTTCCAGCGTCTCGTAAGGCAGAGTCATGGACGCGGGCGCGAAGGAGGTCACGCCGTTTTGCGCCAGATACTTTGCCATCTTCTCCACACCGGCAGCGTCGCCGTCGGAAAAGTCCGCGCCGGAGTTGCCGTGCGTGTGCACATCGATCAGCCCGGGGATCACATACGCGCCCTGAAGGTCAATCGCATCCGGCGCCTCCTCCCCCAGTACCTTGCAGAACCTCCCGTCCTCGACGGAAAAAGCCCCACGTTCAAACCGAAACTGCTCGGTGTAGATATTCGCATTCTTAAAATTCATATTGTACTCCTCAAAACTCAGTAGACCGGGGACATGTCCCCGCCGGTGCAGGAACTACCAATTGCGCACAGGCTTACACCCGGAGATTGCCACGGGCGCAAGCGCCCTCGCAATGACAAAAGGGTAATTTCCAAGTGTCACGGGGACGGGTTCCTTGACACATTTTGTGTGTCACGGGGACGGGTTCCTTGGCACATTTTTGTGTGTGTCACGGGGACGGGTTCCTTGGCACATTTTTGTAGCGCGCGGCATCCCTGACGCGCCCGTGCAGGAACCATCGACCGCGTATCAAGCCGCAAGCAACAGCAAACCCATCAGCGGCAGACCTATTCACTATTCACTATTCACTATTCACCATTCACCGTTCACTATTCACCATTCCCTGATCGCTTACGCCTTCGCCTCCGGCAGGCTTGCCGCAGCGACGGACTGCCCGACACGGCGGGTCTTCTCATCCGGCAGCATCACGCACACCTTTTCGGCAAGGGCAGGATACTCCTCCCGCATGATCTTCAGGCAGGTGTCCAAAATAATGCTCCCGCCCACACCCGACATCACGCGTCCGAGGACGATCATGTGATGCACATCATAGAAGCGGCAGTAGAGCTTCATCGTGTGCGCCAAATACGCGCCGATGGATTCAAAAATCCGCTTTGCCCGCTTGTCACCCTTTGCAACGAGCTGCTGCACCGCCTTGAGCTTTTCGGCAGGTGTCAAGCTTTCGTCCAGCTCGATGCCCGCCTTGGGCGCCAGCTTAATCACCGCGTCCTGCGAGAAATACTTGCAGCCGACGCCGATGTCGGTGGACCACTCGTCCTCCATCGCGCCCTCAAACAGATCGACCGGCGCAAAGGCAAGCTCGTTGAGCCAGCCGAGGACGTTGCCGTCGGCATCCACATAGCCGACCGCCTCGCTTGTACCCATCGCCATGCCCATCACGGAGCCGCACTCCAGGCCCATTGCCCCCGCCAATGCGGTCACGTCGCCGTCGTTGGCAACCACAATGGGCACATCGCCGATCTCCAGCGCCGCGCGGTCATAGATGGTCTTGACAAGGTCGCGCTTTTCTCTCGGCACCTTGATAAACAGCGACGAGACCATCGGGCTGTTGCCGATGAACACACCCGCCGAGGAGACGCCGATGCCGTCCACCCGGGGCATTTTGGACGCTGCGGTCTTGAATGCGGCAACGATGCCGTCAAAATGATACTGAGGATCGGACTCCGTCTTCGGATGCCAGACAACCTCCTCGGAGTAGACGGTCTTGCCGTCAATCACAGCGGAGACCTTGCGGTCGGAGCCGCCCGCGTCAAAGCCAATGCGGCAGCCCTCCATATGTCCGCCGATGGAGACGGAGGACTCATTCGCCTGCGGGCAGTCCTCGATTGGGCAGTCGATGACCTCAAAGGGCACCTCATACACATCCTGCATGAACTGCACATCGAATTTCCGCTCACCTTCGAGGGTGTACGCCTGCTTCAGTCGCTGCGCCAGCGCGGAATCACCGCAGATATAGATGCGGAAGCCGCCGATGGACCACAGGAGGAACTTCACATAGCGCTCGACAAAGCGGTAATCCGCCTCGCGGAGCTCCTCGGTGCCGTGAATTTTCGTGTGATGCACGGAGATTTTGCCCTTGTCGCGCTCGATGGCGATGGTGAGCGGCTTCTCCGCGCCCTTTTCATAAGCGTCAATCCAGACGCCGAAGGGGATAAAGTCCGTGTCCAGCACGGGAAGATTTTTGACGGAATATTCAATGCCTAAATACTTCATTGGTATCTCCTCAATGCTTTGCGGCTTCTTCCGCAACGATTTTTTGCATCTCGTCCCACTTTGTCTCCATGTCCGCCACAAGCTTGAGCTGGGCGCGGGCGCGGACGAGGTTATGTTCGGGATAAGCGGTCTTGAAATAACGGTCGCCGTCGAGATAGTCGGTCAGGAAGCGCACCGCCAGCTCCAGTGTGATGATCTTCGCGCCGAGCGGCAGAAGCTCCGTCTCCTTCTCGGTCAGGCTGCGGCAGGCGGTAAGGTAGCCCGCCGTGTAAACGCGGAACAGCTCCAAATTGATGCCCATCTTGCTCAGATCCGGCTCATCCTCCGGGGCAGTCGCCGCGCCGAAGCGGATGGAGTCGCCGAAATCATACAGCGATGAGCCGGGCATGACGGTGTCAAGATCGAGCACGCACATCGCCTTGCGCGTCTCGCGGTCGAGCAGGACATTGTTGAGCTTGGTGTCGTTGTGGGTCACGCGCAGCGGCAGCTCGTTCGTCTCCAGCAGGCGGCAGATGGTTCCCGCCTCCTCCTCCCGCGCCATGATAAAGTCGATCTCCGCCTGCACGCCATCAGCTCTGCCGGCAGCGTTCTGCGCGAGGGCTTCCTTAAACATGCGGTAGCGGTTAATGGTATTATGGAACAGCGGGATGGTTTCATGCAGCGTTTCTGCGGGAAAATCGCGCAGCAATTCCTGGAAGCGGCCGAACGCAATCGCGCTCTCATAAAAATCGCGATTCGTCTCCGGCGCTTCGAGGCAAATGCCGTCGGCAAACTCATAGCAGCGCCAATAATCACCGGCTTCGTCCACATAGGAATAATCGCCCGTGTCGGCAGTGACAAAATGCAGCGTCTCCGAGGGGTCGGCTACGCGCTCGCTGAGATACTTCGTCACAGCGCCGACATTCTCCATGACCGCCTTCGGGTCAGTGAAAACATATTTGTTGATACATTGTAAAATATAGACCTTGCCGTGTTCGGTCTTTACCTGATAAGTGCTGTTAATATGCCCTGAACCAAATTCCTTGCAGCTGATGCAGGCACCGTCGGTCAGAAAATGCCCGACGACGGCATTTGGATTAAGGGGTTTCTTCATAAGGGATCATCCTCTCGTTTCTTTCATCCTATGCGCAAATGGCTTTCGGGTGTGTGAATTCGATGTCATGGTGTTTCATTATATCACGCGTTTACCAAAAACGCAAGCAAATAATGCATTTTCGACGGTGTTTTCCATAAAAAACCTCAGACAAACGCGAGTTTTGTAGGTTTGTCTGAGATTTTTTCTTTTTTTGCCTTAACTTTCTCCAAGCTCCTGCGTCCTGCGCAGCGCGGCGTACATACCATTCTGCCGCATCAGCTCGTCGTGCGTTCCCTCCTCGCGAATTTTCCCGTCGGCAATGACGATGATACGCGAGGCGCTGCGGATGGTGGACAGGCGGTGCGCGATAATCAACGTCGTGCGTCCCACCGCCAAAGCGTCGAGGGCGGATTGAATCTTCGCCTCGGTCACGCTGTCTAAGGCGCTCGTCGCCTCATCCAAGATTAAAATCGGCGGATTCTTCAGGAAAATCCGCGCAATGGAGACGCGCTGCTTCTGCCCGCCCGAGAGGAGCGTCCCGCGCTCGCCTACGAAGGTGTCGAAGCCGTCGGGCATCGCCATAATGTCGTCATAAATTTCCGCGCGCTTTGCCGCCGCAACGACCTCCTCCATCGTCGCGTCCGGTCTGCCGTAGCGGATGTTATTGCCGATGGTGTCGGCAAAGAGGAATACATCCTGCTGCACCACACCGATGGCCTGATGCAGAGAGCCTTGCGTCACGGCGCGGACGTCCAGCCCGTCGATTGTAATCGCGCCCTCCGTCACATCGTAAAAGCGCGGAATCAGGCGGCAGAGGGTGCTCTTTCCGCCGCCGGAGGGGCCGACAATGGCAACTGTCTCGCCGGGCTGCACGCGCAGGCTGACAGCTTCCAACACCTCCTGCTCCTCCTCGTAGGCAAAGGAAACCTCCTTGACCTCGATCTCGCCTTGGACGTTTTTCAGTTCCTTTGCGTCGGGCGCGTCCTTGAGGGAAGGCTCGGTGCGCATCAGCTCCGCAAAGCGGCTCAATCCGGCAAAGCCGTTGGCAAACATCTCGGCGAAGTTGATGAGCTTGCGGACAGGGCTGATAAAGGTGGAGATATACAGACTGAAGGTCAGCAGGTCGATCATCTCGATGCTGCCCTGCATCAGAAGGGCGCCGCCCACGGCAATCACCGCGACGGAGAGCATCGACATAAAGAATTCCAGCGAGCCGGAGAAAATGCCCATCTCGCGGTGGAATTCCCGCTTGGACACCTTAAAACGCTCATTCGCCTCGTTGAACTTGCCGAATTCGACCTCCTCATTGGCAAACGCCTTCGCCGTGCGGATGCCCGAGAGGGAGGATTCAATCTCCGCGTTGATTGCGGCGGTCTTGCTCTTGACGCCCTTCGACACCGCGCTCATCTTGCGTCGGCGGGAGATCACCACAATGAGCAAAATCGGCAGAATGATGCACACCACCAGCGCCAGCCGCCACTCAATCGAGAACATCACAATCAGCGCGCCGACAATCGTCAGCACGGAGATGACCAGATCCTCGGGCCCGTGGTGGGCAAGCTCCGTGATCTCGAACAGGTCGCTCGTCAGGCGGCTCATGAGCTGTCCCGTGCGGTTGTGATCGTAAAATTCATAGCCGAGCGTCTGCATATGGGAAAACAGATCCCGGCGAATGTCCGCCTCGACCCGGATGCCGAAGGTGTGCCCCCAGTAGCAGATCACATAATACAGCACCGCGCGCACCAAATAGGCGGCCGCCATCACACCCATCACAATAAAGAAGGTCTGATACGCCGCCTGCGGCAGCAGCTCGTTCATCGCCGTGCGTGAGACAAGCGGAAACGCCAAATCGACCGCCGCGACCAAAAGGGCGCAGAGCATGTCCATCGCAAAGAGCTTGCGGTGCGGTTTGAAGTAGGTGAGGAAAATGCGGAGCAAGCCGTGCTCCTGATAGAATTTCGTGTTCATTTTGCGCCGTCCTTTACGATATTGTGAATCCAAACGCCCTTTTTGATCAGGATCAGCCCGATCACGCACTTGCCGATGTCTGCAAGCTGACAGACCAGATAAAGCGGCAGAATGGAAAACCCGACCACGCGCCGCAGGAAGAACGCCAGCGGCACAGTAATGCACCAGACATACACGCTGTCAAACAGGAAGGTGATAAAGGTCTTGCCGCCCGAACGCATGGTGAAATAGGTCGCGTTGGCAAGGCTGTTGATTGGCATAGTCAGCGCAATGATCAGGATGAATTTCGACGCAAGCGCCCGCACCTCCGGCGGCTGCGCGGTGTAAATATTCGGGATGTAAGGGGAAAGCAGCGCCATCACGCCGCCAATCACGAAACAGATTGACACGGAGAAAACGATCAGCTTGCGGTCGGTGTCCACGGCTTCTTCCAGCTTGTTCGCGCCGAGGAGCTGCCCGACGATGATGCCGACGGCATTGCCCATCGCCAAAAACGCGACGTTAAATACATTGCCGACCGTGGACGCGATTGTGTTAGCAGGCACCACGATCAGCCCGCACAGGCTGTAGCACATGCCGAGCATCGCCATGCCGCCCGCCCACAGCGTCTCATTTATCATCAGCGGGATGGTCTTGCGCGTGATGCTGCCCGCAAGCCGCTTCGGAATGCGCATGGAACGGTATACCCCCGCAATAAAGCGGCACCTTTCGGAATGCCGATGCGTCCAAACCATCACAATGGCAGCCTCAACGAATCTCGCAATCACCGTCGCAATCGCCGCGCCGGCGGAGCCGAGACGCGGAAAGCCGAGATAGCCGAAAATCAGCAGCGCGTTAAAGCAGAGGTTTACGAGCACCGAAATAATCCCCGCCACCATCGGAACAATCGTCTGCCCCGTCTCGCGGAGCGTGCCGGAATAGCATTGGGAAAGAATAAATGGGAAGAACCCGAGCAGCATAATCCGCAGATATTTTTGCGCGTAGTGCAGCATCTCCGCCCGCTGCTCCGCCGTTCCCTCGCCCTTGAGATAGAGCGCAATCAAATTCTCTCCAAAGAGCAGGAACACGCCGACACCGACCAGCATCAGTGCCGTGCAGATCAGCAGCTTATAGCGGAACGCGTTTCTTACGCCCGCATGGTCGCCGTTGCCGTAAAACTGCGCACCGAAAATGCCCGCGCCGGATACCGCGCCGAAGATGGCTAAATTAAAGACAAAAATAAGCTGATTGGCAACGCCGACGCCGCCCATCTGCGTCTCCCCGACGCCCCCAACCATGATATTGTCCAGCAGAGCAACAAACTGCGTAATGCCGTTCTGTATCATAATCGGCACGGCAACCGCCAGCACCATCCGATAAAACGCCCGATTCCCGATAAATTTTCTCCGTAAGCTTGAAACCATAGTGCCCTCCAAGTTCTTGTTGAAAGCCGTCAGAATATTGTATCAGAATTTGCAAAACAATGCAACCACCATTTTCCCCCATAATCGCGTACAAACTCCCCCTCATGTCATTGCGAGGAGCGCAGCGACGCGGCAATCCCGTGCAGGAACCGCCAGCCCCGCACAGACGCCCCCATCATTGTCACGCCCCTCTGTAGGGCGGGTGACATGTCCCCGCCGGTGCAGGAACCCTCAATTCCGCACAAGCTCCCCTCCCATGTCATTGCGAGGAGCGCAGCGACGCGGCAATCTCACGCAGAGACTTCCAAATTACGCGAAAAAGCACCGCAGAACGGAAGTCCCCTTCTGCGGTATGTCCCTATATTCAGTTCCCCGCGCCGTGCGCCCGTTCCAAGATCTCCGCGACCGTAAGGCTCTGTCTTGCCATGCGTGCAAAGAAAACCTCGTCCCGCGCCTCTATCGCATCCCGAAACCGTGCCAGCTCATAAACCATCCGGTTATCCGCGTGCGCCGCGTCAATCTTGACCCCCGCGCCGTCCAAAGCCGCGCTGCAAACACCAAAATCGTTGATCGGACCGTCCTCCGCGAAGAACCCGCGCTCCCCTTCCACGCGGCAGCCGCTGCCGAGATTCGCGTTCTTCGCCGTAACAATGCGCACCGTCAGGTCAGGATAGGTCAGTGTCAACTCCCCCGCAAGGTCAATGCCGTTTTCCCCCAGCTCCGGCGCGTACCGCACGCCCTTCGGCATGCCAAACAGATCAACCGCCATATGGACGCAGTAAACCCCCATGTCATTCAGCGCGCCCGCCTGCATCGCGGGATTGAAAATATTCGGGTTCTCCCCCCGCAGATAGGCATCATATTTTGAGGAATACTGCGCATAGCAAAGCTCCGCGCTTTGAATCGCTCCAAGCTGCGGCAAAAGCGCGCGGCATTGCAAATACTTCGGCATAAACAGCGTCGTGATTCCCTCAAAGAAGAACACGCCCTTCTCCCGTGCGGTGTCGATCATCCGCCGCACCTCCGCGCCCGTGACCGCAGCAGGCTTTTCCACAAGCACATGCTTTCCCGCCTGCATTGCACGGCACGCCTGCTCCGTATGAAAGCGGTTGGGCGAGGCAATGTAAACCGCGTCGATATCCTCCCGCGCCAACAGTGTGTCATAGTCCGTGCAGACCGCAGCCACACCGACGGAATCCGCAAATTCCCTGCCCCGCGCCAAATCGCGGGAATAGACCGCGCGGCACTCCACATCGTCCACCTGTGCCATCGCCTGCTGCATCAGCCGCATAATGGCGCTCGTGCCTACCGTTCCGAATCTCAGCATTTCGCCTTCTCCTCCGCGTCGAAGCCGAACAGCCGCGCCGCATTATTATATAGTATATTCTCCTCATCCCGCTGCGGCAGACGCAACGCAAGAAAATTCTTTAGCTCCTGCGCGGGATTCCACATCGGATAATCCGTACCGAATAACACGCGCTCCGCACCGTAGGCAGAGATCAGCTCCTTCGCACGCTCATCGTCCATTGCGAAGAGGGACGACGTGCAGTCAACCCAAAGATTCTCAAACCGCCCCGCAAGCCGCCTTGCCGCCTCGTCCCAGACCGAATAGCCGCCGAAATGCGCGGCAATGACCGTGAGCCTCGGAAAACGGTGCAGCAGCGGCAAAAGCTGTTCGGGATTCGAAAAGCTGTAGCGCCGGTCGCCCGTGTGCAGCAGCAGCGGCAGCACGCCCTCGCACTGCTCGCAAAGCGCAAAACACTCCTTGCTGTCCAAACGGAAGCGCTGAATGTCGGGGTGCAGCTTCACGCCGTGCAGCCCCAGCTCCCGCAGATGTGCAATGTCCTCCGTCAGCGTCTCACTCTCCGGATGCAGCGCCCCGAAGCCGTACAGACGGTCGGGAAACTGCGCCACCTCGGCGGCAATAAACTCATTGATACATCTCACCTGCTCCGGCTTCGTCGCCACGGACTGCACAAGGAAGCGGTCGATCCCCGCGCCCTTGGCAAACAATGTCTGCACCGTACCGTCGTAGGTTTCTCCGAGGTTGTCATAGAAGGCCGCCGTCGCGGCAGCCGCCTTCTGCGCGATCTTCGTGGGATAAATATGGCAATGTGCGTCAAAAACCTTCATCACAGACGCTCCAATACCGCAACAAGATAGTCCCAGGTTCGCTCGACCGAACCGATGTCCAGCTTCTCGCGGCTCGTGTGGATGTCATGCATCTGCGGACCGAAGGAGACGGCGTCCAGCCCCTTCAGACGGTCGGAGAAGATGCCGCACTCCAACCCCGCGTGGATGGCTTCTACAACCGGTTCCTTTCCGTAAAGCGCGCGGTAAGTCTCAACCATCGTCTCGCGTAGGCGGGATTCCTTCTGATATTCCCACGCGGGATACTCACCCGACTGCGAATACACCGCGCCGAAACGGCTTCCAATCTCCTGTAGGGAGGCAATCAGCGCCGCCTTTTCCGCGTTGACCGAGCTGCGCACGGAGAAGGTCATCTCCACGCCGTCCGCCTCGGTCTTGAGAATACCCAGATTCAGTGAGGTCTGCACCAGTCCCTCGATGTCCTTACTCATCGCCTGCACGCCGTTGGGCAGAGCGTTCAAAAGCCCCAGCACCGCCGTAGAAGCTTCCTCCGTCATGGGAAGCAGCTCGCTTTCGGCTTTTTCGCAGATAAACTCGACCGACGTCTCTGTTGCGGGAAGCGTCTTTTGCATCTCCGCCGCAGCCGCAGCAAACGCCGCTTCCGGCTGCTCCGCAATGACTAACGCCTCGCTTGCGCGGGGAATCGCGTTGTCCTTGCTGCCGCCACCGATGGAAATCAGACGCACGGGCAGCTTTGCAAGAATACCGGCAAGCACCTTGTTCGCGTTGGCTCTACCCTTGTTGATCTCCACACCGCTGTGTCCGCCGGTCAGACCGCGCACCGCCATGCGCCAGACCTCGCCCTGCGCCGCCTCGCGGGTGATCGGGCGTTTCAGGCAGCTCGTCGCGCCGCCCGCGCAGCTCACGGTCAAAATACCCTCGTCCTCCGAGTCGCAGTTGAGCAGCACGCGCCCCTGCAGCACGGACATATCCATCGCGTCCGCGCCCAGCATACCGATCTCCTCGTCGACGGTAAACACCGCCTCAAGCGGCGGATGCTTCAGCGTGTCAGACGCTAAAATCGCCAACGCATAAGCGACCGCAATGCCGTCGTCCCCGCCGAGGGTTGTCCCCTCCGCAAAAATATACTTCCCGTCGTGTTTCAGACGCAAGCCGTCCTTGGAAAAGTCGATGTCGCAGTCCGCGTCCTTTTCGCAGACCATGTCCAAATGCCCCTGCAAAATGACCGTCGGATGTCCCTCATAGCCCTTCGACGCAGGCTTGTAGATCACCACATTGTTCCACTCGTCCTGCACATAGCGCAGCCCGTGTTCCTGCGCAAAACGGACGCAGTAATCCGAAATCCGCTTCGTGTCCCGCGACCCGTGCGGAATCGCGCAAAGCTCCTCAAAATAATGCAGCGCCTCCTGCGGGCGCAAGCCTTCCAAAACGCTCATTGAATCGCCTCCGTAGAATGATTATCGCTATCATACCACATTTTCCCCCAAACGACAACTTTTTTCCCGCCGATTTTCACATTTTCCCCACTCCCCATCCCGTAGACCGGGGACATGTCCCAAACCGGTGCAGGAACTTCCGACCGCATACAGTCTCCCCCTCCACTGTCATTGCGAGGCGCAACGCGCCGTGGCAATCTTGTGCAGGAACCCTCAACTCCGCGCAAACTCCCCTCAATGTCATTGCGAGGCGCCCGCGCCGTGGCAATCTCACGAAAACACCTCCAAAACCACGGCACCTGTAGCGCGAGGCATCCCTGACGCGCCTTATCCAGGAACCACCAACTCCGCGCAAACTCCCCTCAATGTCATTGCGAGGCGCCCGCGCCGTGGCAAT
>JBJFGB010000103.1:0-629 GCA_051892295.1 Faecousia sp. | reverse complement strand
CTCACGCAAACACCTCCAAAACCACGGCACCTGTAGCGCGCGGCATCCCTGACGCGCCTTATGCAGGAACCACCAATTGCGTACAAACCTGTCCGTCTGTACTGTCAGCCGCTCCGCGTAGGGCACGCCGCTCCTTTCTTCCCATTCACTCCTTATCTCCGTCCAAATTGCCCCGAACCATGTCGAAAGAAAATCCCGCAAAATCAATTTTCCCCCTTGACAACCGTACACTCATGTGCTATTCTATATAGGCATTGAGGCACAGCCCCCAAAAATTGCATATCGCGGAGTAGAGCAATTGGTAGCTCGTCGGGCTCATAACCCGGAGGTTGCAGGTTCAAGTCCTGTCTCCGCAACCAACAAGTAGCACCGAAAAAGATATCGGTGCCAAAAACCCAAGAGCCGCAACGGTTCTTGGGTTTTTTCGTGCCTTTTTTCAAGGTGGAATTCAAAAGATATCATTTCCTAAAAACGACCTTTGGGGAGGACTTGAACTACCGACCCAGGCTTTCAGGGGCAGATTTTGCGAACATTTTCGCAAGGTCTTCCCCTTTTTTCGTTTCCGGATTTGTTACCTAAACTCCACAAATTTTGACACATACAGAATTATTCTTGCATCACATTGAGCA
>JBJFGB010000102.1:0-12752 GCA_051892295.1 Faecousia sp. | reverse complement strand
ACTTTACCGTATTTGTCAAGCCCTTTTTTGAAAAAAAGTAAAAATTTTTGAAAAAGTAGGGCCCCGCATCCCTGCGAGACCCTGTATTCCTTAACTTAGTGACATTGGGACATGTCCCCGCCGACCGCGAAGCGGCAGACAGTATAGACGGACAAATTTGTACGCAGTCGGTAGTTCCTGCACGAGATTGCCACGGCGCGTTACGCCTCGCAATGACATGGGAAGGGAGTTGGTACGCAGACGGCGGTTCCTGCACCGGCGGGGACATGTCCCCGCCCTACAGGGAGTTTCATGCAATGACAGAAAAAGGCGACCCCATTTGTCATTGCGAGACCGGTGCGCGTATTGTCGGTAGGGGTATGTCGCATCCGTAACGCTTCATCGTTGCGAACGGCTGCGCACCGGTCGTGGCAATCTCCGGCTGTAGGTTTGTACGCACTCGGTGGTTCCTGCACCGGCGCGCCGAGTCGTCGCGCCCTACGGCGGGGATATGTCACTTCTCTACAAGGGCTGCGGCGATAAGAGAAAACGGCTGCACCGGCGGAGGGAGTCATTCCATTTTATAAGGGCGAAAGAAGGACTGTGTGAAAATCATTTCCGGCATTCGCGCATCCATTTTGAGTGAATGAATAAAGGAGGAACATCTTATGAAACGAAGAATTCTATCCATCCTGCTCCTTGCGGCGCTGGTGCTCGGACTGCTGCCGCAGAGGATGCTGTCCGTAAGCGCCTATTCCGAAACGGACATTGCCTACCCCGTCGAGGGCGGCAATCTCTATTTTGACAAAGCAACCGGCACAATCACGGACTGCGACAACAGTGTGACAGGCGCTGACATTCCCGCGGAGATCGACGGCGCTGCCGTGACAGGCATTGGCAGCAATGCGTTCAAAGACTGCGCCAATCTGATCAGTGTGACGCTGCCGAAGCGCGTGACAAGCATTGGCGACAATGCGTTCTCCGGCTGCACCTACCTGTCAAGCACCTGCGACGGTGTGCAGGGCGTAATCATTCCGGCGAACGTGACAAGCATCGGCAGCTTGGCGTTTTTTGGCTGTGAGTGCCTGCAATCGGTCTATTTCGAGGGTGACGCGCCGGAGATCGGCGAAAATGTTTTCACCATAAAGGATCCTGACTCTCTTTGGGTCGACGACATTTATGTGGAATATATAAACATTCCCGGTCTGACGCTTTATTACATTGACGGCTGCACGGGCTGGTCTTTTGAAACCTGGAACGGCTATCATACCATGCTCTGGAGCGGGGATCCGATGAATCCGGAATACCCACCGTTGGAGCCGACAGAGCCGACAGAGCCGACGGAGCCGGAAGATTTCACTGCTTATCCCGTGGAGGGCGGAAATCTCTATTTTTACAGCGCGGACGGCACGATCGTTGATTGCGATGAAACGGTGACCTATGCTGACGTTCCGGCGGAAATCGACGGCATCGCCGTGACGGGCATTGGGAGCAGTGCGTTCGAATACTGCATCAGCTTAACGTGCGTAACGCTCCCGGAGAGTGTGACGAGCATCGACAGTTATGCGTTCGAAGGCTGCGAAAGTTTGCAGTCGGCCTGCTTCCTGGGCGACGCTCCCGCACTTGGAACGGACGTTTTCTGCATGGAAAAATTCGTTTTCGATTCCGATTTCGGTGTCGATACCGAAACCGTTGTAATTCCCGGGCTGACACTATATTATATTGACGGCAAAGCGGACTGGACCAGACCGACCTGGAACGGCTATCCGACCGCGACCTGGGACGGCGTGAATGTGCCGGTCGCCTACTCCGTGGAGGGCGGCAACCTCTATTTCAATAAATCCACCGGCGAGATCTATGACTGCGACGAGACTGTGACCGCAGCCGACATCCCCACTGAGATCGACGGCGTCGCCGTGACGGGCATCGGCTATTGGGCATTCGAAAGCTGTCACGGTCTGGTGAGTGTGACGATTCCGAACAGCGTGACGAATATCAAACTTGGAGCGTTCGGCTACTGTAGCAGATTGACGAGTGTGACGATTCCGAACAGCGTGACAAGCATCGGCAGATACGCATTTGTCGATTGCAGCAGTCTGGTGAGTGTGACGATTCCGGATAGCGTAACGAGTATTGGTGATAGCGCGTTTGCTTGGTGCAGCAGTCTGACGAGTGTGACAATTCCGGATAGCGTAACGAGTATTGGCGACAGCGTGTTTGGTGCTTGCGGCAGCCTAACGGCTATCAATGTGGCAGAGAAAAACACGGAATATGCCTCTGAAAACGGTGTTTTGTTCAATAAGAGCCGGACAATTTTACTGCGCTACCCCATGGGCAAAACAGATACGGAATATAGCGTACCGAACAGCGTAACAAGCATCTACACTTTTGCGTTCTCTGATTGTAGCAGCCTGACGAGTGTGACGATCCCGGACAGTGTGACAAACATCGGCGATTATGCCTTCTGTAATTGCGGCAGTCTGCAATCGGTTTGCTTCATAGGTGACGCCCCTGCGCTTGGAGAAAATGTTTTCAGCATATGGAATGATGAAGCATGGGCGTATGTCAACATTCCTAACTTGATCCTCTATTACATAGAGGGAAAAGCGGACTGGACGACGCCGACCTGGAACGGCTATCCGACTGCAACCTGGGACGGCGTGAATGTGCCGGAACCTGCTGACGAAATTGCTTATCCCGTGGAGGGCGGCAATCTCTATTTCAGAAAATCCACCGGCGAGATTTTTGATTGCGATACAACTGTAACGAATGCCGACATTCCGGAGAAGATCGCCGGAGTGGCTGTGACGACAATCGGCGATCATGCGTTCTCCTATTGCAGCAGCATGGAGAGTGTGACGATCCCTGACAGCGTGACGAGCATCGGCGGTTACGCATTCTCCTATTGCAGCAGCCTGGAGAGCGTGACGATTCCGGGTAGTGTGACAAGCATCAGTGACCGTACGTTCTATTGGTGCGACAATCTGACCACTATGACGATTTTGGAGGGCGTAACAAGCATTGGCGGTCTTGCGTTCGGTCACTGTACCGGCTTAACGAGCGTGACGATTCCTGACAGTGTGACGAGCATCGGCATGAGTGCGTTCGATAACTGTAGCAGCTTGACAAGCGTGACGATTCCGGAGAGTGTGACAAGTATCGGCGAACGGGCGTTCTGCGACTGCAGCAGCCTGACGGCAATCCATGTGGCAGAGGGCAACACGGCATATACCTCTGAGAACGGCGTTTTGTTTGACAAGAACAAGACCCTGTTACATACCTATCCTGCAGGAAAAACGGAAAGTGAATATATTATCCCGGAAAGCGTAATAAGCATCGGCAGTCATGCGTTCTACCGCTGCAGTAACCTGACGAACGTGACGATCCCGGTTGGTGTGACCAGCATCGTCAATTACGCGTTCTTTATGTGCAGCAGCCTGACGAGTGTGACGATCCCGGAGGGGGTAAAGAGCATCAGCAAATACGCGTTCTACGGCTGCAGCAGCCTGACGAGTGTGACGATTCCGGAGGGTGTAAAGAGCATCGGCATAAGTGCGTTCGATGCCTGTAGCAGCTTGACAAGCGTGACGATTCCGGGCAGCGTCACGAGCATCAGCGAGCGAGCCTTCTATGCCTGCGGCAGCCTGCAATCGCTATACTTCATGGGTGCCGCGCCTGCACTTGAAGCGTATGCTTTCAGCCTATGGAATGCCGAAACACAGACATACATCAACAATCCCAATTTGATTCTCTACTACATTGACGGCAAAGAGGGCTGGACCACTCCGACATGGAACAGCTATCCGACCGCAACATGGATGCCTGTGCATGAACATTCCTATGTGGTTGTCGTAACCGCGCCGACCTGCACGGAGCAAGGCTGCACAACACATACCTGTTCTATTTGCTGCGACACCTATACTGATACATATACGGAAGCCCTTGGACACGACTACGGCGAATGGACGCCGATAAAAGCGGCAACTTGTACCGAAAAGGGCGAAGAAGAACGCACCTGTTCCCGTTGCTACAGTTTTGAGACGAGAGAGACAGACGCGACAGGACACACCGAGGTCGTTGACGCTGCCGTTCCCGCCACCTGCACCGAAGACGGCAAGACCGAGGGAAAGCATTGCGACCTTTGCGGCACGGTGATTGTTGCGCAGGAAACCGTAGCCGCGCTGGGGCACGATTTCGGAGAATGGACACAGACGAAAGCGCCCACCTGCACGGAAAAGGGCGAGGAGAAGTGCACCTGCTCCCGCTGCGATGCCTTTGAAACGAGAGAAATCGCCGCGCACGGTCATACGGAGGTCATTGACGCTGCCGTTCCCGCTACCTGCACCGAAGACGGCAAGACCGAGGGAAAGCATTGCGACCTTTGCGGCACGGTGATCGTTGCGCAGGAAACCGTTCCCGCCATGGGTCACAGCTTTAAGGACGGTGTCTGCACGGTCTGCGGCGCAAAGGATCCCGACGCTCAGCCTGCTGCCCCGGCGGAGTTTTCCGATGTCTCGGAAAAAGCATGGTACTATGAAGCGGTGGAGTACGCCGTAGAGAAGGGCTTAATGAACGGCGTCGGCGGCGGAAACTTCGACCCGGAGGGCACCATGACCCGGGCGATGCTTGTAACCGTGCTGTGGCGCTACGAGGGCGAGCCTGCGGAAGGAGAGAACACCTTCACCGATGTGCCCAACGGAACCTGGTACACGGAGGCGGTCGCTTGGGCTGCGGCGAACGGGATCGTCGGCGGTGTCGGCAACGGCAAATTCGACCCCGAGGGCAGTATCACCCGGGAGCAGATGGCGGCGATTTTGTTCCGTTACGCGGGAAAGAAGTGCATTGACACGAGCAAGCGCGGCGATTTGAGCGGCTTTCCCGACAGCGGCAAGATTTCGGCTTGGGCGAAGGACGCCATGCAGTGGACGGTGGCGGAGCAGATCATCAACGGCTCCGACGGCAAGCTCCTCCCGCAGGGCAACGCCACCAGAGCGCAGGTTGCAACGATTTTGATGCGCTTTCTTGAGAATATCGTGAAGGCGTGAAGCGGAGGTTTCAGTGAATGGTGTATAGTGAATAGGCTTGTCGCTGCGGGATGCGCGGTTGGTTGCGTATTGGTGCGCGGTCGGTAGATCCTGCACCGGCACGCCGAGTCGACGTGCCCTACGGCGAGGGTGCGTAGCATGGTTCGTAGGGCACGACCACTGGGCGTGCCGACCGCGAAGCGGCAGACAGCACAGACGAACAAACTGTTACGCACTTGGTGGTTCCTGCACGCGGCGGGACATGTCACCCGCCCTACAGGGGAACGCATGGCAACGACAAGGGCGGGAAGCTTGTATGAGGTCGGCAGCTCCTACGGAGAGGGCTGCGTACGATTCTAAAAAGGAAGGATGAAATCAGAATGAAAAGAATCATCTCTTTGCTGGCGGTGTGCGCGATGCTTTGCGCGTTCCTTGCTGCCTGCGGCGGCGATTCCAAAGAGACGGCGGGCGGAACGGAGCCGGATACCGCATATTCCGCCTCTTCGGAGCAAGGGACTGCCGCTCCGGAAACGGAAGAGACGGAGCCTCCTTCCGAGGAAGCGCCTGCCTCCGATTTTTGGTATTCGCGCGCAGAGGACGGCATCGTTATTGAACACTATTACGGAACAGCGGCCACCGTCGTGATCCCCACGGAGATTGACGGTGTCCCTGTGACACGCATTAATCGCTATGCGTTCTACGATTGCAGCAACCTGCGCTGCGTGACGATTCCAGAGGGTGTAACGGAGATTGAGGAGGGTGCGTTTTCTGATTGCAGCAAACTGTCAGACATCAATATACCGGATAGTGTAACCCATATCGCGTGCGATGCGTTCAAGAATACCGCGATTTACAATACGGCGGACCGCTGGACGGACGGTGTGCTGTATCTCGGGCATTGGCTGATTCAAGCGAAGGATTCCGTCGCGGGAGACTATGCCATTGCCGCAGGAACCATCGGTATTGCCGATTTTGCGTTCGCAAGCTGCGCCGAGCTGACGAGCATAACGATTCCGGAGGACGTGAAGAGCATCGGCGGTCACGCATTCGTAAGCTGCGCCGGTCTGACATGTGTGACAATTCCGGAGGGCGTGACGAGCATCGGCAGCTATGCGTTCTACATATGCAGCGGTCTGACCTGTGTGACGATTCCCAACAGCATGACGAGCATCGCAGAAGGGGCGTTTGTAAAATGCTGCAGCCTGACGGAAATCAGCGTGGCGGCGGATAACACGACTTATGCCTCTGAAAACGGTGTGTTATTTGACCGGTCTAAGACAGCCCTTCTGGTCTATCCGGCAGGTAAGCCGGAAGCGGAATTTGTTTTGCCTGACGGCGTGACGCGTATCGGCGACTGTGCGTTTTCCGACTGCGGCAATCTGACGCGCGTGACGATTCCCGACAGCGTGACAAGCATCGGATACTATGCGTTCGACAATTGCTGCAGTCTGACGGGTATCAGCATTCCGGACAGTGTCATCAGCATTGGGAATAATGCGTTTGCCGGCTGCGGGAATCTGACGGATGTGAAGATTGGCAACGGCGTGACAAGCATCGGTGAGTTTGTGTTTGGCTGGAGCGGGTTGACGCGCGTAACGATTCCGGACAGCGTGACAAGCATCGGTGTTGATGCATTTTACGGCTGTGATAATCTGACGAGCGTGACAATTCCTGACAGCGTGACATGCATCGAAGCAAGGGCTTTTGCAGATTGCGGCAGCTTGACGGATATCAGCATACCGAGCAGCGTGACCCGCGTCGGTCAAATGGCGTTTCGAAATACGGCAATCTCAGAGGGTCAGTGGAGCAACGGCGTGCTGTATCTTGACAATTGGCTGCTCGGCGCGGAAGAGAATTTCTCGGGAGACTGTGTCATTCGTTCCGGAACAATCGGAATTGCCAATCACGCGTTCTCTCTATGCAGCAATCTGACGAGCGTAACGATTCCGGACAGCGTGATGCGCATCGGTGAGGGAGCGTTCTCTACATGCAGCGGCCTGACGAGCGTAACGATTCCGGAGGGCGTGACGAGCATCGGCGACGCAGCGTTCAATGCTTGCCATAATTTGATGAGCGTAACAATTGGCAGCGGCGTGACGAGCATCGGACGCTCAGCGTTCTACGATTGCCAAAGTTTGACAAGTGTAACGATTGGCGACGGCATGACCGACATCGGCGAGTATGCATTTGCTTGGAGCGGCTTGACGAGTGTGACGATTCCGGACAGCGTGACAGGCATTCATGCCTCTGCATTCAGAAGCTGCAACAATTTGAGAGCGGTTTATTTTATGGGCAACGCACCTGCGCTTGAAGAGAATGTGTTTGTGATGTGGGAGGAGGAAACGCAGACGGATGTCAACCTTCCTAATTTGACGCTCTACTATATTGAGGGCAAAGAGGGCTGGACGAGTCCGACATGGAACGGATATCCGACGGCGACATGGGTGGCATATCCCTAAGGGGGTGACAGCATAGGGCACCCCCTTCCATGGCATTGCACGCCTCCTGTACGTCTTGGACATGTCCCCTAAGACCGCGTAAGCGGCAGACGGCACGAATGAACAGGTTTGTACGCAGTCGGGTAGTTCCTGCACCGGCGGGGACATGTCACCCGCCCTACAGGGGAACGCATGGCAACGACAAGGGCGGGAAGCTTGTATGAGGTCGGCAGCTCCTACGGAGAGGGCTGCGTACGATTCTAAAAAGGAAGGATGAAATCAGAATGAAAAGAATCATCTCTTTGCTGGCGGTGTGCGCGATGCTTTGCGCGTTCCTTGCTGCCTGCGGCGGCGATTCCAAAGAGACGGCGGGCGAAACGGTGCCGGATACCGCATATTCCACCTCTTCGGAGCAAGGGACTGCCGCCCCGGAAACGGAAGAGACGGAGCCTCCTACCGTAGAAACGCTGCTGGAAACGCCCGCCTCCGATTTCTACTATACCAACACGGAGGACGGCATCGCCATTGAACGCTACAGCGGAAAGGCGCAGACCGTCGTAATCCCCGCGGAAATCGGCGGCGTTCCCGTGACGAGCATTGCGCAGTATGCGTTCTCCGATTGCACCGGTCTGCTCTGTGTGACGATTCCGGAGGGCGTGACGAAGCTCGGGGAGGGCGCCTTCTCAGGTTGCAGCAGCCTGACAGATATTAATATACCGGACAGCGTAACCGGCATTGCGCTGAATGCGTTTCAGAATACGGCGATTTACAATGCGGAGGATCGGTGGTCAGAAAGCGTGCTGTACATCGGAAGCTGGCTGATCGAAGCGAAAGAGACGCTCTCGGGAGTGCATGCCATTCTCCCGGGAACCACCGGAATTGCCGACTATGCGTTCGAGAATTGCGATGACTTAACCCTTGTCACGATTCCGAGCGGCGTGACGAAGCTCGGAGAGGGCATCTTCTCGGGCTGCAGCAGCCTGACTTACGCGGCGATTCCTGAGGGCGTGACGAGCATCGGTTCGGGCATATTCTCCGAGTGCGTCGGACTGACGAGCGTCTCACTGCCGGAGGATCTGACGCGGATCGAGTACAATATGTTCTATGATTGCAGCAGCCTGACCGGGGTGATGCTGCCGGACAGCGTGACGAGCATTAAAATGAATGCGTTTCTCGGCTGCACCGGTCTGACCCGCATTACCATACCGGAGGGTGTGACGAGCATCGAATATGGCGCGTTTCGCGGTTGCAGCGGCATAACAAGCGTGACGCTGCCTGAGAGCGTGACGAGCATCGGTGACTATGCCTTCGAGGGCTGCACCGCCTTGATGGATATTGCCGCACCGGACAGCGGAATCTGCATCGGCTGCGACGCCTTTGCCGGCACGGCGATTTACAATATGGCGGAGCGCGGGACGGACGGAGTGCTGTATATCGGCAATTGGCTGATGGAAGCGGAAAAGACGATTTCCGGAACGTATACCATTCCCGCAGGGACCACCGTAATTGCAGCCCAAGCGTTCTCCCATTGCGACAGCTTAACGAGCGTTACGATTCCGAGCGGCGTGAGGGGCATCGGCGATTATGCTTTTTCCAACTGCGCCAGCCTGACTTACGCGGCGATTCCCGAGGGCGTGACGAGCATTGGCAGCGGGCTTTACTTCGGCTGCGGCAGCCTGAAGAGCGTTACGCTGCCGGAGGACATGACGAGAATCGGGGAGAGCATGTTCTATGACTGCGGCAGCCTGACCGAGGTGGTGCTGCCGGACAGTGTGACGAGCATCGGCTTGTATGCATTTCACGGCTGCGGCAGCCTCAGGAGCATTACCATACCGGAGGGCTTGACAAGCATTGACGATTACGCGTTTTGTTATGACGCCTTAACAAGCTTGACGCTCCCTAAGAGCCTGACAAGCATCGGTGCGTATGCGTTCTTCGGCTGCGACAAATTAGCGGACCTCAGGCTCCCGGACGGTGCCGTGAGTATCGGCAGCTGCGCGTTCGGTCATTGCACCGGTCTGACGAGCGTCACGCTTCCGGACGGCATGACGGAAATTGCGAACAGCTTATTTACGGGCTGCACCGGCTTGACCGATATCGTGCTTCCGGACACTATGATGTTTATCGGCTCCTGTGCGTTCGAAGGCTGCGGCAGTCTGACGGCAATCACGATTCCGCGCAGCGTGACGAAGGTCGAAGGCGGGGCGTTTGCGAGCTGCGGCAGTCTGAGGGAAATCAACGTAGCAAAGGATAACAAGGTCTATGTCTCCGAAAACGGCGTGCTGCTGAATCTGGAAAAAACGGAGCTGCTCGCCTATCCCGCGGGAAAGACGGAGACGGAATATGTTCTCCCTGAGAGCATAACGAGCATCGGGGATTACGCGTTCCTCGGCTGCGGCAGACTGACGCGGGTAACGCTTTCCGAGTGCTTGACAAGGATCGGCTGGGGGGCATTTCTCGATTGCGTGAGTCTGAAGGAGATCACCATCCCTGCCAATGTGGCAAGCATGGACGTGCGGGCTTTCTTCGGGTGTGTCGGCTTGCAGGCGGTATACTTTTTGGGGGATGCGCCGATGATGGGAGACGGCGTGTTTCAGTACTGTAACGAGCAGACAGAGTTTGTGACCATTCCCGGCTTGACACTGTACTACATTGAGGGAACCGTGGGCTGGACGAGTCCGACATGGTGCGGCTGCCCGACGGCGGCTTGGGATCATGGAGGGAAGTGAATGGTTCGCCGCTGCGGGATTCCCGGCTGCCTGCGTGCCGGTATGCGGTCGGTAGTGCCTGCACCGGCGCGCCGAGGTCGTTAGCGCAGCCGTTCGCGACGAAGGAGCGTTACGGATGCGGCGTACCTCTTGCGGGTAGTGTGCGCACTGGGTTCGCAATGACAAACATGGGTAGCCCTTCCGTGTCATTGCGAGGAGCGCAGCGACGTGGCAATCTCTTTTCCAATCTTTTGTACGCAGTTGGTCGTTCCTGCACCGGTGGGACATGTCCCCGGTCTAAAGAGTGCTTCATGGCTATGACAGGGAAGCTTGTTCCCGATCTGCGATTCTAAAAAGGAAGGATGGAATCGGAATGAAAAAAATCATCGCTTTGCTGGCTGCTTGCGCGATGCTTTGCGCGTTCCTTGCTGCCTGCGGCGGGAATTCTTCCCCGACCATTTCGGAAAATGCGCCGGATGCCGCAGCCTCCGCGTCTTCGGAGCAAAAGACGGCTGCCGGAGAAACGCTGCCCGAGGCGCTTGCCGCTGATTTTCAGTATTCCCTCAGGGCGGACGGCATCGTCATTGAACGCTATACCGGCACGGAGGAAACCCTTGTGATTCCTGCGGAATTCGACGGGGTCCCTGTGACGAGCATCGGGGCCTATGCCTTCTCCGGCCGCACGAGTTTGCGCCGTGTGACGATTCCGGAGGGCGTGACCGAGATTCAGCAGCGTGCTTTCGCGGAGTGCGTCAGTCTGACGGACATCAATATACCGGACAGTGTCACCCGCATCGCGCTGCACGCGTTCCTGAATACGGCAATCTACAAGGCGGCGGAGCAGTGGACGGACGGCGTGCTGTATCTTGGAGGCTGGCTGATTGAAGCGGAGAAGTCGATTTGCGGAGCATATACCGTTCTCTCGGGGACCGTCGGAATTGCCGACTGTGCGTTCGAGTATTGCGGCAGTATAACGAGCGTCACGATCCCGAGCAGTGTGAAACACATCGGCAACTGTGCCTTCTTCGAATGCGACAGCCTGACCTGCGCGACGCTCTCGGAGGGCGTGACGAGCATCGGCCCGGGAGCGTTTTCCGAATGTGACAGACTGGAGAGCGTTACGCTGCCGGACAATTTGGCGCGGATTGAGGACGAAGTGTTCGACGATTGCAGCGCCCTGAATCATGTGGTGCTGCCGGACGGTTTGAGGAGTATCGGCATGAATGCGTTTCACGGCTGCACCGGCTTGACCGACATTACCATACCGGAGGGCGTGACGAGCATCGAAATTAGCGCGTTTTCCGACTGCACCGCCTTGACAAGCGTGACGCTGCCCGAAAGCCTGACGTGCATTGATGACTATGCCTTCGAAAGCTGCACCGCCTTGGCGGATATTGCCGCACCGGACAAAGGAATCCGCATCGGCTGCGACGTCTTTTCCGACACGGCGTTCTACCATTCGGCGGAGTGCTGGACAGACAACGTGCTGTATCTCGGAAGCTGGCTGATCCAAGCGAAAAAGACCATCCCGGGCGCGTTCACCATCCCCTCGGGGACGACCGCAATTGCCGACCAAGCGTTCTCGTATTGCGGCAGATTAACGAGGATCACGATTCCGAGCGGTGTGACATATGTGGGTATGCAGGCTTTTATGGGCTGCGACGAGCTGATCAGCGTGTCAATCTCCGAAGGTGTGGAAGGCATCGGTGCGGGACTGTTCTTCGGCTGCAGCAGTCTGACGAGTGTGACGCTGCCGGAGGACATGACGAAGGTCGCGGACGGTATGTTCTATGACTGCGGCAGCCTCACCGGCATTACCCTGCCGGAGGGCTTGACAGACATCGGTCATCATGCGTTTTACGGCTGCGTCGGTCTGCGGACGGTATACTTTTTGGGGGATGCGCCGACGATGGGAGACGAGGTTTTTTGCTGCGATAACGAAAACTGGGAGGCTGTGAGGATTCCCGATGTGACACTCTACTATATTGACGGGAAAGCGGGATGGACGAGTCCGACATGGAGCGGATATCCGACGGCAGCTTGGGATAATGGGGGAGAGTGAATAGTGAATAGTGAATGGTGAATGGTGAATAGTGAATAGTGAATGGTTCGCCGCTGCGGGATTCCCGGCTGCCTGCGTGCCGGTGCGCGGTCGGTGGTTCCTGCACCGGCGCGCCGAGTCGTCGCGCCCTACGGCGAGGGTGCGCAGCACGGCTCGTAGGGCACGACCACCGGGCGTGCCGACCGCGAAGCGGCAGACGGTACGAACGAACAGATTTGTACGCAGTCGGTGGTTTTTGCGCGAGATTGCCGCGTCGCTGCGCTCCTCGCAATGACAGAAACGGCTACCCCATTTGTCATTGCGAGACCGGTGCGCGTATTGTCGGCAAGGGGTACGCCGCATCGGTAACGCTTCATCGTTGCGAACGGCTGCGCACCGGTCGTGGCAATCTCCGGCTGCAGGTTTGTACGCACTCGGCGGTTCCTGCACCGGCGCGCCGAGTCGTCGCGCCCTACGGCGAGGGTTGTGAACAACGGTTGTAGGGCGGGGACATGTCCCCGCCGACCGCGAAGCGGCAGACAGTAGGCATGAACAAGTTTGT
>JBJFGB010000101.1:0-3138 GCA_051892295.1 Faecousia sp. | reverse complement strand
CCTCAACGGGCATCAGGAAGGGCTGGTCGGCCTTACGGTCAGGCGTCGGGATCCAGCTGTCAACGGCGTCCATGAGTTCCTTGATGCAGGCATACTCGGGAGCGTTGGGATCGGTGGACTCGGAAACCAGAGCGTTCAGCGCGGAGCCGCGAACGATGGGGGTGTCGTCTCCGGGGAAGCCGTAGAAGTCGAGGGTCTCGCGGACTTCCATCTCGACGAGCTCGAGGAGCTCTTCGTCATCGACCTGGTCAACCTTGTTCAGGAAGACGAGGACGGAGGGAACGTTAACCTGACGAGCAAGCAGCAGGTGCTCCTTGGTCTGCGCCATGGGGCCGTCGGAAGCAGCGATAACGAGAATCGCGCCGTCCATCTGCGCAGCGCCGGTGATCATGTTCTTGATATAGTCAGCATGGCCCGGGCAGTCGACGTGGGCGTAGTGACGGGCAGCAGTCTCATACTCAACGTGCGCGGTGTTGATTGTGATACCACGAGCCTTCTCTTCGGGCGCCTTGTCGATGTTAGCGTAGTCGGTGAACTCTGCGCCGCCGCACATAGCCAGATACTTGGTGATGGCAGCAGTCAGGGTGGTCTTGCCATGGTCAATGTGACCAATGGTGCCGATGTTTACATGGGGCTTTGTTCTTTCAAACTTTTGCTTTGCCATTGAAAAAATCCTCCTGTTGATTTATAAGTGGTAAATTTTCTTTTTTGTTCGCACAATACCACTATACACTAAAATTCGCATAATGGCAAGTGTTTTTTCTCAAGAACCGCGTTTTTCCACAATTTCCTGCTGAATATTTTTCGGCAGCTCCACATAATGGCTCGGTTCCATCGAATACTGTCCGCGTCCCTGCGTGCGGCTTCTCAGATCGGTCGCATAGCCGAACATCTGCGAAAGCGGAACGTTCGCGTCAATCTGCGTTGAGCCGTTTCTCGGCTCCATACCGAGAATGTTGCCGCGGCGGGAGGAGATATCGCCGATGACATCACCGGTGTACTCCTCGGGAACGATAACGCTGACCTTCATGATCGGCTCCAGCACGACGGGATTTGCCTTGCGGCAAGCTTCCTTAAATGCCATGGAACCTGCGATCTTGAATGCCATCTCGGACGAGTCGACCTCGTGATAGGAGCCGTCGTACAGCGTGACCTTGACATCCACGACCGGGAAGCCGGCAAGCACGCCTGCCGTCATTGCGCCCTGAATGCCCTGGTCGACCGCCGGG
Source organism: Faecousia sp. (assembly GCA_051892295.1). Taxonomy (GTDB): domain Bacteria; phylum Bacillota; class Clostridia; order Oscillospirales; family Oscillospiraceae; genus JAZOXB01. Next base: position 1,909 of record JBJFGB010000101.1, on the reverse strand, counting down.
ATATACTCCTTCGGGATCGCGCCGCCTGTAACGGCGTTGATGAATTCGTAGCCCTTGCCGGATTCGTTCGGCTCGAGCTTAATTTTAACATGACCGTACTGACCCTTACCGCCGGACTGACGGGCATATTTCATGTCCACATCCGAGTTGCCGCGCACGGTCTCCTTATAGGCAACCTGCGGCGCGCCGACGTTCGCCTCGACCTTAAACTCCCGCAGGAGGCGGTCAACGATGATTTCCAAATGAAGCTCACCCATGCCCGCAATAATGGTCTGACCGGTTTCGTTGTCGGTATAGGTCTTAAAGGTCGGATCCTCCTCCGCCAGCTTCATCAGAGCAATGCCCATCTTCTCCTGTCCCGCCTTCGTTTTCGGCTCGATGGCGACACGGATGACCGGCTCGGGGAATTCCATGGATTCGAGGATAATCGGATGCTTCTCATCGCAGAAGGTATCGCCCGTGGTGGTGTTCTTCACACCGACGGCGGCTGCGATATCGCCGGAATAGACCGTTTCGATATCCTCGCGGTGGTTGGCGTGCATCTGCAAAATTCTGCCCAATCTCTCGCGGGAACCCTTTGTCGAATTAAGCACCGTGGTGCCCTTGTCGATTGTTCCGGAATACACACGGAAGAAGCAGAGCTTGCCGACATAGGGGTCGGTCGCGATCTTGAACGCGAGAGCGGAGAACGGTGCCGCATCGTCAGCGGGACGGAACTCCTCCTCCTCGGTCTTGGGATTGACACCGTGAATGCCCTTCTTGTCAAGGGGCGACGGCATATAATCCACAATCGCATCCAGCAGCTCCTGAACGCCCTTGTTCTTATAAGATGTGCCGCAGACGACGGGGATCATCTGGACGGCGATGGTCGCCTTGCGGATGGCTGCGCGGATCTTCTCCTGCGGAACCTCTTCGCCCGACAGATACAGCTCCATGATCTCATCGTCCTGATCGGAGACCGCTTCCAAAAGCTTCTCATGATACTCCTCGGCGAGATCACGGAGATCCTCGGGAATCTCTTCCTCGCGGACATCCTTGCCCAGCTCGTCATAGAAGACGTTTGCCTTCATCTTGATGAGGTCGACCACACCGCGGAAGTCTGCCTCCGCGCCGATCGGCAGCTGGATGGGAACAGCGTTACACTTCAGCCGATCATGCATCATTTTGAGAACATTGTAGAAGTCCGCACCCATGATATCCATCTTATTCACATAGACCATGCGCGGGACATTGTACTTATCCGCCTGACGCCAGACCGTCTCGGTCTGCGGCTCAACGCCGCCCTTTGCACAAAGAACGGTGACCGCGCCGTCGAGCACGCGCAAGGAGCGCTCGACCTCTACGGTGAAGTCCACATGGCCCGGGGTGTCGATGATATTGATGCGGCAGTGACGCCAAAAACAGGTTGTCGCAGCGGATGTAATCGTGATGCCGCGCTCCTGCTCCTGCTCCATCCAGTCCATCGTTGCCGTACCCTCGTGGGTCTCGCCCAGCTTATAGGTGCGTCCGGTGTAGAACAGGATGCGCTCGGTCGTCGTGGTCTTGCCGGCGTCAATATGCGCCATGATACCGATATTTCTTGTATTCTCAAGTGAATATTTTCTCGGCATTGGGTAACTCCTTTGCGCTTACCAGCGGAAATGGGAGAAAGCCTTGTTGGCTTCCGCCATCTTGTGCGTATCTTCGCGCTTCTTCACAGAGGCGCCGGTGTTGTTGCAGGCATCCATGATCTCGCCTGCAAGACGTTCCTTCATGGTCTTCTCGCTGCGCTTACGAGCATAGGTCGTGAGCCAACGCAGACCCAAAGTCTGACGACGCTCGGGGCGAACCTCCAGCGGGACCTGGTAGGTGGCGCCGCCGACGCGGCGGGACTTGATTTCCAAGCTGGGCATGATGTTTTCCATGGCCT
>JBJFGB010000100.1:0-12939 GCA_051892295.1 Faecousia sp. | reverse complement strand
ACAAGCACAGCGGATCGTCGTCTGTTCGTACTTCGGATGGATACCTTCCTTCATCACATTCACCTCTTTCTGTTCATCGTAAAAGGGCATGCTGCCCCGGCTTTTTTCCATGCCCGAGTATTTTAGCACACTTCCTGTAGAAATGCAAGTCTTTTTTTCATATTTTTTCAGAACCGTGCAGGACTTTGCGGAAACTCCACTTGATTTTTCGGAGAAAGCTCGTTGACAATCCGTGTCGGTTTCTGTATAATAGAAACGGAAACTGTGAAAAGCGGCTTTTTACGGTTCCGTGCATAAATTTGTTAATTTTTTGCGTTCCGAACGGAGCGCACGGAAAGGATTTTTGCAATGATTTACACAACAGAAGTACAGCATATGTGTCCGGTTGCAAAGGGCGCATACCATGGCCCCGCTCCCATCCCCGAAGAAGGCAAATGGGTGCAGGCAAAGCAGATCAGCGATATCTCCGGCTTTACGCACGGTGTTGGCTGGTGTGCACCGCAGCAGGGCGCTTGCAAGCTGACCCTCAACGTCAAGGATGGCATCATTGAGGAAGCCCTTGTCGAAACGCTGGGCTGCTCCGGTATGACCCATTCTGCGGCAATGGCTTCCGAGATCCTGATCGGCAAGACCCTCCTTGAGGCGCTCAATACCGACCTCGTCTGCGATGCCATCAACACCGCAATGCGCGAGCTGTTCCTCCAGATTGTTTACGGACGTACCCAGAGCGCGTTCTCCGAGAACGGTCTTGCCGTCGGCGCTTCCTTGGAAGACCTGGGTAAAGGCCTGCGCAGCCAGGTCGGCACGATGTTCGCCACGAAGGAAAAGGGACCCCGCTATCTCGAGATGGCAGAGGGCTACTGCACCCGCGTTGCACTGAACAAGGATGACGAGATCATCGGCTACGAATTCATCAACCTCGGCAAGATGATGGACTTCATCAAGAAGGGCGACGATGCCAATGTTGCATTGGAAAAGGCTAAGGGTCACTACGGTCAGTTTGACAACGCCGCCAAGTACATCGACCCGCGTCACGAGTAATTTTAGGAGGTACACACAATGGCTTTGTTTGAAAGTTACGAAAGAAGAATCGACAAAATCAACGGTGTCCTCGCACAGTACGGCATCGGCTCCGTTGAAGAGTGCAGAGAGATCTGCAAGGAAAAGGGCTTTGACCCCTACGAGATCACCAAGGGCATCCAGCCCATCTGCTTTGAGAACGCCTGCTGGGCTTACTGCGTCGGCGCTGCCATCGCCATCAAGTCCGGTGCCAAGACCGCTGCGGATGCCGCTGAGGCAATCGGCATCGGTCTGCAGGCCTTCTGCATCGACGGCTCCGTCGCTGACGACCGCAAGGTCGGCATCGGCCACGGCAAGCTCGGCGCAATGCTCCTGCGTGAAGAGACCAAGTGCTTCGCCTTCCTCGCTGGTCACGAATCCTTTGCTGCCGCAGAGGGCGCGATTGGTTTGGCAAAGAGCGCAAACAAGGCACGCAAAGAGCCGCTGCGCGTCATTCTGAACGGCCTCGGCAAGGATGCCGCCCAGATCATCTCCCGTATCAACGGCTTTACCTACGTTCAGACCCAGTTTGACTACTTCACCGGCGAGTTGAAGGTCGTCCGTGAGATCCGTTACTCCGAGTCCGAACGCGCCAATGTCCGTTGCTACGGCGCTGACGACGTCCGCGAAGGCGTTGCCATCATGCACAGCGAGGGCGTCGATGTCTCCATCACCGGCAACTCCACCAACCCGACCCGCTTCCAGCATCCCGTCGCCGGCACTTATAAGAAAGAGTGCATCGAGCAGGGCAAGAAGTACTTCTCCGTCGCCTCCGGCGGCGGCACGGGTCGTACCCTGCACCCGGACAACATGGCAGCAGGTCCCGCTTCCTACGGCATGACCGACACCATGGGCAGAATGCACTCCGATGCGCAGTTTGCAGGCTCCTCTTCCGTCCCGGCGCACGTCGAGATGATGGGCTTCCTCGGCATGGGCAACAACCCCATGGTCGGCGCCACCGTCGCCGTCGCAGTTGCAGTCAGCGAAGCGCTCAAGTAATTCAACCGAATTTGCAAGAAACCCGCCGCTCCCTCAGAAGAGCGGCGGGTGTTTTTTCTGAATAACGGATAGAAAACGTAGGGCGGGGACATGTCCCCGCCGCGTGTAGGAACTATCGGCTGCGTACAAATTTGTTCGTCTATACCGTCTGCCGCTTACGCGGTCGGCGGGGACATGTCCCCGCCCTACAGTGGTTGTCCTATGCCCAAGGGTCGTCCTTGACGGGGATACGGATGCCGGAGAGGATCGAGGAATACTCCCAGAGGTACCAGTTCTCCCCTTTTCTGCGGAGCTTGATCGGTCTGGGCGAGTCCGCACCGGCGGTTTTGAGGAACACGCGGAGATAGCCCTCCTCCACATCCTGCGGGCGCGGATCAGGAAGAACCTGAAGCGTCAGCGGCTGTGACGGCGTGTAATTGTTCTCCGGCGTCGCACCGTCAAAATACGCAAGGGGAAGATAGCGCTTGTCGCGGAGGCGGTCGCGCAGGAACTGAATGTCATACGGCGCTAAAGGTCTCGGCCCGCGCAGCAGATTGATTGCCTCAACACCGGCATCCTTCTCGTTGATATAAAGCTGTAGTCCGAGGAGCAGCATGGCGCAGGTGTTTTCCGGCTTTGTTAAGTCCATTTGCGCCATAGACGCAAATTCCGCTGCCGTTGCGGGAATCGAAGCAATAGAAACGAACACAGGATCCCTCCTATTCAGATTATTCTCGTTCTGTGTGATTATCCGAAGTATGCAAAACCGATGCCGAATCGCTGGAAGATGGCTGCAACCTGGCAGCGCTGTGCATCGCCTTGCGGCATCAGATACAGACCGTCCTTTTCGTTACTGCCGCCAACCAATCCGACGCCCACAGCCCAGCTCATGGAATCGGCTGCCCAGCTTGAGACCTTTGACTGATCGGCAAAGCCGACGAGCATAGTGCAGTCCTCTTCCTTATAGACACCTTCTGTCTTGGCAAAACGGCAGAGGATGGTGGCAAGCTGTTCACGGGTGATGTTCTCCTCCGGAGCAAATTTTCCGTTACCCACGCCCTCGACAATGCCGTTCTCCGCCGCCCAGATGACAGCGTCGGTGTACCACTGATCCGCTTTCACATCGGTGAAGGGATTCTTGCCGCTATGGCCGGGTTCTCCCTTCATGCGGTAGAGAATCGTAACGATCATGCCGCGCGTGCAGGAACCGTTCGGGTCGAACTTATTGTTGCCGACACCGTTCATTAGCCTATAATAGTAGGCAAACTCCACGTCGCCGTAGAACCAGTCGGCGGTCTTGACATCGTCAAAATACATGGACGGCATCACGGGCAGCAGCTTGGAGAACGTGTAAGAAATCTTCAACTCCTGCTCACCCTGATAGACGATCTTCGCCGGACGCTCGTTGATGTAGGGAGTGACACCTATGGGGAAGACGTAATCGTCTTTAGCTTCCAGGGTAACCAGAACACTGTAGGAGCAGTCCGCCTTAAACTCGGTATCATTCGGCTCCCACTGGACGCTTGCTACCGTATAGCCTTCGTAGTCTTCAGGGATATCCGAAGCGTTGGTGATGGGCGCGCCGACCATTGGCTCGTCCACATTGACCGCCACTGCGTCGATCTTTTTGGGAACGATGCGCTGCACCTTGATTGCGTCGATGCCGATGGCAAGCTGGTTGGTGGTATCATGGTGCCGAAAGATAATTTGAACGTTTTTGCCCGCATAGTCGATCAGACTGATATTGCGGCAGGCACCGCTGCCGTAATCCTCGCCCTTTTCTAAGGTCTCGTCAAACAGCTTTATGATACCCTCGCCCTCGACACGGACATATACAGAGTAATGCTCCGCAAATGCCACCGTACCCTGCGCAAAAACATCATAGGACAGCCAGGTGTTTCCCAATGCGGGGATCTCGATCACCGGCGACCATGCCCAGTTGTCGGGCTTCAGCGCCTGCTTTGTATCTTTGTCATAGGAGTAGCTGAGAAGGGCACAGTTTCCTTCGGTATGGGGATAGGTGCTGCCGGGTGTATCACCGGAAACCTTCCTTTCCCATACACGTCCGTCAAGATCTTCGTCAGAGAAGGACCAAAGCTTTGTTTCTTCTGGTGTTTCAAAACCGCATTCATACAGCGTTTCAACCTCAACGGCGGCGGCAGTCAGCCCGAGTGCAGGCAGCAGGGACAGCAACAGGCAAACCGCCAGCAGTGCGGAGATCATTTTCTTGGTTTTCATATTATTCCTCCTTGTGTTCTTACTTATATTTTATGCCTGAGTTTTTTCAAAATCGTTCACATTTCTTCTGTGAATAATCGCTTTTGATTAGCCGTAAGCAATCTCCGGATAGACATAATGGTAATACCATTCCGCGCCCGCCATGGAGCCGATACGCGCGATCACGATAATCTCTCCCTGCTCATCCGGATAGAACATGAGATTGTCCAAATTGATGTTATCGTCAGAGACCGTCCATGCAAGGCATTCGTCATAGCCGTATAGCTCCCTGTCCTCCTCGGGGATATCTCCGTAGTAGGAGACAAAGCACTCTTCTGCCGCCGTACGCGTGGCGTCAAGGAAGCTCTCTTCCTCAATATGCAGGTATTCCAAAAGAGCACTGCCCTGCAGCCATTCACCGGTGGTGTAATGATAGCAGTATACGCCGTAAGACGAAAATTCACTGACGCTTTCTGCGGCGATCACGAGTACCAACAGGTCACGATAGAGGGTTGGATACCAATTCACAACGTTGTAGTTCAGAAACCAACCGTCCTCCATCGCCTTGTATTCCTCCTCAATCAGCGTTCCAAAGGTCTCGCTGATTGACTGATTGATTGCTATGGCACCTTCGGTAAAAGCAGCAATTTCGGGCAAATGAAAAGAATAATAGAAGGTATCGCTGGTATTCTCGTCGTAAAGGAACTCATATTCACCTGCGTCGTTATAATACTCATTGACGAGGTTTTCCACACTTATTGTCGGTTCTTCCGGCTCCGTGGGTTCTTCCGGCTCCGTGGGAGCGGAAGTTGGTTCCGCAGCGGAGGATTCTGTCGGCTCCGCGCTTTCCGTGGTAGGCAACGTGATGTTCTCAAACGGTCTGCGTGTAGGCTGGTTTTCACTGCAAGCCGTCAGAGAAAACAGGAAAAGAAGGGCAAGCGCAATTGCCGTAAGCTTTTTCATCGGAATTCCTCCATTCATTCCTATAGTATTTCGGGGACAACGGCAAACTGCCGCTGCCCCGATAATTTTTCCTTAGTTTACTACTTGAATCGAGTAGAGCACCGATTCCACTGCAACAGAACGGCACTCCTCGAAGCTGTTGTAAGAGCGCACACTGATGCAGATGCCCTGATACTCCCCGGCGTCCTCGCCGAAGTTAATACAAGTATCAATATAGTAGTCGCCCCAGCAGTTATAGGTGATCTGGACAGCCTCATAACCCGCAATCATCATTTCCTGCATAGTGAAGTCCTCATAGTCGGAATAGCTGTCTAAATTTCCCAGCGTAGTCTGAAACTCCTCCTGCGTTCGGTCGGCATAGAAGGTCATACGCAGCGCACCGTCTGCCGTTTCCAAAGCATCAATGCCGAAGCTGGCATCAAAGGTGAAGATATCCGAGGGATAGGCGAACAAAATCGCGCCTTTTTCATTATAATCATACACCGCGTCGCCGACAACGGTGCCGTTTCCCTCCAAGCCGCCGTCATCGGGCGACCCGACATCAGACAGGTCAAAGTATGCAGGCGCAGACGCACTTCCCGCCTCCAACAGCGGCAGATACCAGTTATCATAGTATGTCGGCAGCATGTCCTCATAGGGCAAACCATCTGTGTCCGCGTAACGCACATCCTCCCAGTCCATCCCCCACGGGCGGAGATAGAAAGCATAATCAAACCAGCTTTCGCCATTGTCTTCCGGGTCCTCATAAGTACCGTCAATGCAGATCATATGGTCAATCGAGCTGACCGTAGAAGCACCCGGGTCAACAATCCAGTCGGCATGACTGACTTCGTCGTCGTAAAAATAGCCGCTTTCGGACATCATGCAGCCATTGTCCGTCGTACCCGCGCCGAAGGAGACATCCACGTCGACCATATGATCGTCAATCGTGCTGTCCTCATCCCAAATTTGAATGTATCCGCTGCCATCGTCATAGAAGGAGATACGCGCGCAGGCATCCCAGTAGCTGCCGACCAAATCGGAATAGCTGCCGCCTGCATTCTTCACGATCCACCAGCCGTACCAGTCGCCGCCCCACCATGCATCGCCGAGGCTCTGGGGTTCGTCGGTCGGTTCGTCGGTCGGTTTGCTTGCAGCGCCTGTCGTTGGAGCGGTCGCGCCGTCCTTAACAAAGGTCATCGTTATACCTTCGCCCATAAAGTCGATTGTCAAAACGCCATCCTTCAGCGTACCTGTAGAATCCACGTCCTCAATGGTGATAACGATATTATCGCCGTCGAGCTTCCACTTGCCGCTTGCGCTGTCGCCGTCAAGGGAGAACACGCACTTCCCGCCGGAGCGCAGCTCAATATAGTTTTCTCCCTCAGAGTAGATCTCGGAGATATTCACATCTTCGCCGAATACCTCAACCGTCGCGCCGACATACTTTCCTAAATTGGCATCGTTGGTATCTTCCCCGCCGCAGGCGGTCAAAGTGAAAACCATAACAAGGGCAAGCAGCAATGCAATATTCCTTTTCATTTTGCTCCTCCATAACAAGGGAATGGGCGGCAGCAAGCTGCCGCCCTTCTAAATGATTAGCCCTGCTTATTCTTCGCTGCGCCGATGATAAACAGCACAGGGAGAACAAGACCGAGAATGAGCGAGAACACGGGGAAAGCGTCGCCGCCGGCAACGGTGAGGATACAGCCGGCAACACACAGCACCGCAACAACGATGCCCCATGCCATGCACATGCCTGCTTTATCTGCACGCTTGGCATTGGCAACGCCGATAATACCGGTCACCAATTCAGCAACCGCGCTGACAAGCGTCAGAGCGCCTGCCGCGTACAGCATGCCGGAAGAAGCTCCCAATGCCGCCAGCGCTGCGATACCCAGCAGTGCAATGATAGCAACGATCAGAGAGATGCCTCCGCCGATGATCATGAGGATGCCGGTTACCTTCAAAAAGCTCGCGCCCTTCGGTGTAGTCTGTTCCATAACAATTGACCTCCTTTTTTAATATTGTCTACCGCCATAGCGGGTCAACACAGGAATATGCTATTTCGTTTTTTAAATAGGGGGATCCGAACCGATTTCTGTTAATTATTTACGGAGCCTCCGCAAAATTCGCAGCGACCGGATGCGTCCGGCGTGGTTGTCGCGCCGCACCACGGACAGGCAATCACCTGCTTCGGCGCGGCAGCCTCTTCCGCCTGCTTGCGCACCTGACGGCGCACCTGCGTCAAAGCGGTACGAATCTCGTTCGCCATCCGTTCGCGCTCTTGATATTCCACATTTTGGCGCGGATTCACGCCCGCACCGACGCGGCTGCCGACGGCGTCAACCTCAACGTCATTGCCCAAACGGAAACGAAGCTTGTCAAACCACGGACTGTTGACATGGATGTTTATATTGAATTCGTAGCTGTAGTGATAGCGCGGAGGATTATAGCTGACCTCTTTTCCGTCGGGCAGCTTGCGCTTTTCCTCCGTCTTGCTCTCGTCAATATCCACATCGCAGCCCGTAACCTGCGAGAAGTCCAGTATGTCCGGGTTTGCTTCCCGCCAGCGCTGCGCCGAGGTCACAAGGAATTTTCCGGCGTCCTCATCAAGCAGCACCTTGGTTCCAAGCCCAAGCGTGCGGGTAACATGGAACTTTTCGACCTCCGCGCGGTTTGCTTCGCGATAGTCCAATTGGGCGCGAATCTCCTCCACCGTGCTTTGCCGGCGCTCGGAGAACCACGGCGAAAGCTTTTTGGCGCACTCCTTGCAGAGATTCCCGTCTTCCAGCTTTCGGTTGCCCAAAAGCCCGATTTCGCCGCCGCAAATATCGCAATTTTTCTTTTCAAACAGTTTTCCGAAGAAACCCATCTTTTGTTTCCTCCCTATTTGATATGAGATTATCCCACCGAAGAAAAGAAATTTTCCATCGATGGTCAATATGTAATTTGAATTACTTTACTTGAATACTGGCAATGATTGCCTGCACATCGACGTCTTCCAAGGCGATCTTGCCGCCGTCGTTTTCAAGAATCATCGTGATTTGAATCTGCACATCACCATCCGTATAAAGCACGGCGGTCGGATAATCCATGTTATTGCAGGTAAAGCCGTTCCATGTGTACCCGCCAATCTGTGTCGGCTCGAGATCTACGACATCATCGTACCAGTCCGAGGAAACATACATTGTATTATCCGGGTAATAGTTGATCTGGACATAGGGCTTGGTAAAGAGATCAAAATCATTCTCGCCGCCCTTGCAGATTTGCAGCGCGGTCGGATCGTTCTCGCCGTCGTACTCATCAAACAGATCGGACACCGGGAAAGCCTTCCAGCCGTTCGGGACAAGTGCGCTGACATTGCCTGCGTCATAGGTCTCGCCCTTGACCTCGTCCACTGTCTTCGGCGCTTCCTCCTTGTCGCCGCCGCAGCCGGCAAGCATCGCCGTGCAAAGCACGAGGGCAAGCAGAAGAGCCATCACTTTTTTGAGATTGTTTTTCATGTTTTTTCATCCTTTCCATTCATATAACTGCCTCGATGAGAGGCGGCATGACCGGAGCGCCTTGCTCATTCAGTTGAGAAGCACAGCGAACGCACATATCCAGATCCTCGCAGATCAGGAAGCATCGATTGCAGACCGTTCTGCGGCAAATAGGGCAATAATTAAAACACTCTGCCGCATCCTTGACTGCCGCGTTTCTCGCCCGCTCGTGTTCCTTTTGATAGAGGGTATCGAATACGATACGCTTCCCCTCACTCAGCGGGGACACACCCGCCTTTGAAAAACGGATCTGTCTGCTTTTCCAGACTTCCCCGCATTCGGCGCAGCGGATAGAGAAGGAAAATACTTCCCGCGTCGAGCAATCCTTCAAGATGGCATCTACGATTTCTCTCAACGATATTCACCGTCCTTTGCGTTTCGGTTAGCTACAATTTATCAAAAGCATCGGAGGAAATCAATGGTACTCAGCATACTTTACAAGGAAAGTAGCCCAAGGATAAGTATGGTTTGCACAATTTCAATCGCTTTATTTTGTGCACTTTGCCATTTACCCTCTGTATGGCGGGGACATGTCCCCAACGACCGTGAAGGGGCAGAGGGTACAAACATACAAATTTGTACCCAATCGGTAGTTCCTGCACCGGCGCGCCGAGTCGTCGCGCCCTACGGCGAGGGTGCGGTCTACGGTCGTAGGGCACGACCACTGGGCGTGCCGACCGCGAAGCGGCAGACGGTACGGACGAACAAATTTGTACCCAATCGGTAGTGCCTGCACCGGCGCTCCGAGGTCAGCGCGCGTTATGGCGTATATCATGGAAACTCAAACACAATCCATCAGCTCGTTCAGGCGGTCGAGGCGGCGAAATAGGTCTATGTACAGCATCAGCTCATCACGAGAAGCAATGCCTAATTTTTGATAAATATTGCTGTTGTGCTTTTTCACGGTGTGGATACTGACAAACGCCAAATCGGGAATCTCCGTTATCTCATGTCCGTCAATATAATACTTCAAAATACCCCGTTCCGCCGTAGAAAGCGTCTTAGCCCGCTCGGAGAACGTCTGAAACAATTCCTCAATGTTCGGAGGCAACGCATTCGCGGTTTGCGGCGTCTTTTCGTTTGTTTTGGAATGTAGGAATTGCACCAATTCATCCAGCTCCGAAATGCCGGTTATGCTGTTTTCCGGAATCTCATTGGATTGGATGACCTGAATTGTGTGCAAGATCGGCTGGACAAAACGTTTCGAGAGGATGATCGATAAGCATAGCGCAATCACAAATAACAGCACCGAGCATCCGATCAGGATCAGACGGTTGGTATTACGGTATGCGCTGTAAGTATTTTCGGGAATCAGCACCACAGCGACCAGTTCGTTTCCGTCCGCACCGCGGATACGCGTTTTGCAGTGCAGACCGATATATTTGTTGCCGCCGTTATAATACATGTTAAAGTGTTTTCCTTTCTGAACGGAAAGAACATTTGTGTCAGCCAAGAAAGTGCCGTCGGTGCTGCCGGTTAAGCCTTTATCCAGCAAAAGCTTTCCGCCCTGCACAGGCGCAAGCAAGGTAATCAGAGGACCGAAGGAACCGTTCAGTTCCGGATAAGAAAGATAACAGTAGAGAGAGGACAGCTCCACGCCGCATAAGCCGCAGACCTTACCGTTTGGATCCAATATCGGAACGCACAGGAGCTGCACATCCTCCCACGTGTCCGTCAGCTGAAAGCGCTCCGTCCAGCAGCAGGCATCCGCCAAACGATTGACTTCAGTCTCCATCCACGCGTCATAGCCGGGAAAGCAATCAGTGTCAAACTCCAGATTCCAGCGGTTGTGCAGTTCAAGCCGCTCTGCGCGGGCGATTTCGGGAATTCCGCGAAAGACGACAACATCCTGCTGCGCCGCAGTCTTGGTATGGATGTTTACATAGCGCAAATAGATTCCGGTTGCGGAATGCGAGGCTTTCTCGGAAGCCGTGTTGACCGTCGCGTCGAACACCATATAAACGCCGCTGCATTGGGACAAACGCAGCGTCATATATAAACGCGGCATCAGCTCCGCCTGCAGGGTTTGCAGAAGCTCCGGGTTATCGTTGAGATCTTCCATTGTAAAGCCGTTTCCTGTCAACAAGCTTTCCAATGTCCTTGAAATCTGCTCGGACAGGGCAATGCTGTTGGCTTCTAAGGACTCCATATGCTGTTCCAGCTGTAATTGTGCATTATCGAGCTGTAGTTGCAGCGTTTCGCCGGCTTTTTGCGCATCGTTGGAAAAAACACCGACAGCGCTGAGAATCAGAACCAACACTGCGGCAAGACCCAACAGCATAGAAAGCCAATAGAGCAGCAGCCGCCGCTGCATACTGACGCTCTGCTTCTTAATTTGGGCGGTCAGACGGAGAATTTCTTTTATTCTGCTCATCATCGCCCCTCCCAAGCTGCTACATATCATACGATTATATCGCACCCAAATAAACGAACCGACCCCTGTAGGTAGGGGACAAGTCCCGGCCGTGTGTAGGAACTACCAACTACGTACAAACTTATTCATGCCTACTGTCTGCCGCTTCGCGGTCGGCTGAGACATGTCCCAGGCCTACATCAGCCGACTGAAAATTTTAAGCCTATTTCCCATAATATCTCTGCAGCTCTTGCAAAACCCGTGCAGCCGCAGCGCTCAAGTTTTCGGTTCCGTCGTATTCCTTCAAAGCGGCGCTGAGCAGCAGACGCACCTGATCCTCAAAGGAAGTTTCCAGCGCAAGATAATCCTCACGCTGCGGTGCCGTGTAGAAGGTATATTCCTCCTGCGTCTGTAAGAACGCGCGATAAAGCTCCTTGTATTTCGGATCCTCCAGCTGCTCGATTGCTTGCGGGAGATAAGTGTCAAACGCCTCCTGCGTCACAGGCATATAGCCCAAGCGGGTCACCAGCTCGACATTCTGCTCCGGCGCGGTCAGCCACTTTAGGAAAACCATTGCCGCCTTTTCGCGCTCCGGCGTGGATTTCACCGTGCAAATCCCCGCGCCCCGCTGCATAACCAGCTTCTCGCCGCCTTCGAAAATCGGGCACGGTCGGGCGATATATGCAATCTCCTCGGAGGTATTGTCCGGATAAGTCACAACATCGGAATAATAAAGAACGCTTGCCGAGGAGGCGACGGAGACAACCGCATCTCCCGTGCGCAGCGGTTCCGTCGCGTAACCGCCATAGAGCCATACGCCGCCCTGCAGCGCAGCCTCGGCATAGGGCTGCCACGCCTTTGCGAACGCAGAACCGAAAGCGATGCCGTCCTCATCAAAGAAGGACTCCCCTAAGGCTTCCACGCCGACCTGAAAATAATTAAAGTGATAGTCGTGAACAAAGAAGGGCTTTCCGCCGCTCCATTCGGTATAGCGCGCCGCCGTTGCAAAGAGACCCTCCCATGTGTCCAGATCGTCTACCGCAGCGCCGGTTTCCGCCGCAAAGCGGTCAAACAGCGTTTTGTTGATGAACAGGATCTCCGTCGATTTTGCGACCGGGAGAATGGCAAGGCGGCCGTGGATTGTCCCTTCCTCGATAAACGCCGGAATAAAAGCGGACAGTTCCTCCTCCGAGAAATAATCGCGGTAATCCACCAATATGTTTTCATCCGGCATGGCAAGCACGGTCTTCGGATAGGATATAAACATATCAGGAAGCTCCGCCGCGCCCGGGTCGTTATTGGCTGCCGACAATACAGCCTCGTGAATGGTATTTGTGTTGGTCACGGAAGTCACTTGGATTGTGATGTTGCGCTCCTTGCCGACGGTCTGATTGAAGTCATCAATAAGGTCATTCAGCGGAGAATCCGTCTGTCCGCCATAAACATGCCAAATGGTCAACGTGATCGGCTGTGCCTCCTGCGCGCCGTCACAGCCGCCAAAGGAGAGCAGCAGAAGTACGCACAGTAAAAGGGCTGCATAGCGCTTCATGATAAACCTCCGCACCGCCGCGGAATCGTATCCCGTCCGGCAAAATAGTTGAGTATCCTAAACCATTATATTATTATACAGCATTTTTCCATTCCTGCATGAATCGAAAGATCTATACATAGCAGAGATTGCCGCGTCGCAAGCGCCTCGCAATGACAGAGAAGGCAACCCTCATTTGTCATTGTGAAGAGCGCAGCGACGCGGCAATCTCATGCACGCATCTCAAAAAACGTCATACCCTTGTAGGCCGGGGACATGTCCCAATGTCATTAAGTTAACCGCGTGAGGCAAGTGCA
>JBJFGB010000099.1:9018-12966 GCA_051892295.1 Faecousia sp. | reverse complement strand
GTTCGCGAGGAACGAGCGTTACGGATGCGGCATACCCCTTGCGGGTGCAATCTCCCTAACTCCCGCACCGCAGGGATATGTTCTAAGCATACAGACACAATTCACTGTTCGCTATTCACTGTTCATTATTCACTATTCACTAAACTAACATCGGAGGAAGCAACATGAACACAAACTCACTCGGTATGATTGAAACCCGCGGACTGGTCGGCGCGATTGAAGCGGCGGACGCGATGGTCAAGGCGGCAAATGTCCAGCTTGTGGGCAAGGAGCAGGTCGGCGGTGGCTTGGTCACCGTCATGGTGCGGGGCGATGTCGGCGCGGTCAAGGCGGCGACGGACGCGGGCGCAGCGGCGGCGGAAAAGGTCGGAGAGCTGATCTCCGTCCATGTCATCCCCAGACCGCACACGGAGGTTGACGCAATCCTGCCCAAGGGACGCGGCGATATCCCGCAGAAATAATGCTCTACACGGAGGAGAATGTCAAAGCCGCCGTGCGGACGCAGGACGGCAGGCGGGTCTTCTGGCTGAAAGAGGGCGACCGCCTGACGCCCTCCGCAAGGGACTGGCTGCAAAGCGAGCACATTCCCATCGAGACGCGGAAAAAGACCTATACCACCCTGTTCGGCGGCGAATTCACGGAAAAGCCCGAGGAGCTGACCCACCTTTCGGGGAACCTCCTCGTGCCGAAGACCCACCCCCGCATCGCCTTTCGCGGGCAGATTGACACGCTGGAAGCGGAGCTTCTGCTCTGCCAGCACGCCCTGCGGGAAAAGGCGTCTCTGGTAGCCGCTTTGCAGGAGATGCTCGATCTCGTCCGCTCCCTCATCCGTGCGGATGTGCTGGAGGAGCCGGTCGCGCAGGTGCATTTGTGCGGTCTTTCCGACGCGGAGCTGCGGGAGCACAGCCATTTCCCCGACAAATACTACGGGCAGCCGCATTTTCTGCCCGCCTACACCGACGGCGAAGCGGTTCTGCGCCTGAACCGTCTCCGCACGAAGGTGCGCGAAACGGAGCTTGCCTGCTGCCGCGCCTTTGCGGACGCCGACGGCAAGCTCCGCCGCGTGGATATTTTGCAGGCGCTCAACCGTCTTTCGAGCCTGTGCTGGATCCTGATGATCCGCTGCAAGGCGGGAAAGGAGTAAAGAATGGACGATTTGGTAACGCGCATCACCGAAGCTTTGCAGTCGCGCCTATTTGTTGAGCTGGAGGCTTCGGGACGCCACGTGCATCTGACCAAGGAGGCAGCTATGGCGCTTTTCGGCCACGGCTTGACGGAAAAACGCCCGCTCTCGCAGCCGGGGCAGTTCGTCTGCAACGAGCGGGTCAGCCTCATTACCCCGAAGGGACGCTTTGACCGCGTCGCCGTCTTAGGCCCTGAGCGAAACGAATGTCAGGTCGAGCTGTCCAAGACCGACTGCGTGACCCTCGGCATTCAAGCGCCCGTGCGCCAGAGCGGGAAGACCGAGGGTACGGGCGGCATCCTCATCGAAAACGGCGACCGGCAGCTCACCCTGACCGGCGGCGTCATCGTCGCGCAGCGGCACATCCATATGACCCCCGAGGACGCTGCCCTGCGCGGGTTAAAGGACGGCGCGGTCGTCCGGCTGAAGGCGCTGACGGAGCGGCCCGTGACCTTTGAGGAGGTCGTGGTGCGCGTCAGCCCGAAGTTCCGCACCTACGCCCACCTCGACTACGACGAGGCGAACGCCTGCGGTTTTCAAACGGGTGATTTAGGGATGATTGTATGAACGAACGCTTGATTGAGGAGGTCGTCGCGGAGGTAAGGCGCAGACAGGCGCTGGAACAGCCCGCAGCCTTGCTCTTAGGATACGCGCCCGCAAGGGAGCTGGGCTTTCACTATGTCAAAGAGGGGGACTACGCGGCGGTCGTGATTGGCTCCCTGACGGCGTGTCAGCTTCTGCACCAGCCTGACGAGGCAGTCACGCAGGCGCTGCTGCTGGGCAAGCCCGTCTACCTCTGCCCGGAGGGCTTGGAGTACCGGCAATACAGCCATACAGGCAACCGCGTGCTGTGGTCGCGCCTGCTTGCCGCCGAACGGCAATTAAAACAGTTGGGCGTGCAGTTCTTGGAGCGGAACGCAAGCGGCGGGAACGGAAAGCTGCTCACCGCCGACGAGGTGCGCCGCCTTTTGAAAGAGGGTCTGCCGATTGAGGGGCGGCTGACTCCCTTGGCGCGGGACGTTATGGAGGGCAAGGCATGAAGGTCGGCACGGTGACCGGCTCCGTTTGGGCGACCAAAAAATGCCCCGCACTCACGGGGCAGAGCCTGTTGCGCGTGCGGGTCGGGCAGGAAGAAGTGATCGCCGCAGACCTTGTGGGTGCAGGCGAAGGCGAACGAGTAATCCTCGCCTTCGGCGGCGCCGCCCGCCTCGTCCGCCCGAACACCCCCGCCGACGCCGCCATCGTCGCCATCTTAGATGAACAGCCCCTTTAGAAATCTGTAGGGCGGGGACATGTCCCCGCCGGTGCAGGAACTACGGAAGGAGTACAAGCTCGTTCATGCGCACTGTCTGCCGCTTCGCGGTCGGCACGCCCGGTGGTCGTGCCCTACGACCGTCAAACGCACCCTCGCCGTAGGGCGCGACGACTCGGCGCGCCGGTGCAGGAACCACCAACTGCGCACAAACCCGTTTGCCCGTACCGTCCGCCGCTTACACGGTCATTTGAGATCCGTGCGAAGCACACCGCAGTTCATCACCATTCACCCTTAGTTCTTAGTCCAAAAAGCCTCTCCACAGGCGCGTCAGGGATGCCGCGCGCTACAGCTTCCCACAGACCGCCGCCCTCGCTATTCACAATTCACTGTTCCCTATTCACTGCCAATTCGGAGGTATCCCATGTCCGTTGATGAAATCATTCTCTGGCTGATGGCAATTTTCATGGTGCTCGGCGCGCTGGACCGTATTTTCGGCAGCCGCCTGGGGCTCGGCAAGCAATTTGAGGAGGGCATCTTAGCCATCGGCGCACTCGCCCTGTCCATGCTCGGCATTCTCTCCCTTGCGCCCGTGCTGGCAAAGCTCCTGCGCCCCGTCCTCGTGCCGATCTACGGCTTTCTCGGCGCAGACCCCGCCATGTTCGCGGGTACCATCCTCGCAAACGACATGGGCGGCGCGCCCCTCGCCTTTGAGCTTGCACAATCCACGCAGGCGGCGCAGTTCGGCGGTCTGATTGTCGGCGCAATGCTGGGCGCAACCGTCGTCTTTACGATTCCCGTCGCCCTCGGCATCCTTCAGCCGGACGACCGCCCCGCCCTTGCCAAGGGCGTCCTCGCAGGCGTGGTCACCATCCCCGTGGGCGCGTTCGTCGGCGGACTGGTGGCGGGCTTCCCCATTTTGATGATCCTGCGCAACCTCGTCCCCATCGTGCTGTTCGCGGTTTTGATTGCCCTGGGCTTGTGGAAATTCGAGCGCGCCATGATCAAAGGCTTCATCGGCTTCGGCAAGGGCGTCCTCGCGGTCATCACCGTCGGACTGGCAGCCGCCGTCTTTGAGCATCTGACTGGCATCACCGTCATTCCCGGCATGGCGCCGCTTTCGGACGGCGTCGAGGTCGTCGCGGGCATCGGCTTTGTGCTGGCAGGCGCGTTCCCCTTAGTCTTCGTGCTGACCAAGGTGCTCAAAAAGCCGCTTTTGAAATTGGGCGGGCTGTTGGGCATGAACGAAATCGCCGCTGCGGGCATGGTCGCAAGCCTCGCCAATTCCATCCCCATGTTCGGCATGATGAAGGACATGGACGCCCGGGGCAAGATCCTCAATGTCGCCTTTGCCGTCTCCGCCGCCTTCGTCTTCGGCGACCACCTCGGCTTCACGGCGGGCTTCGATAAAACGATGCTCGTCCCCGTCATCGTCGCCAAGCTCACAGGAGGCATCGCCGCCGTCTTAGTCGCCCTCGTTCTCACCCGCAGAACAAAAAACGCTCTGTAGGGC
>JBJFGB010000099.1:0-8918 GCA_051892295.1 Faecousia sp. | reverse complement strand
GGCACGAATTTCCGCAGAAAATGCGCTCCGATGCGAATTTTTCCCTTTACAGACCGAGGCAATTCGGTTATACTATGTGAGGAAAAATTTGAATCGGAGCAATTTTTATGATTGAATTTGAAGAATACAAAGGAAAACTCAACGACCTAAAGCCGAAATTGGAGGAGCTGCGCGCCGCGTTCCTGCCCCAGAGCGTGCTGGACGAATTGGAGCGCCTGCACGCAATGGCGGAGGCGCCGGGCTTCTGGGACGATCCCGCCCGTTCGCAAAAGGCGGTCATGCGCACCAAGGCGCTGGAGTCCAAGGTGGAGAAATTCAACGCCATGACCTCCTCGTGGGACGACCTCATGACCATCTGCGAAATGGCGCTGGAGGAAAATGACGACTCCATGTTAGACGAGCTGACCGAGGGCTACAAGCACTTGGAAACCGCCATGGAGGAGGCGCGTCTGGAAACCCTCCTGCGGGGCGAATACGACGGCAATAACGCCCTTGTCTCATTCCAAGCGGGCGCGGGCGGCACGGAGGCGCAGGACTGGTGCCAGATGCTCTACCGTATGTACACCCGCTGGGCGGAGGCGCACGGCTTTACCTATAAGATTATGGATTATCTTGAGGGGGACGAAGCGGGTCTGAAATCCGCAAGCATCATGGTCGAGGGCGTGAACGCCTACGGGTTCCTCAAGAGTGAAAACGGCGTACACCGTCTCGTGCGCATCTCCCCCTTTGACGCGAACGCCCGCCGTCAGACCTCCTTTGCCGCCGTCGAGGTCATCCCCGAAATCACGGACGATGTCGAGGTCGAGATTCGTCCCGAGGATATCGAGATGCAGGTCTACCGCTCCTCCGGCGCAGGCGGTCAGCACATCAATAAGACCTCCTCCGCCGTGCGTCTGATCCATAAGCCCACGGGCATCGTCGTCTCCTGCCAGACCCAGCGCGACCAGTTCCAAAACCGCGAGAACTGTATGCGGATGCTGCGCTCGAAGCTCTTGGAGATCAAGGAGCGGGAGCATTTGGATAAGATCTCGGACATCAAGGGCGTGCAGCAGAAAATCGAGTGGGGCAGCCAGATCCGCAACTATGTTTTCATGCCCTACACCCTCGCCAAGGACACCCGCACGGGCTATGAATGCACGAACATCAACGCAGTCATGGACGGCGACATTGACGGCTTCATCAACGCCTACCTCACCTGCGCCGCTACCGGCAACTGGGTGACGAAATAAGCCCCCTTGGTGTAATGAAGGAATTCCTGTAGGGCGGGGACATGTCCAAAGTCGGTGCAAGAATTACCGAATGCGCACACTCTCCATCGCATGTAGGCACGCTCCTCCATGTCATTGCGAGGAGCGCAGCGACGTGGCAATCCGTGTAGGCATTACCAAGCATGAACAAATATCGGCAATAGATTGCCACAGCCAGTGTGCGCACTGGCTTCGCAATGACAGATGGGTTACCCTTCCTGTGTCATTGCGAGGAGCGCAGCGACGTGGCAATCTAAAATCGAAGCTGCCGACTCGGCAAAGCTGACAAAATTATTCGCTTTTTTGCAAAATAGTGCTTGAAATTTCAGGGTTTCTGTGGTAACATTATTAGCACTGTTTGCAAATATGTTCTCACGAACTGAATTTCGGCGCACCGCCTGCCGTAAGCGCGGTCTGATTTGGAGGTTACTATGTATACATTAACAATCATTCTTTTGGTTCTGCAGCTTCTCTCCTGCGCTGTGTTGACGGTGATGATCCTTCTCCAGTCCGGTAAGGAAGACGGTCTGAGCGCACTCACCGGCAATTCCGACAGCTTCATGGGCAGAAATAAGGCAGCCACGCTGGATGCGAAGCTTGCCCGTCTCACAAAGTGGGTCGCGGCAGCGTTCGTCCTGCTCACCTTCTTCGTCTCCATGCTCTGCACGAATTATTTGGCATAAATCATTCAAAAGCACCACGGCAGCTTCTTCGGAGGCTGCCGTTTTTCATTGATTCAAATATCCGAAAAAAATCACCCTGCGGCAAGCCGCAGGGTGATTTCTGATTCGGTATTTTCATTATTTTTCCAGAGCGGCGCAGTTGTAAGCGCCGCCGAGGAATCGCATGATCATGCAGGCAAACTCCGCGCGCGTCGCATTGTCCAGCGGCTTGAGATTGCCGTTATCGCCGTTGAGGATTCCCTCGCTGACAGCCCAAGTCATTGCCTTGACCGCATAGCCGCTGATCTTGTCCGCATCCTTGAAGGAGGTCAGATCCGCTTCTTTTTCAGGCGATGCTTCATAACGCCACAGGATTGTCGCAATCTGCTCGCGGGTGACGGAAGCCTCGGGCGCGAATTCCGTATCGCTGACGCCGTTCACAATGCCATTGTCCTGCGCCCATGCAATCGCGTCGGAATACCATTTGCCTGTGGGCACGTCCGTAAAGGTGGAGGGCTCCGCAACCGTCGGCGAGCCTACCTCGCGGTAGAGCACGGTGACAATCATGGCGCGGGTCATGCTGCCATTGGGATCGAACTTGCCGTTGCCGACGCCGTTCATCAAACCGTTCTCCACGGTGAAGTCCACCGCCTCGTGATACCACTTTTCGGTGCAGTCGGAGAAATCGTCAAAATGGCATTCGCCGACGACAGGCTCCTCACCGAGCGCGGGGATGTCACGGTTCTCAGTCGCGCCGCACACGCTGCAGGTGCGCGTCTCAACGCCGCTCTCCGTCGCGGTCGCAGGCGTCGTGACCTTCCATGCGCCGAAGCTGTGTCCCTTCGCAGCGATCACCGTGCCGGTGGCAAGCTTTTCGCCGCAGTCGACGCAGTAGGTGTCGCCGGTGTAGCCTGTCTCGGTACAGGTGGCAGCCTTCGCGCCGCGCACCTCGGTGTTGGTATGTCGGCAGACCGGCTCTGCATCAATCTCCGTGGTGAAATGTTCTATCGTCCACTCGCCTTCCGCACAGGCGAAGAAGTCAAGGTAGAAGTAATCAGAGGGATAAATCGGTTGTCCGTCTGCGCCTACAAGCAGGGCTTCCGTGTTGTCAAAGAGCTCGAAGCAGCAATTCTCGTCATTATAATACAAAACAAGGTCGCTGTTTGAGGCATTGCTGAGCATTTCGCAGTCATATTGGTCGATTGTAATGTTCCAATAGCTCGTAGCATCGGGCGTAGTGCGCATTGCAATGGATTTGTTCGAAACGCTCAGATATTTGCCGCTCTTGGTATTCTTGATGGTATAAGTACCGTTCGTCTGACGTTCGATCTCAAACTGAATGCTGAGGTCATCCGTATAGAATTCAAAATACTCCGAATCGTAGGCAACGCCTAAACCGTTGACCAAGTCTACTTCCTCACCGTTTGCGCCCAGCGCAATGGGAGTCTCATAGTCATAGTCGTCTATGTCGGCATCGTAGTTAAAGCCAATCAGCGCCCAAAGACCGGTATAGTCCTCCAGCGTTGCCGACCAGTAGTAGCACGGCTCATCATAGGCAACGAATTCGCCGCATGAATAGAGTGCATAAAAGGTCATGTCCGCACCGACCGTAATCTCATCGCCCTCAAAGTTGTATTCTGTGATATCCGAGCCGTCAGTCTTCTCATAGCGCTGCGTGACCCAGCATTCAAATGAATAGCCTTCATATTCCTCGTCACAGCCGGGGAAGGTGAACGTCCCATTGGTCGGCGCCGTCACTTCGGTGCTGCCCGCCGGAGTCACCAGCGTCACGGTCACGGTCCCCGCAGCGAACGCCATCGGCGCCAAAGAAAGCAGCATGGCAAGCGCCAAGAGCAAAGAAAGAATGCGTGAGATCTTTTTCATTTTTTGCGTCTCCTTTATCAAAAAATTCTATTGCAGTAGCTGCAATTACTATATATTATAGTGAATCTCCTCTCATTTGTCCAGTGGATAATTTCAAATTTCCGATCATCGCACAAGCGTGTCAAGGGGACGGGTTCCTTGACACTTTTTCGAGCGTGTCAAGGGGACGGGTTCCTTGACACATATTTTGCAGCCTGCGGCATCCATGACGCTCCTATGCAGGCACCTTAAAATTTTTCGGAACATTTTGGAAGCTGCTCCGTCAAAGAAGCAAAGGAAAAATCAAAGGAGGCTTCCCTCATGAAACACTTCACCAAAAAACTGTGTCTGCTGCTCAGCCTTGCGCTTTTGCTGCCCATGTGCGGCTGCCGTGCGGATATCCCCGCCGATCCGATGACATCCGCACAATCGGGAGCTACCGCAAAGCCCACGTCCGACATGCAGGCTGTCAATTTGATGGCGAGCGTGCAGGCAAAGGATGCCGAAAAACGCACCTCCGATGCCACGTTTTCCCAAGCTGCGGCAAATTTTGCCGTCGGACTTCTGCAAGGCAGCGCGGACGGGACGGATAACTGCGTTTTGTCCCCCTATTCCGCAATGATCGCCCTCGCCATGACTGCCAACGGCGCGCAGGGCGAGACGCTTGCCCAGATGGAATCCGTGCTCGGGCTGCCCATCGGCACGCTGAATGAATATCTTCACGGCTGCGACATGGGCAGTGAGGTCGTCAGCGCCAACGCGATGTGGTTCCGCGACACGCCCGACTTGATTGTAAAGGATGCCTTTTTGCAGGCGAACGCCGATTATTACGGCGCGGATGCCTACAGCAGTCCCTTTGACGCGCAGACCGTCAAGGAAATCAATGACTGGGTCAGCGCGCATACCGACGGACGCATTCCCTCCATGTTGGACGATATGTCGCCGGAGATCGTGCTTGTCCTCATCAACGCGCTGACCTTTGACGCGCAGTGGCAGGAAAAATACGCCGAGGACAACGCGACGGACGGTGAATTCAACGCGGCGGACGGCACGGTGCAGCCCGCGTCCTACCTGCACAGCGAGGAGAGCACCTATCTCGACGACGGCATGGCAACCGGCTTTCTGAAACCTTACGCGGGCGGACGCTACAGCTACCTTGCATTGCTTCCAAACGAGGACGTGACAATGGAGGAGTATCTCGCCTCTTTGACGGGAGAAAAGCTGTTGGAAACCATTGCAAACGCCTCCTCGGAGAGCGTGAAGGTCGCCATGCCGAAGCTGAAAACCGAGACGACAAGGGAGCTGAACGAGCCGCTGTGCGACATGGGAATGCCCCTCGCCTTTGGCGGCGGCGCGGATTTTTCGGGCATTGCGGATAAAGAGCTCTGCATCGACACCGTGCTGCAAAAGACCTACCTCGAGGTAGACGAAAACGGCACCAAGGCAGCCGCCGCGACCGCCGTGATTATGAAGGAATGCGCCATAGAGATGACAAAATCCGTCTTCCTCAACCGCCCGTTCGTCATGGGCATCTACGACAATGAAACCCAAACCTTCCTCTTCCTCGGTGTAATCAACCAAGTCACGGAATGAGCCTCTGAAGGGGAAAACAGATTGCACCCGCAAGGGGTATACCGCATCCGTAACGCTCGTCCCTCGCGAACGGCTGCGCTACCACGTCGCTGCGCTCCTCGCAATGACACGGAGAGGCGACCCTATTTTGTCATTGCGAGACCGGTGCGCACACCGGTCGTGGCAATCTCAGGTTGTAGGTTTGTTCACACTTGGCAGTTCCTGCACGAGATTGCCACGTCGCTGCGCTCCTCGCAATGACACGGAGAGGCGGCCCTATTTTGTCATTGCGAGACCGGTGCGCACACCGGTCGTGGCAATCTCAGGTTGTAGGTTTGTTCACACTTGGCAGTTCCTGCACGAGATTGCCACGTCGCTGCGCTCCTCGCAATGACACGGGAAGGCAACCCTTATTTGTCATTGCGAGACCGGTGCGCACACCGGTCGTGGCAATCTCAGGTTGTAGGTTTGTTCACACTTGGCAGTTCCTGCACGAGATTGCCACGTCGCTGCGCTCCTCGCAATGACACGGGAAGGCAACCCTTATTTGTCATTGCGAGACCGGTGCGCACACCGGTCGTGGCAATCTCATGCTGTAGGTCTGTACGCAGCCGGTAGTTCCTGCACGCGGGCGGATGCTATCCGCCCCTACAATTTGGAATCCGCGCGGAGCGCACCGACACTATTCACTATTCTCTATTCACTATTCACTAAAAAAGCTTCCCCTCAAAGGACATTCATCCTTTGAGGGGGAGTTGTTTCTCTGATTCAATTCGTGCCCAATCAGCCCTGCGGGGTCTCCTCTGCAGCCATTTTGCTCACCATGTCGAACACACGCACGAGCGTATAGTCAAACCGGACGGGATAGGTCTCGCACAGCTCCGCAATGCGCGCTTCAACACGAGCATTCGCCATATCCGTCTTTGCGGTGTCGAACCATGCGCGGGTCTCGGTCTGCTCGACGAAATACATGATATGATAGCCGTAGGGTGTTCTGACGATGCCGGAGTCGCCCGGCGCGCGCTCGGGGTCAAAGCACCAGTCGCTGAACGCCTCCATCATCGCGTTCGTCGCAAAATCCTCATACAGACCGCCGTTGTCGGCAGAGCCGGGGTCGTCGGTGTATTCGGTCGCAAGTGCGGCGAAGTTCTCCTCGGTGGGATTCTCCTGCCAAAGCGTGTAGATTTCAGCCGCCTTGGTCTCCGCTTCCGCCCACTGCTCCTCGGTCCAGTCGTTCAGCGTCTCGTCCTTGTCGCCCTCCGGCGAAATCAGGATATGCCGCACGGAGACGTTGTTCTGCTTGAACACACGGCTTTCGGCATAGGTCACCGCGTTCTCGTCATAATACGCCTCCACCTCGGCGTCGGTCAGACCGTTCTCAATGTTGTCGCATAGCTGGACGTAATAATCCACCGCCGCATAGTACAGCCGCAGATAATCCTGATAGTCCGCAACGCCGGTGCCGTCGCCGAAGTTTGCCATGATGTACGCCTCAGGGCTGTCGTAGCCCGCCTCGGTCGCCTCTGCGGCAAAGTCTCCGTTGGGATCGGCAATGTCGTCAATGGCCACAACATCCTCCTCGGGAAGGGTGTAGCCCTCGGCATAGGCAGCCTGTGCCAGCGCGTAGTTCTGGCAGAAATGCTGCGCCGCAGCCTCTAAGAAATACTGCTCCCACGTACGGTCCTCGCTGCAATTCTGCTCCGCCAGCGGCATGGTATAGTCCAGTCCAATGAGATAGGCATACTCGCCGTAGTTGCTCATAAAGCCGTAGAACTCGATCCAATAGCAAATCTGCAAAGCGGCGTTCGTCATCAGCGGATGATTTTCGGCATCCACGGCGACGATTGTGGACATGATTTCGTCATCCGGCGCGGCGGTCGATACCGCATAATTCGAAAGCGCCGCGACGGTGTTGTTGCCGTAGCCCGCAACCTCCGTCAGCGCGTCAGGCTCCGTTGTCGGCTCCGTTGTCGGCTCCGTCGCCTCCGTTGTCTCCGTTGTCTCCGTCGCAGCGGAAGTTTCCGGTTCGTCCGGCTGCTCCTTCCCACAGCCTGCAAGCGCCGTCAGCAGCAGAACCGCCGTCAGCAGCAGCGCAAGATATCTTTTTGTTTTTTTCACTGGAATTCTCCTTTTGCAAGTTTGATGCACCCATCATATCACGAACTTTGCCCACTTGCAATGGAAAATTTACCGCAATCGTCCTTATTCGTACAGCGGGTACTTCTTGGTCAGCTCGCCTACGGTGGCACGCACCTTCTCCTGCGTGCCTTCAAAGTCCGCAGCGGTGTCGTAGATGCACTCGGCAATCACGCGCATATCGTCCTCCTTCATGCCTCGGGTGGTCGCTGCCGGGGTGCCGATGCGCACGCCGCTGGTGACAAAGGGCTTTTCCGGGTCGTTCGGGATGGCGTTTTTGTTGACGGTGATGTAATTCTCGTCCAAACGCCGCTGCAGCTCCTTGCCCGTGATGTGCAGGGGGCGCAGATCGGCAAGCATGAGGTGATTGTCCGTGCCGCCCGAGACGAGGTCAAAGCCCTTTTCGAGCAGCGCAGCAGCAAGCGCCTGCGCGTTTTTCACAATCTGATGCGCATAGTCGGAGAACTCCGGCTGCATCGCCTCGCGGAAGCAGATGGCTTTTGCCGCAATGACGTGCATCAGGGGGCCGCCCTGGGTGCCGGGGAAGACGGCGGAGTTGATCTTCTTCGCAAACTCCTCCTTGCCCATGATGATGCCGCCGCGCGGGCCGCGAAGGGTCTTGTGGGTGGTGGTCGTCACGATGTCGGCATAAGGCACGGGACTCATATGCGCGCCGCCGGCGACCAAGCCCGCAATGTGTGCCATATCGACCATCAAAAGCGCGCCGTTGGCATGGGCAATCTCCGCGAATTTTTTGAAATCAATCGCCCGGGGATAGGCGGACGCGCCCGCGACAATCAGCTTCGGCTTGTGCTGCTCTGCCAGGCGCGCGACCTCGTCATAGTCGATTCTGCCCGTCTGCGGATCGACACCGTAGGAGATTGCGTTGTAAACCTTGCCCGACTGGTTGGCAGGCGCGCCGTGGGTCAGGTGGCCTCCGTTTGCAAGGCTCATGCCGAGGATTGTGTCGCCCGGCTGCAAAAGCGCGGCATAGACCGCCAAATTCGCCTGCGCGCCGCTGTGGGGCTGGACATTGACGAATTCCGCGCTGAAGAGCTGCTTTGCCCGGGCAATGGCAAGGCGCTCGACCTCATCGACGACCTCGCAGCCGCCGTAATAACGCTTTGCGGGCAGCCCCTCGGCGTATTTGTTGGTCAGCACCGTGCCCATACAGGCAATGACGGCGGCGGACGCGATATTCTCCGAGGCAATCAGCTCGATATTCCGCCGCTGGCGGCGCAGCTCACCGCCCAAGAGCGCGCCGATCTCCTCGTCAAAGCGTGATACATATTCAATATTGGGGGCAAGCTCGGAAATGGTACGCATGGCAATTCCTCCTATGATAACGGGTAGTGAATAGTGAATAGTGAATGGTGAATGGCGAATGGTGAATGGCGATAGTAAAAACGCACTCCCCAAATTTGTCATTGCGAGACCA
>JBJFGB010000098.1:0-13072 GCA_051892295.1 Faecousia sp. | reverse complement strand
GACGCGGTTATGTCAGGAACCCCGTATCACACAAACTTTTTCATTGAGGCTTTTTTAAAGGAGGAATACCCCATGAAAAAATGCACCGCACTGTTACTGACCCTTTGTATGCTGCTTTGCCTGTTCGCAGGCTGTCAAGAGGAGGCAGCCGAAAACAACGATGCCACCACTGCAAGTACCGCCGAAAGCACGAGCGCCACCACCGCCGCGCCGGATACGACGGCGGCTGCCGAAAAGGTCGAGCTGGTGGTCTTTGCCGCCGCCTCCATGACCGAGACGCTGACGACACTCGGCGAGCAGTACATGGCGGAGCATGAGAATGTGACCATCGTATTCAACTTCGACTCCTCCGGCACGCTCAAGACCCAGATTGAGGAAGGTGCGGTGTGCGACATCTTCATCTCCGCCGGACAGAAACAGATGAATCAGCTTGACATCACTGCCGATGCCTCTGTCAACGTCGACGGTTTGGACTTCGTTTTGGAGGGTACCCGCTTTAATATCCTCGAGAACAAGGTCGCCCTCGCCGTACCGGAGGGAAACCCCGCAGGCATCAACTCCTATGACGACCTGAAGGCGGGTCTGGAAGCCGGAAGAGTTCTGCTCGCCATGGGCAACGCGGACGTCCCCGTGGGACAGTACACCCAGAAAATTCTGACCTATTTCGGCTTGGAGGAGGAAGCGCTTGCCACGGCGGGCAGCATCACCTACGGCTCCAACGTCAAGGAGGTCACGACGCAGGTTTCCGAGGCGATTGTGGACTGCGGCATCATCTATCAGACGGACGCCGCCTCTGCGGGTCTGACCGTGGTCGATACCGCCACCGCCGAGATGTGCGGTCAGGTGATCTACCCCGCCGCCGTGATGAAGGATTCGAAGAATGCCGAAGCGGCACAGGACTTTTTGACCTATCTGACGAGCGACGCTGCCGACGCAGTGTTTGAAGCCGTCGGATTTACGCCGATTGGATAACATATGAAACGCAAAGCGTGAATGGGAACGGGCGTGAAGGATGCGCACCGTTGCCGTTCACGCTTGCGCAGCATAGGGCGGAATCTGACTAAGAGCTAAGAACTAAGAGTGAATGACTTTGGTGTGCTCCGCACGGATTAAAAAAACGGGACATGCTATCCGCCCCTACTAGCCTGTAACGCTTAAAACTGTAGGTAGTCCGTAGGGCACGACGACTCGGCGTGCCGTCCGCGAAGCGGCAGACAGTATAAATGAACGAGTTTGTACACATTTGGTAGTTCCTGCACCGGCGCGCCGAGGTCGTCGCGCCCTACGGCGTACTGCTGCTGAGCTCAAAAGCTCACATTTCAGAGAGTAAAGTTTTAGACTTAACAGCCTACTACGAGAAATTTCGCACTTCACGCCGTAGAGGCGGTCGACTCTGTCCGTCCGCCTTTTAAATCCGTGCGGAGCACACCACAGTCATTCACCATTCACTCTTAGCCCTTAGCCCAAAAAGAGGAGGTTTGCGGATGGATTTGTTTCCGCTTTGGAATTCCCTGCGGGTGGCGGGGATCAGTACGGTTATTATTTTCTTTGTGGGCATTTTTGCCGCGTATTATATCGCAAAGGCGCCGAGGCTTGTCAAGGGTGTGCTCGACGTCTTTCTGACGCTGCCGTTGGTGCTGCCGCCTACGGTGGTGGGCTATCTTCTGCTGCGTGTCCTCGGTCCGAAGCGCATCCTCGGCGCCTGGTTCCTCGAAAATTTCGGCTTGCGGCTGACCATGACCTGGTGGTCGGCAATCTTCGCGACGACCGTGGTCATTTTCCCCCTGATGTACCGCACGGCGCGCGGGGCGTTTGAGTCCTTTGACGAGACGCTGGGCTACTCCGCGAAGTCCCTCGGACTTTCCAATACTTACATCTTCTGGCGCATCCGTATGCCCTATTGCAGGCAGGGCATTCTGGCGGGCACCGTGCTGGCCTTTGCCCGCGCCCTCGGGGAATACGGCGCCACCAGCATGGTCTGCGGCTACACCCCCGGACGCACCGCGACGATCTCGACAACAGTCTACCAGCTCTGGCGCACCAATGACGACGGGCTTGCCTTCAAATGGGTGCTGGTCAATCTCGCCATCTCCTTTGTTGTGCTGCTGGCAGTCAATCTGCTGGAAAAAAGGGCGGGGAGGAAAGCATAATGTCGGTCTATGTGGATATTGAAAAACGCCTCGGCAGCTTTCATCTGTGCGTGGAGTTTGAAGCGGAGAATGAAATACTGGCGCTTTTGGGCGCGTCCGGCTGCGGCAAGAGCATGACGCTCAAGTGCATCGCGGGCATCGAGAAGCCGGATAGGGGCAGGATCGTCGTGGATGATGTCGTGCTGTTTGACGCGGAAAAACACATCAATCTCAGCCCGCAGGCGCGGCGCACGGGGCTGATGTTTCAGAATTACGCCCTGTTCCCCAACATGACGGTGCTGCAAAACCTGCGCGCCGGGGCGAAGCGGGACAGGGACAAAAAGCAGCGGGAGGCGCGTGTCCGGGAGGCGGCGGAGCGCTTCGGACTGACGGAGCTTTTGCACCATTATCCGAACCAGCTCTCCGGCGGGCAGCAGCAGCGCACCGCTTTGGCGCGCATTTTGCTCTCGGAGCCGAGGATCCTGCTCCTGGACGAGCCGTTTTCCGCGCTGGACAGCCACCTGCGCTTCCGCTTGGAGCGGGAGATGGCGGAGGTTCTGCGGCGCTTCGGCAAGACCGTTTTGCTCGTCTCCCACGACCGCGACGAGGTCTACCGTCTTTCCGACCGCGTCGCCGTGATGGGCAACGGCGTGATCGAGACAATCGGCGGGAAGAAGTCCGTCTTTGCCGCGCCGAAAACCCGCAACGCCGCTTTGCTCACGGGCTGCAAAAATGTCTCAAGGGCGGTGCGGCTGGATGAGACCCATTTGTTTGCCGAGGAGTGGAAGCTGCGCCTAAGCGTGCGGGGGATCACGGAAAAGACGGCTTGCGTCGGCATCCGAATGCACGACATCTCCGCGGGTGAGGGGGAAAACAGCGTTTCCTGCCGCGTGGTCAGCGTGACCGAAAATCCGTTCTCCGTGACGGTCTTTCTCCTCCCCGAGGGCGCGGAGGCGGCAATCGGCTGGGAGCTGGACAAGGAGACGTGGAAAAAGCTTGCAGCCGAGACGGTGACGGTATGCTTACCGCAGGACGCGCTGATGCCCTTGACAGAGGAGTTAGAATAGAAGTAGATAGGGAACAGAGAACAGTGAATAGAGAATAGTGAATAGTGAATAGGTTGTCGCTGTGGGGTTTCCTGTTGCCTGCGGCTTGGTGCGCGGTCGATGATTCCTGCACGAGATTGCCGCGACCAGTGTGCGCACTGGTCTCGCAATGACAAGTCAGGGTAGCCTATTATGTCATTGCGAGGAGCGCATACCCGCAAGGGGCACGCCGCATCCGTAACGCTCCTCCGTCGCGAACGGCTGCGCAGGCGACGTGGCAATCTGTTTCCTGTCATTGTGCGTGGTTGGTGGTTCCTGCACGAGATTGCCACGACCCCGTTGGGGTCTCGCAATGACAGGTGGGAGAGTGCGTCTATGTCATTCCGTTTTAAATCCGCGCGGAGCGCTCCGACACTATTCACTGTTCACTATTCACCATTCACTATTCACTGAAACACCAAGAGCGGAAAGGAGATTGCCATGAAAAAGGTTACGGTGGAAAATGCCGTCGGGTTGACGCTTTGCCATGACATTACCGCGATGCGCGACGGGTTTAAGGGCGCTGCGTTCAAGCGTGGGCATGTCATCACGGAGGAGGACATTCCGAAGCTGCTCGACCTCGGCAAGCGGACGGTCTTTATTTGGGAGGAGAACGCCGGCGAGATCCATGAGGAGGATGCCGCGCTGCGTATGGCGGCGATGGCTCCCGTGGAAGGTGCGCATTATACCGCTCCCTCCGAGGGCAAGGTGCTTCTGATGGCGGAGGAGCGGGGCATGTTCCGCGTGGACACGGAGCTGCTGCGCGAGATCAATTCGATTGGTGACCTGACAATCTCCACCCTGCCCGACCACTTCCCGGTGGAGGTCGGCGACCGCCTCGCCTCCATGCGCATTGTGCCGCTTGTGACGCAGGAGGTGCAAATCGAATGCGCAGAGGCGCTGTGCAAGGGGAAAAAGCTCCTTGATTTGCGCCCCTACAAGCAGAGAAAGCTGGGCGTGATCATCACCGGCTCGGAAATTTACACGGGGCGCATTCAAGACAAGTTTGAGCCGGTGGTGCGGGCGAAGATGCAGAAGTATCCCGCAGAAATTCTCGGCGTGACAATCTGCGACGACGATCTGAACATGATTACCGGCGCGGCGCGGAACTTCCTGGAGGCGGGCGCGGACTTTTTGATCTTTACCGGCGGCATGTCCGTCGATCCCGACGACCTGACCCCCAGCGCGATCCGCAGCTTGGGCGCGGAGATTGTGACCCACGGCGTACCTTCGCAGCCGGGCAACATGACGCTGGTGGCTTATCTGAAGGATGTGCCGATTCTCGGGGTGCCGGGGGCGGCAATCAGTATGCCCACGACCATTTTTGATGTTTTGCTGCCGCAGATTTTTGCGGGCGACCGTCTGACGAAAGCCGATCTGATCCGTTTGGGCGACGGCGGACTTTGCAGACTGTGCAAGCCCTGCCACTACCCCAACTGTACCTTCGGACGGTATTGATATGTTAGACACTTACGGAAGAAGCATCACCTATCTGCGCCTCTCGGTCACGGAGCTTTGCAATCTGCGGTGCAAATACTGTATGCCGGAAAGCGGCGTGTGCAAAAAGCGCCATGAGGACATGCTCAGCGAGGAGGAGATGATTGCCGCCGTGCGCGCCGCCGCGTCCTTGGGCGTGACCAAGCTGCGCATTACCGGCGGTGAGCCTTTGGTGAAGCGGAATATTTTATCCATCTGCCGCCGCGCCGCCGCCGTCGAGGGAATTGAGGAGGTCTGCCTGACCACGAACGGTATTCTGCTGCCGGAGCTGGCAAAGCCGCTGCGGGAGGCGGGGGTCAGGCGCGTGAATCTCAGTCTTGACACGCTGAACCCGGAGAAGTATCATGATATCACAAGGTGCGGTGCGCTGGAGGATGCCCTGCGCGGCTTGGAGGCTGCGCTGTCGGCGGGCTTCGAGCGCGTCAAGCTCAACACGGTGCTGATTGGCGGGTTTAACGACGACGAGATCGCCGACCTTGCGGGGCTGACGCTGCGCTATCCCGTGGATGTCCGTTTTATCGAGCTGATGCCGATGCCGGACAGCGAGCGCTTCGGGCAGGATGCCTATCTGCCCTGTGACGCGGTGCTCGACAAGCTGCCGGAGCTGCAAATACAGGGCAAGGACGGCGTTTCAAGGCTTTACCGCCTGCCGGGAGCGAAAGGAAATGTGGGCTTGATCAGTCCGGTGAGCGCGCATTTTTGCACGACCTGCGACCGCCTCCGTCTGACGGCGGACGGCAAGCTCAAGCCCTGCCTCCACGCGCCGGATGCCTGCTCCATCAAGGGGCTGACGCAGGAGGAGATGGCAATCAAAATGCGGGAAGCCATCCTCGCCAAGCCCGCCCGCCACGCCGAGCTGAGTGCCGAGAACCGCTCACAGGCGGGCAGAGGGATGTACCGGATCGGCGGCTGAAGAACGGAGCGTGGGGAGTAGTGAATCGTGAATGGTGAATAGTGAATAGTGAATAGTGAATGGTTTGTCGCTGCGGGTTGTTCCGGTGCTTGCGGCTTGATACGCGGTCGGTGGTGCCTACACGAGATTGCCACACCCAGTGTGCGCACTGGGTTCGCAATGACACATGAGGGTTGCCTTTCTGTGTCATTGCGAGGAGCGCAGCGACGTGGCAATCTCGTGCAGGAACTACGGAATGTGTACAAAGCTATCGCCTGAGATTGCCACACCCAGTGTGCGCACTGGGTTCGCAATGACACAAAAAGGCTGCTACGTCCGGCTCACTATTCACTATTCACTGTTCACTGTTCACTGTTCACGATTCACCGCCTACATACGGGAGGTTTGGATGAAGAATTTGGAGGATTTTACCCATTTTAACGACCAAGGGCGCGCGAAAATGGTGGATGTCGGGGAGAAGCTGCAGACGCGGCGGACTGCCACGGCGGGGGCGCGGGTGTGCGTCAGCCCGGAGACACTGCGCTTGATTCAAACGGGCGGCATGAAAAAGGGCGACGTTTTGACCGTTGCGCAGATCGCGGGCGTGATGGCTGCCAAGCGTACGCCGGAGCTGATTCCCATGTGTCATCCCGTGGCGGTGGATGGGATTGACTTAAGGCTGTCTCTGGACGAGGCGCGCTGCTGCGTCGAGATTCGCGCCACGGTGTCCTGCGAGGGGCGCACGGGGGTCGAGATGGAGGCGCTGACGGCGGCTTCTGCGGCGGCGCTCACCGTGTACGATATGTGCAAGGCGGTGCAGAAGGATATGGTCATCACCGATGTGCGTCTGCTCTCCAAAACGGGCGGCGTTCACGGAGATTTTTTACGGGAGGAAGAGACATGAAGGATACGGCGGCTGTCATTACCGTCAGCGACAAGGCGGTACGGGGCGAACGGGTCGACACGAGCGGCCCTGCCCTTTGCGAGCTGTTAAAGCGGGACGGCTGGGACGTTTTATACACCACGGTCGTGCCCGACGAGGCAGAGGAGATCAAGGGGGCGCTGCTGCACTGCGCGGACACGCTGCGGCTCGGGCTGATTCTCACCACGGGCGGCACGGGCTTTTCTCCCCGGGATGTCACGCCGGAGGCGACGCTCTCGGTGTTAGAGCGCGAGACGAGGGGCATCCCCGAGGTCATGCGCATGGAGAGCATGAAGCACACCCCCCACGGCTGCCTGTCCCGGGCGGTGGCGGGCATTCGCGGGCAGAGCCTGATTGTCAACCTGCCCGGCAGCGAGAGAGCGGCGCGGGAGAACTATGAAGCGATTGCGGGCGCGCTGCACCACGGCGTTCTGATGCTCTATTCCAAAGGCTCCGCCGAATGCGGCGCGCCGACGGGCGTGATCCGCGCGGTCTGCATCAGCGAGAAAAAGGGGGAGCAGAAGCATCCCGTGGACGAGGTCGTTTTACTGCCCGACCACGGCATTGTCGGCGACGCCCACGCGGGCAACTGGCATCGGCAGGTGAGTCTGCTCTCGACTGCCAGCGTGCAGAAGGTGCAGGAGAAACTTCCGTTCGAGCTGAAGCCCGGCGCCTTTGCCGAGAATATTTTGCTCGAGGGCATTTGCCTCTATGCGCTGCCCGTGGGCACAAGGATGAAGGTTGGCACCGCCCTGTGCGAGGTCACGCAGATTGGCAAGGAGTGCCACAACGACTGCGCCATCCGCAAGGCGGCGGGGGACTGCGTCATGCCCCGGGAGGGGATTTTCGTCAAGGTGCTCACCGAGGGAAAGGCGAAATCCGGCGATTTTGTGACCGTTTTGCGATAGGAGAAGAAAAAATTACGGAAAAGTTCCGCGTTTTTCGAAAAATCCCCTTGCATTTCAAGAATAACGGTGGTATAATACAGACAATCTATAGTAAGCTTTACTAAAGAGAGGGGAGTTCCCCTCTCTTTCTTGTTGAGTGAATAGTGAATAGGTATTGACTAAGGGCTAAGGACTAAGGGTGAATGACTGTGGTGTGCTTCGCACGGATTTCAATCATTACACACAGGATTTCTTCTCCGTCTCGTGAAACAATACACAATTTAAAATCCGCGCGGAGCGCTCCTCAGTCATTCACCATTCACTCTTAGCCCTTAGCCTGTATCGGCGTGTCAGGGATGCCGCGCGCTACAGATTTTAAAGGCGTGCCTGCACGCTGGCGGAGGATATCCGCTGCTGCGATGGAAACAAAGGATGGGATCAATTCATGAAAATTACGGAACAGGTTTGGCTTCTGGCGCAGCCTCTGGTGGAGCAGAAGGGCTGCGAGCTGTGGGATGTGGAATATGTCCGCGAGGGCGGCGAATGGTTTCTGCGCCTGTATATCGACAAGGAGGGCGGCGTGGACATCGACGACTGCGAGGCGGTCTCCCGCGCGGTGGATCCCGTGCTGGACGAGTACGACCCCATTCCCGAGAGCTACCGCTTCGAGGTCTGCTCGGCGGGCTTGGAGCGCGTATTGAAGCGTCCGTCCGATTTTGAGCGCTTTCTCGGCGCGCCGGTGCTGGTCAAGCTCTACCGCCCGAAAAACGGCAGCAAGGAATTTGCCGGCGTTTTGCAGGGCTATCAGGACGGCGATGTGACCGTCACGGTGGGAAAAAACACGATGAGGTTTGAAAAATCCGAGGTCGCTTTGGTGTGGCTTCGCGTGGAATTTTAGGGGGCATTTTGAAATGCGATCTGCAAGAGCTACCCAAACAGGAAAAGAAAATAAGGAGAACACGATTATGAACGCTGAAATTTTTGCGGCGCTGCGTCAGCTGGAAAAGGAGCGCGGCATTCCCGTGGAGTACATGGTCGAGCGCATCACCCAGGCGCTGGTCGCTGCGTACAAGAAGGACAAGGACGGCTACACCGACAATGTCTACGTCGAGCTGACGGAGGATAAGCTTTTCATGTACGCGCAGAAGGAGGTCGTGGACGAGGTTATCAGCCCCGCGACGGAAATTCTGCTCGACGCCGCCCGCAAGATCGACAAGACCGCCCAGCTCGGCGACCTCGTCAACGTCGAAATCAAGACGCAGGCGTTCGGACGCATCGCCGCCCAGACCGCAAAGCAGGTCATCATTCAGGGCATCCGCGAGGCGGAGCGCGGCATGGTCTTTGAGAGCTTCTCCTCGAAGGAGCATGAAATTCTCACCGGCACGGTGCTGCGCATCGACAATTCGGGCGATATCACCGTCCGCATCGGACAGGGCAGCGACCGCACCGACGCGCTGCTTGCCGTGGGCGAGCAGGTGCATGGCGAGCATTTCACCGAGGGCGACATGATCCGCGTCTATGTCGTCGAGGTGCGCCGCAGCAGCCGCGGCCCGCAGGTCATGGTCTCCCGCACCCATCCCGCCCTTGTCAAGCGGCTGTTTGAACTGGAGGTTCCCGAGATCGCCTCGGGCGCGGTGGAGATCCGC
This sequence comes from Faecousia sp., assembly GCA_051892295.1. GTDB lineage: Bacteria > Bacillota > Clostridia > Oscillospirales > Oscillospiraceae > JAZOXB01. The sequence continues at coordinate 4,014 of JBJFGB010000098.1, read as the reverse complement.
TCCATTGCCCGGGAGGCAGGCTCCCGCACCAAGATCGCCGTCTGCGCGACGGAGGAGAACATCGATCCCGTCGGCGCCTGTGTCGGCGCACGCGGCGCGCGTGTGAACGCGGTGGTCGATGAGCTGCAGGGGGAAAAGGTGGATATCATCGTCTGGTCGGAGGATATCTGCGCCTTTGTCGCTTCGGCGCTCTCCCCGGCGGATGTCATTTCCGTGACGCAGATCGCGGGTATGAAGGCTTGCCGCGTGATCGTGCCGGACGATCAGCTCTCCCTCGCCATCGGCAAGGAGGGGCAGAACGCCCGCCTCGCCGCCCGTCTGACCGGCTGCAAGATCGACATCAAGCCCGCCTCCGTGGCGGAGACAGTCGAGGAAGCGGCGCAGGAGGAAGCCCCGCAGGAGACGGAAGCCCCGGCGGAGGAGTAAGAGCGCTTTTATATAGTGAATAGAGAATAGTGAATAGTGAACAGGTTGCGTCTGTGGAGAGCTGCAGCCCGCGGCATCCTTGACGCGCCTGTGGAAAGCCTTTTTGGCTAAGGGCTAAGGGTGAATGGTGAATGACTGTGGTGTGCTTCGCACGGATTTTGATTTTTGATATACCGGATTTAACAGACGGTACGAAGGAATGAATTGGTACGCAGTCGGCAGTTCCTGCACACGGACGGATGATATCCGCCCCTACAATTGAAAATCCGTGCGAAGCACACCGAAGTCATTCACTCTTAGCCCTTAGCCCTTAACCTGCGTGGGCGCGTCAGGGATGCTGCGTGCTGCAGGCTCCATTGGGGCGTAACCTATTCACCATTCACTGTTCACCATTCACGATTCACTGAATAAGAAGAAAGGAAGCGATTACCGTGCCGAAGAAAATACCGATGCGGCAATGCCTTGGGTGCCGCGAGATGAAGCCGAAACGGGAGCTGCTGCGTGTGGTGCGCAGTCCGGAGGGCGCGGTCACGCTCGATTTGAGAGGCAAGGCATCCGGCAGAGGGGCGTATGTCTGCCCGAATCCCGAATGCCTCAAACGCGCCATTAAGACCAAGGCGCTCTCCCGCGCGTTTGAAACCGAGATCCCGCAGGAGGTCTATGACGCCCTGCTGGCGGAAATGGAGGCGGCAAATGGAGCAGAATAAAAGCCTCGGGCTGCTCAGTCTCTCCCGCAAGGGCGGCAATCTCGTCCTCGGCGAGGAGCAGGTGGGCGCGATGTGCAGAGCAAGCCGCGCGCGGCTGGTGCTTTTGGCGGCGGACGCCTCGCCCCATACCCTGCGCAGGGCAAAGAGCTTTGTCGCGGGAACGGCGCAGCCGCTTTTGCCCCTCGCCTTTTCGAAGGATGATTTGGGTGATGCGCTCGGAACGACGAGCTGCGCCATTGCGGCAATCACGGATGTCAGGCTGGCGCAGGCGTTCGTCAAGACGCTTGGCGAGCCGGAGAAATATGCCGCGCTGCTGGCGGACTTGGATGCCCGCGTGCAGCGCGTGGAAAAACGGCGTGCGGAGGAAAAGGCGCACCGCCGCAATGTCCGATTTGGGAAAAAGTAACACGGAGGTGGCTTTATGAGTTTAGTGAAGTATCGAGTGAAGGAAGTCGCGGCGGATTTCGGGATGTCCACAAAGGAGATCATGGAGATCGTCGGCAAATATTTTGAAAAGCCGCGCAGCAACGCGCAGGTGCTGACCGAGGAGCAGCTTAACGCGCTCTTTGACCATATCACGCAGCACCATCAGATTGCTTCGATTGCGGAGGTATTCGCAGTCACGCCTCCGGCGAAAAAGGAGGAGAAGCCCGCCGAGCCGAAGAAGGAAGCGGCGAAGCCCGCCGAGGCAAAGCAGGAGGCTGCCAAGCCTGCGGAGGAGAAACCGGCTGCGCCGAAGCCCGAGCAGCGGAAACGCGAGCGCCGCGTCGTCGATACGAAGGCGGTCACGGTCAACGCCGACCGCTTTGACGACCGCGTGGACAGCCTCGTTTCCGAGCGCGTGCAGAATTATTCCGGCGGCAAGCAGAAGATTGGAAATAAAAACAAGAATAAGGGCAAGGATAATAAGAAGGCGACGGGCAGCAAGCGCCGCAACGAGGAGCAGGAGAAGTTGCGCCGCCTCCAGCTGGAGATCATCAAGAAGACCCCGCTGACCGTGAAGATTCCCGATGAAATCACCGTGGGCGAGCTGGCATCCCGCATGAAGAAAACCGCCACAGAGCTAATCAAATGCCTGCTCAAAAACGGCGTGATGGCGAGCATCAACCAGACCATCGACTTTGACACCGCCGAATTCGTCGCCACCGAGCTGGGCTGCAAGGTGGAGCGGGAGGTCGTTGTCACCATCGAGGAGCGCCTGATTGACGACCATGTGGACACCGAGGAGGAGCTGGTCGAGCGCAGCCCCGTTGTGGTGGTCATGGGTCACGTTGACCACGGCAAGACGAGCCTGCTGGACGCGGTGCGCGAGACGAACGTCGCCTCCGGCGAGGCGGGCGGCATCACCCAGCACATCGGCGCGTATACCGTCAAGATCGACGGCAAGCCCATCACCTTCCTTGACACCCCGGGTCACGCCGCCTTCACCTCCATGCGTGCCCGCGGCGCGATGTGCACCGATATTGCGATTCTGGTCGTGGCGGCGGATGACGGCATCATGCCCCAGACCATTGAGGCGATTAACCACGCCAAGGCGGCGAAGATTCCCATCATCGTCGCCGTGAATAAGATGGATAAGCCGGGCGCGAATCCAGACCGCATCCTCACCCAGCTCACCGAGCATGACCTCGTTCCCTCCGAGTGGGGCGGCGACACGGAGGTCTGCCGCATTTCCGCAAAGACCCGGGAGGGCATAGACGAGCTGCTGGAAACCGTCATTATGACCGCAGAGCTGGCGGAGCTGAAGGCGAATCCGAACCGTGCCGCCAAGGGCACGGTCATTGAGGCCAGACTGGACAAGACCCGCGGCCCCATCGCGACCCTGCTCGTGCAGAACGGCACGCTGCATAAGGGCGATCTCATCATCGCCGGCACCGCCGTGGGCAAGGTTCGCGTGATGATGGACGACAAGGGCCGCTCCATCACCGAGGCGGGACCCTCCATCCCCGTGGAGATCACGGGTCTTGCGGAAACGCCGACCCCCGGCGATGAGTTTGACGCCGTCGCAGACGAGCGCATGGCGCGTCAGCTCGTGGAGCAGCGCAAGCAGAAGGAGAAGGAAGCTGCCGCAAAGCTTATGAGCAAGGTCACCCTCGACAACCTCTTTGCCAAGATGCAGGAGGGCGAGATGAAGGAGCTGAACCTCATCGTCAAGGCGGACGTGCAAGGCTCCGCCGAGGCGGTCAAGGCCAGCCTCGAAAAGCTCTCGAACGAGGAGGTGCGCGTCCGCGTCATCCACGCGGCGGTCGGCGCAATTAACGAGTCCGACATCCTGCTTGCCTCCACCGCAAACGCCATTGTCGTCGGCTTCAACGTCCGCCCGGACTCCGCCGCTGCCGCCTCGGCGCAGCGTTCGAATGTGGATCTGCGGATGTACCGCGTCATTTACGACGCCATCGACGAGATCGAGGCTGCCATGAAGGGCATGCTTGCGCCGAAGTACCGCGAGGCGGTCATCGGGCATGCCGAGGTGCGCCAGACCTACAAGGTCTCCGCCATCGGCACCATTGCAGGCTGCTATGTCAAGGACGGCAAGGTCACCCGCGACGCGCAGGTGCGTGTGCTCAGAGATAATATCGTCATCTATGAGGGCAACATCGGCTCCCTGCAGCGCTTCAAGGACTCCGTGAAGGAGGTCGCCGCGAATTACGAGTGCGGCATGTCCATCGAGAAGTTCAACGACATCAAGGAAGGCGACATCTTCGAGTGCTTCGTCATGGAGGAAGTCCCCCGCTGAGGCGTTAGTACCCTGTAGGGCGGGGACATGTCCCCGCCGTGGCAGCTACGAAATGCCGTGCAGTATCGTTAATTCCTACGGAGCCGCTTCGCGGACGGCGGGGACATGTCCCAATGTCATTAAGTTAACCGCGTGAGGCAAGTG
>JBJFGB010000097.1:0-3184 GCA_051892295.1 Faecousia sp. | reverse complement strand
TATTTTAGAAAAGCCTTAAATTACAACGATTTAGGGCTTGACAAGAGAGGAAGGCAAATCATTATGTTACCAGCAATCATCATCCCCGTGGCAGTCGTCGTTCTCATTGTTCTGCTTTTGGTCGCAGGCTATCTGAAAGCGCCCCCCGACACCGCATACATCATCTCCGGTCTCGGCAAGCGCCGCATCCTCATCGGCAAGGCAGGCTGGCGCGTTCCCTTCTTTGAACGCGTGGATAAGCTTTCCCTGCGCGTCATGCAGGTGGACGTTAAGACCTCCGAGGCAGTGCCCACGAATGAGTTCATCAATGTCAGCGTAGACGGTGTCGCCAATGTCAAGGTCTCGTCCGATCCCACCCTTCTCCTCCGCGCTTCGGAAGCCCTGCTGGGCATGAACCGTATGGAACTGATCTCCCTCGTCACGCAGGTGCTCGAAGGCAATATGCGTGAGATCGTCGGCTCGGTCGGTCTGAAGGAAATGGTGCAGGACCGTCAGGGCGTGGCAAAGAAGATCACCGAAAATGTCGTGCCGGATATGCAGAAGCTCGGCATTGAGGTCGTCAACTTCAATATTCAAAGCTTCCGCGACAACGCAGGTACCATCGAAAACATGGGCATTGACAATGTCGAGCAAATTCGCAAGAACGCGCAGATCGCCAAGGCGAATGCCCAGCGCGATATTGCCATCGCCACTGCGGAGGCGCAGCAGGAGGCAAACGCCGTCAAGGTCGAGGCGGAGAAGAAGATCGCCGAGCAGAACGCCGCCCTGAGCGTGCAGCAGGCGGAGATGCAGGTCGTCGCCGACTCCAAGAAAGCGGAAGCGGACGCCGCCTATTCCATCCAGCAGGAGAATCAGCGTAAGACCATTGAGATCACCCGTGCCAATGCGGATATCGCCCGCCGCGAAAAAGAAGCGGAGCTGGCGGAAAAGGAGATCGCCCTGCAGGAGCGCAAGCTCGACGCGGAAATTCGCAAGCAGGCGGACGCCATGAAGTACAAAGCGGAAAAGGAAGCCGAAGCGGAGCTGATTAAGCGCCAGCGCGAGGCGGAGGCGAAGAAGTACGAAGCCATCCAGCAGGCGGAAGCACGCAAAGCGGAAGCGGAAGCGCTGCGTTTCGCCATGGAGCAGGAAGCCGAAGGTATCCGCGCCAAGGGCATCGCCGAAGCGGAGGCGATTGAAAAGAAGGCGGAGGCGCAGAAGAAGATGGGCGAAGCGTCCATTCTCGAAATGTATCTGGCAGCCCTGCCCGAGGTCGTCAAGGGTGCCGCAGCCCCGCTGGCGCAGACGGATAAGATCGTCATGTACGGCGACGGCAACGCCACGCGTCTGCTCAAGGATGTGATCGGCAGCGCCAATCAGGTTGTAGATGGCTTGAAGGAATCCACCGGCATCGACCTACAAGCCCTCGTCGCAGGCTTCGCCGGCGGCAAAGCGGCAAAGCAATCCGAAGAAAACACCGCAGAATAATTCTCACACCAAGGGACGCCCCCGCGGCGTCCCTTTTTTGTCGCAGTAGGGACAGAAGCTCCCCTCCGAACTCGTAGGGGCGGCTATCAGCCGCCCGCGTGCAGGAACTACTGGGTGCATACAAAACCCAACAGATAGATTGCCACGTCGCTGCGCTCCTCGCAATGACACGAAAAGCCACCCTGATTTGTCATTGCGAGACCAGTGCGCACACTGGTCGTGGCAATCCCGTGCAGGAACCTTCCTCTATAGGCGCCGCTTTTCCGCCCATCAGGCGCATTTTTTCCGCTTCCCGTGCATACACTGTCCCAGTATGAATGGGTGGGTGAGCTTATGGGAAACCGCTTTTCGAGTCTCAAATGCAAAGAGGTCGTCAATGTCTGTGACGGCTGCCGTCTCGGCTTCGTCTCGGATGTCGAGGTGGACATCTGCAACGGGCGCATCGTCGCCATCGTTGTCCCGTGCAAATGCAAAGGCTTCGGCTTCTTCGGACATCGCGACGATTTTGTCATTCCGTGGCAATGCATCCGCCGAATCGGCGACGATATCATTCTCGTAGACGGCGATTTGGAGAAATTCCGCCTCCTTCGTCCGAAAAGGGAGTTTTTCTAAAGAAAAAAATGCAAAAAATCAAAAAATAATGCTTGCAAACGGAGAATTCCTACGCTATAATAGTACGGCGCGGAAAAAGCGCACAGAATAAACCACACATTTCGGGATTTTCCGTCCCAGTGCCGCTTGCGGTGGACGGGGGAGATGAGCGAAATGGCGGTCAAAACGAAAAGGAGAAAAAACAAATGGCAGTCGTATCCATGAAGTCCCTGCTCGAAGCAGGCGTCCATTTCGGTCACCAGACCAGAAGATGGAACCCCAAAATGGCTCCCTACATTTACACGGAGCGCAACGGTATCTACATCATTGACCTGCAGAAGACCGTGAAGAAGATCGAAGAAGCTTACAACTTCATCCGCGACCTCGCAGCCAACGGTGAGAGCGTTCTCTTCGTCGGCACGAAGAAGCAGGCGCAGGACGCCATCAAGGAAGAGTCCGAGCGCGTCGATCAGTACTATGTCAACGCCCGCTGGCTCGGCGGCATGCTGACCAACTTCAAGACCATGCGCACCCGTATCGACCGTCTTGCACAGCTGCGCAAGATGCAGGAGGACGGCACCTTCGCAATGCTTCCCAAGAAGGAAGTCATTAAGCACGAGGGCGAGATTGCAAAGCTCGAGAAGTATCTCGGCGGCGTCAAGAGCATGAAGAAGCTCCCCGGCGCCCTGTTCATCGTTGACCCCCGCAAGGAGCGCAACGCAATCGCCGAAGCGCGTAAGCTGCACATCCCCATCGTCGCCATCGTTGACACCAACTGCGATCCCGACGAGATCGATTATGTCATCCCCGGCAACGACGACGCCATCCGCGCCATCCGTCTGATCGTCGCCACCATGGCGAACGCCGTGCAGGAAGGCCGTCAGGGCGAGGCAAACACCGAGGCTCCCGCAGCTGAGACCGCAGAGGTCGAGGCAGCTCCCGTCGAAGAATAAAAAACACAGAATGCCCGCCGTCATGACGGGCATTTTCCAAAGAATATAATAGGAGGATAATTAATTATGGCATTTACTGCTGCTGATGTAAAGGCTCTGCGCGAAATGACCAATGTCGGCATGATGGACTGCAAGAAGGCGCTCGTCGAGACCGACGGCGATATGGATAAGGC
>JBJFGB010000096.1:0-3186 GCA_051892295.1 Faecousia sp. | reverse complement strand
CGCTTGATGATGAACTTATCGGTCGGGTTCTTGGTCTTGCGGGTCTTGTAACCCATCGCAGGCTTGCCCCACGGAGTGACAGGACCGGGACGACCGACAGGAGCGCGGCCTTCGCCGCCGCCGTGCGGGTGATCGTTCGGGTTCATGACCGAGCCACGGACGGTCGGGCGGATACCCATGTGACGGGTACGGCCGGCTTTACCGATGTGGACGTTGCCGTGCTCGATGTTGCCGACCTGACCGATGCAGGCGGTGCAGTTCATACGGACATAACGGACCTCGCCGGAGGGCAGACGCACCTGCGCGAGGGTGTCTTCCTTCGCCAGCAGCTGTGCAGCGACACCGGCAGAACGAACGAGCTGTGCGCCGGAGCCGGGCTGAAGCTCGATGTTGTGGATGACGGTACCAACGGGGATGTTGGCAATGGGGAGGCAGTTGCCGGGCTTGATGTCGGCAGCCGCAGAGGAAAGAACGGTGTCGCCAACGTTCAGACCGACCGGAGCGAGGATGTAGCGAAGCTCGCCGTCCTCATACTTGACCAGTGCGATGAACGCGCTGCGGTTGGGGTCATACTCGAGGCGCTGCACGACGGCGGGCATGTCCAGCTTGTCGCGCTTGAAATCGATGATGCGGTACTTGCGCTTGTTGCCGCCGCCGCGATGGCGGACGGTGATTCTGCCGTAGCTGTTGCGACCGGAATTCTTCTTCAGGGTCTCAACCAGGCTACGCTCGGGCTTTGCCTTCTTATCTACACCCTCAAAGGCGGACACGGTCATGCCGCGGCGCGCGGGGGTATAAGGCTTATAGGTTTTAATCGCCATTTTGCGTTACACTCCTTATATTGAGATGGATTAGACCATACCCTCGAAGAATTCGATGGCCTTGGAATCGGCAGTCAGCTTAACGACAGCCTTCTTGTACGACGCGGTGCGGCCTTCGGGATATCTGCCCTGACGCTTTGCCTTGCCGTCCATGTTGATGGTGGTGACCTTTTCGACCTTCACGCCGAAGATTTCGGAAACAGCCTTCTTGATCTCGGTCTTGTTGGCGTCCTTGGCAACCATGAAGACGTACTTCTTCATATCGGTTGCTTCCATGGACTGTTCGGTGATGACCGGACGGATGATGATATCGTATGCAGTCTTCATGCGAACACCTCCTCAATCTTCGCAAGGGCAGCCTTGTCAAGCACGAGCTTCTTCGCGTTGAGGACGTCGTAAACATTGACGAGGTTTGCAAAAGTGGTCTGAACGCCGGGGATGTTGCGCGCGGAGAGGACGACATTCTCGTTGACCTCAGCGGTGACAACCAGAGCCTTGCAATCAGCGTTGACTGCGCTCAGGAAGCCGGCGAACTTCTTGGTCTTGATCTCGTCCATCTTGATTTCGTCGATGACGACGATATCGGAGGACGCGGCCTTTGCGCTCAGGACGGACTTCAGAGCCAGACGGCGAACCTTCTTGTTCAGCGTGTAGCTGTAGTCACGGGGCTTCGGTGCAAAGACGACGCCGCCGTGCGTCCACTGGGGAGCGCGGGTGCTGCCCTGACGGGCGTGGCCGGTACCCTTCTGGCGCCACGGCTTCTTGCCGCCGCCGGAGACCTCTGCGCGGGTCAGAGCGGACTGTGTGCCCTGACGGCAGTTGGCCAGATGATTCTTGACAACGTCATGAACAACGGATTCGTTGGGCTCGATGCCGAAGACAGCCTCGGAAAGTTCAACCTCGCCAACCTGCTTGCCGTTCATGTCGTAAACATTTGTTTTCAGCATAAGTTAACTCTCCTTTCCTTAGCCTCTCGCGGAAGCCTTCTGCGGGTTACGACCGGAAGCCTTCTGCGGGTTCTTGCTGATGGCAGTCGCGCCGGTATGGACCTTAATGGTCTTGACGGTGCTCTTAACGTAGACCAGTCCGCCCTTCGGACCGGGGATGGCGCCGCGAACGACGAGCATGTTGAGATCGGCATCAACCTTCACAACGCTCAGGTTCTGCACGGTGACCTGCTCAACGCCCATGTGGCCGGGCATTCCCTTGCCCTTGAAGATACGGGACGGAGTGGAGGAAGAGCCCATGGAGCCGGAATGACGATGGACGGGGCCGCCGCCGTGGGACATCTTCTGGATGTGGTTGCCGTGACGCTTGACCGCACCTTGGAAACCGTGACCCTTGGAGGTTCCGGTAACATCGATATGGTCGCCGACGGCGAACACATCAGCCTTGATCTCAGCGCCGACTTCGAGTTCGGCAGCGTTGTCAAGCTTGAATTCCTTGAGGTACTTCTTGGCGGAAACGCCCGCCTTCTTCAGATGACCGACTTCCTGCTTGGACAGCTTCTTCTCAGCGACATCGCCGAAGGCAAGCTGCACGGAAACATAGCCATCGTTCTCGATTGTCTTCTTCTGAGAGACGACGCAGGGGCCTGCCTCGATAACGGTGACAGGAATCACGCGACCGTCTTCATCGAAGATTTGGGTCATGCCCACTTTCTTGCCGATGATTGCTTTCTGCATGTTTTTTACTCCTTATTTTAGGTTATTGGTTGGCAAACTTGACCATTGGGCAGCCATTGGTTTACCAACTTGACCCGGGACCGCTCGGCAGCGGTCGAGGGGATGCCGGGGGACGCTGCAATATTTATAATGTATATTACAGCTTTATCTCAATCTCGACACCGGCGGGAAGGTCGAGGCCCTGCAGAGCTTCGATGCACTTCGCGTTGGGGTTGAGGATATCGATCAATCTCTTGTGGGTTCTGCGCTCAAACTGCTCACGGGAATCCTTATACTTGTGAACAGCGCGAAGGATGGTGACGACTTCCTTCTTCGTGGGAAGAGGGATGGGGCCGGAGACGGTAGCGCCGTTGCGCTTTGCGGACTCAACGATCTTCTCCGCAGTGGAGTCGATGAGCTGATGATCATAAGCCTTGAGGCGAATTCTGATCATGGTGTTTGCCATAGTTGTTGTTTCCTCCTTGAATAACGTACTCAGTTTTTTCGTTGTCTCGCTGGGTACGGTCGAGGCAGATTTTGGTATACGCTTAACCGTGCGTATCACTCCGCGCACATGAAAAACGGCCGACTTGTGCCGACCGCGCAATTCATATCGCGGCGATATACGCCACGCACACGAAATGCCTCAGCCGCCCGATGACCGGACATACTCCGCAGAAGTTACCGCCTTACGGCGCAAT
>JBJFGB010000095.1:0-3186 GCA_051892295.1 Faecousia sp. | reverse complement strand
AGCTGTGGTCGGGTGCGCTGGGGGTCGTGCCGAAGTGTGCGGCGATGACCGCCGCCGCCTTCGTGCGGAGGATGCCGTTCATTTCCAGTTCGATGCCGAAGGTCTGGTCTTTCATGGGTGCTTCTCCTTTTCGGTGCTCTCGTGGGGGTGTGCCCCTCGCGGTGACACATACATCACTCCAAAGCCCCGAAATAGCAAGGCCGATGAATCGCACAATCTTTAGCCTCACGTTTTGTCCGATCTGCACCGCCGGGCCGTTGCTACCTATATACGCGCGAAACGCGAGTGCGCATGGGGCAATCACCCGTGCAGTGAGCAGTGAGCGTGAACCCGTCACACGCCGTCCGTAAAACGCCATGCTGCGCCCCGTTTTCCGCCCCAAGCCCGCCGTGTGGAGGGCTTTTTCCGCCTTTTTTGCCGCCTACAGCCCGGAATAGCTGCCGTTTTCGCCCCGTTAGGCCCGCTGTGCACCCCGAAAACCCTGCTTGTAGCCCCCGATACAGCCCCGCTGACGCCTGGTTTTCCCGGTTTCCACCCGGTACTTCGCCCCGGATGCCGCCCCCAACGCGCCCGCTGTGCGCCGTTTCCCGGCACAACCGCCCACTTTTGCCCCGGCAGCCCGGCTTTTCCCCGGTGTGCGCCCGCAGATTGCCCCCGCGTCCCGCCAAACGCGCCCGAACGCCGCCCCGTCCGCCACAGCCGCCCGCCCTGGGGGTGCGCCGACGCCCGAAACCCCGCCTCGCTGGGGCTACAGCCCCTCCCGGCTTCTCTGCTTCGCCGTGCGAAAGTGTGTGGGCCCCAGGGGGGCCTCAATCCCTGACCGCGCCCTGGAGGAGACCGCCGCCCCCTCTCGCGTGAATTTTCGCGAAATTGGGGGCCCGGGGTATCAAGCCAAAAAACAAAAAAGCGCACCTTTGAAATGATGCGCTCAAACAAAAAGCATCTGCCCATTTTTGAGCAGATGCCTGATGATTATTGGGTTATTTCAATCTGGAATAGCAGGTATTCTTGCCCGCTTCTTCGCGTTTGATTTCACCGGCTGCGACCAGCTTACGGAGTGCACCTTCGATCGTGCTGACACCCAGTGTGGGACAGAGTTCCCTGATGTCCTGCTTGGTGAATCTTCCGAGCTTGTTCATCGATGCCTGCCTGACCATCTCGATGGCGGGCAGCTTCCGCTCGACCAGTGCAAAGCGATCCTCGAAATCTCTGTAGGCGGCAAGAATCGTGCCGAGCAGATACTTGATGAACGGGACTGCATTCTCGCTCTCCTCATGCCAGCCTGTCTGCGCCTGGCCAAGTGCGTCGTAATACAGATCTTTGTTCCTGGCGATCTTCGCCTCAAGGGAGATGTACTTGCCGACATAGAAGCCGTTCCTGTACAACAGCAGCGTTGTGAGCAGTCTGCTCATTCTGCCATTGCCGTCATTAAAGGGATGAATGCACAGGAAATCATGGATGAATATTGGGATGGCGATCAGCGGTTCTACCTCCATGTTGCCGATGACGCGATTGTATTCCTCACAGGTTCGGTCAAGCGCCACGGGCGTCTCAAAGGGTGCCAGCGGCGTAAACAGCGTTTCCGTGTGTCCGTCCGGGTAGGTTGCGCTGATGTAATTCTGCACACTCTTCGTGCGGCCCGCCATCGGATTGTTCATATGGCTATACAGCACCTTGTGAAGTTGCAGGATGTAATTCTGCGTGATGGGAATCGCATCGAAGTTCTCATGGATGATGCTCAGCGCATCACGATACCCGGCAATTTCTTGCTCATTTCGGTTCTTAGGAGCAGTCTTTTCTTCGACCAGCTGCCGAATACGGGTGCTGGTGGTCACGATGCCTTCGATTGCATTGGATGCTTCGGTGCTCTGTACCTTGGCGATTTCCACCAGCTTCTCCAATTCTTCCGGCCGTTGCTTCAGATAAAGTTCCTGCTTGCCGGCTTCTTTATATATTGCGGCAATCAGGCCAAGAATGTCGGAATCCCACTTCAGATCTCTGATTGCGGAATAGTTGAAACTTCGCATAACCTTACCTCCCTCTCGGATTCCCCTCAATCATAAGCGATAATAAGGGAAAAGTCAAGTTTCAAGGGAATGTATCCCTTTATATCATGCCAGAAATAAGGGAAAATCATGCATGCAAAGGGAAACATGTCCCGGTTTTGAAAGGAGTTGCCATGAACACCCAGATGAATCTTCAACGGATCAGCGTCGAAAAGTTGAAGCCCGCAAAGTACAACCCCCGCAAGGATCTCAAGCCCGGCGATCCGGCATACGAAAAAATCAAACGAAGCCTGCACGACTTCGGCTATGTGGACCCGGTCATCTGGAACGAGGTGACGGGCAATATTGTCGGCGGCCATCAGCGGTACAAGGTGCTGATAGCGGAGGGCGCGATGGAGATCGACTGTGTGGTTGTTCACATCGAAAACCCGCAGGACGAAAAGGCGCTCAATATTGCGCTGAACAAGGCTGTCGGCGAATGGGAACCGAAGGCGCTGGCTGACCTGCTCTCCGACCTCCAGCTGTCCGGCTACGATGTCGGTGCGACCGGCTTTGACGCTGCCGAGGTGGACGAGCTGTTCAGCAAGGTTCACGACAAGGATGTGAAGGACGATGACACGGAGCTGGACGCGGAAACCATCGTGCCCTTCGTGAAGTCCGGCGACCTCTGGACGCTGGGCAGGCATCGGATGCTTTGCGGCGACGCGACCAGCGAGGATGACCTGAACCGCCTCATGGGCGATGTGAAGGCAAACCTCGTGGTAACGGACCCGCCGTACAATGTGGCGTATGAATCGGCTGACGGCAAGTCCATTCAGAACGACAGCATGGCGGACGGTGCGTTCTATGAGTTCCTGCTCTCCGCGTTCCGCAACTGGCTGCCGCATCTGGCGGAGGGAGCGTCCGCCTATATCTTCCACGCCGACACCGAGGGGTTAAACTTCCGCCGCGCATTCAAGGAAGCCGGCTTCCACATCAGCGGCGTATGCATCTGGGTGAAAAACTCGCTCGTCCTCGGACGTTCGCCGTACCAGTGGCAGCATGAGCCGGTTCTTTTCGGCTGGCTTCCCAACGGCAAGCATAAGTGGTTCGCAGATCGGAAGCAGACGACGATCTGGAACTACGACAAGCCCAAGCACAGCAAGGAACACCCGACCATGAAGCCCATTCCGCTGCTGGC
>JBJFGB010000094.1:0-13186 GCA_051892295.1 Faecousia sp. | reverse complement strand
AGCGGTGTCCTTCCCCGCGCCTGCTGATCCACACCGGTATGCACGGCAATGCCGTGAACACCCATCGCTTCCAGCGCTTTCGCAACCCGCTCCGGCTCTTCCACGCAGATCATATCCGCCACGACCGCTTTATGGTAACGCTCCGCCTCCTGCACGCAAGCGCGGATGGTGGCGCGGTCGGTCACTGCCAGCACCGTCACCAGATCCGCTCCGGCGGCAAAGGCAGCGCCCGCCTCCAGCGCACCCGCATCCATGATTTTCAGATCCGCAAGCAGCTCCTTTTCCGGAAAACGGTTACGGAACCGGCGCACCGCCTCCATGCCGTATTCCAAAACAAAGGGTGTTCCCAATTCGATCCGCTCCACATAGCCGCGCACCGCCTCCGTCAGCGCCAACGCCTGCTCCATCGGCAGCACGTCCAGTGCAAGCTGTAATTTCCTCATATCCGACACCTTTCCTTATTCCAAATTGGCATGGCGGGCATACATGGATGCCTCGTCCTGTTTCAATCGCTCCATCAGTTCCATCACAACGGCGTCGAGCAGTAAAAAGCAACTCTGCTCAAACAGTGCGCCCATCGGCTGAATGGACTGAAAGGCGTTGTCCGCTTTCGGCGTGGGCGCAGGCACCGGTACAATGACATCCGCCATAGCGCCGATGCTGCTCTCCGCGCGGACGGTCACCAGCGCCAAGCTGCCGCTCACGGCACGCGCTTTGCCTGCCATCGCCGCAAGCGAAGCCGTCTCCCCCGAACCGGAAACGATCAGCAGAAGGTCACCTTTTTGAAACGCAGGCGTGACCATCTCGCCGCAGACATAGGTGTTGCAGCCCAAATGCATCAGGCGCATGGCAAACGCTTTCGCCACCAAGCCGGAGCGTCCCGCACCCGCTGTGAATACCCGCGCGGCATTTGCAATCGCGCTGCAGAGCGCCGTGCAGGCATCCGGCGAGACCTGCTCCATCACTTTTTCCAGTTCCCCAAGAATCGCCTTACCATAATCCTTCGTTTGCATCGGTGTTTTCCTTTCTTTTATGGAATGCCCCCCGCCGTTCCGGCGGGGGGGCAGCTTATTCGGTATGCGTATTTCAGAATTGAGATTAGTCCTCAAAGTTCGCGACATTCTCCTTGGTGACAACGGAAACACCGGTGTCAACATTGGTCTCAGCCAGCGTCGTGCCTTCCATCAGAGCAACGGCAGCCTCGATTGCCTTCTCGCCCATGACGTTGGGGTTCTGCGCCATGAAAGCAAGCAGCTCGCCGTCAACAACATGCGCGCGGTTGGAGGAGCTGTTGTCGAAGCCGACGCAGATGATGTTCGCACCGTTCGCATTCGCTTCCTTGACTGCGTTGGCAGCGCCGTTGGTCGCGCCGTCGTTCGCGCCGTAGACAGCAACCACGCCGTCCTGAATCAGAGCGTTGGTCAGGTCCTGCGCCTTGACAGCGTCGCCGTCGGAGTACTGAACCTCACTCATGGTGAAAGCAGTGCCTTCGAACGCGGAGACAAAGCCGTCCACACGGTCGATGCAGGACTGCACGCCTGCCTGTGCGGAGACCAGACCAATCTCGCCTTCGGTCAGACCGGCATCTGCCAAATACTGCAACATGGCTCTGCCTGCTTCGGCACCGGCAGCGTAGTTGTCGGTAGCAAAGGTTGCGGAAGCCTCGAGGGAAGCGGTAGCGTCGACATAGATGAGCTTGATGCCCTTATCCAGAGCTGCCTGCAGCGCGTCGTTGCAAGCGGTAGCGTCGTTGACGGAGATGATGATGACATCAGCGCCGTTGTTGATTGCGGTCTCAATCTGCGCGATCTGCTGTGCGTTGTCCTTCTTCTCGGGAGCCAGCCATTCGTACTCGATGTTTTTGCCTTCCGCCTTCAGAGCGTCAACCTTTGCGCGGGCAGCCTTTTCCAGCTTAACCCAGTGAACGTCCATCTGGTCCATGGTGATGAGGCTGATGTGGATGGTGTCGCCGTCGGACTTTTCACCGTCGCCGCCGCAAGCAGCGAGTGCAAAGACCATAACCAGTGCGAGGAGCAGTGCCAGTAACTTCTTCATTTTTCATTCTCCTTTGATAATATATTTTGTCAGGGGTGAATTCCCCGGACATACGTTTTTGGTTCCCGAAACGGGAGCGATTACTTCGCGGCTTTCTCCGCCGCTTTCTTGGTGGACTTGCTGTGCTTGCCGTTGCCCTTGCGGCGCAGGACGTCGAGCATAACGCATACCACGACAATGATACCGATGACGATGTTGCGGTAAGCGACCGGCACATGCGCAAAGGTCAGACCGGACTGCAGAATCGCCCACACGGAGGCACCTGCGATGACACCGACCAGCAGACCGCTGCCGCCGAGGGTCGAAATGCCGCCGATAACCGCCGCCGCGACGCCGTACATCTCGTAGCTCATACCTGCGCTCATGTCGCCCATACCGGACTGCGCCATGGTGATTAGACCGGTGAGGAAGGAGCAGAACGCCGAAACCATGTATGCCTTTGTAGTGGTTGCGAAAACATTGACGCCGGACAGGCGGGCGGCATCCACATTGGAGCCGACGGCGTAGATATGACGGCCGCTGCGGGTGAAGGTCAGGATAAAGAAGAACACCGCCCAAACGATAATTGCAATCCACACGCCGTTGTACACGCCTAAGGTCTTGCCGTAGTAGAGAACATTCTTAAACACCTGTGCCGCACCGGTGGAGCCGATGTTGTCGGTGTTGTAGTTGCCGTTGGCAAGCTGCGCAACGCCGCGGGCGATGGTCATCGTGCCAAGGGTGGCAATGAAGGGTGGCAGTTCAAACTTGCCCACGAGCACGCCGTTGATCAGACCGACCAGCATGCAGCACACGAAGGCGACCAAAATTGCGACCAGAACGCTGAAGCCGTTGCAGACCATGGTCGCGGAGATCATGGCGCTCATCGCCAGCACGGAACCGATGGACAGGTCGATGTTGCCGGTGATACACACATAGCCCTGACCGATGCCGACCAGAAGGAACGGCACGATGGAGCGCAGCAGGTTCATGACGCTGTCAAACTTGATAAAGTTGGGATTCATAATCGAGAACACGATCATCAGGATCACGACGCCGACGAAGGCGGTCAGGACGGATGCCATGCCGTTGATGGACAGCAGGCGCTTCAGCGGATTTTGTTTCTCACGCATTTTCAATACACTCCTTCTCTATTCAGTCAGACAACCGCGTTGTCACCAAACTGGGTAGCATAGGTCATGATCTCTTCCTCCGAGGTGTTTCTCGGATCGACCTCGCCGGTTACGCGCCCGTTGCACATGACCAGAATGCGGTCGGAAATGCCCATGACCTCCGGCAGCTCGCTGGAGACGATGATCACCACGACGCCTTGCTTTTTCAGCTCATTGATGATTTCGTAGATTTCCACCTTGGCAGCCACATCAATGCCGCGGGTAGGCTCGTCAAAGATGATAACGCGGGAGTCGCGTGCCAGCCATTTGGCAACAACGATTTTCTGCTGATTGCCGCCGGACAGGCTGCCAGCCAGCACCTCTGCGTTCGCCATCTTGATTGTCAGGGCGTTTTTGCCCTTTTCAATCATCTCGTTCTCCGTCTTGCGGCGAACCTTGCCGACAAGCTTCGAACAAATGATATCAAGATTGGGTAGTGCGATGTTGTTTCGGATGGTCAGCTTCGTGCAGAGGCCATCCTTTTTCCGATCCTCCGGCGCAAGCACGATGCCCTGGCGAATCGCGTCAGCAGGAGAATGGATGTTCAGGGGCTTCCCGTCGAGCACGATCTCGCCGCTGCTCTTGGGGTCTGCGCCGAAAATTGCGCGCATTGTCTCCGTGCGCCCCGCGCCGACCAGACCGGAGAAGCCCAGCACCTCGCCCTCATAGGCATCGAAGCTGACGTCCTTGACCATTCTGCCGGCTTGCAGGTTCCGAACCTCAAGAACCTTTCTGCCGCGCGGAACCGTGTCACGCGGGAACTGATTGGTGATCTCACGACCGACCATGTTGGCGATGATCTGCTCCATGGTAAAGTCGCTGAATTTGCCCTCGGTAATGTACCTGCCGTCGCGCATGATGGTCACGCGGTCGACAATATGGTGCAGCTCCTGCAGGCGGTGGGAGATATAGACGATGGCGCAGCCCTGCGCACGCAGCTCCCGCACGATGCGGAACATCTCTACAATCTCTGCGTTGGAAAGTGCCGAGGACGGCTCGTCCATGACGAGTACGCGCGCGTTAATCAGCAGCGCCTTGGCGATCTCCACCATCTGCTGTCTGCCGACGGTCAGCTCACCGACGATCGTGTTCGGATCCAAGTCGGTAATGCCCAGCTTGCCGAGCTGTTCGCGCGCTTGCCGGTTCATCTCTGCCTTGTCCAATCTGCCGCCCTTTACAATCTCACGGCCGAGGAACATATTCGCAGCAACGGACAGATGCTGGCACATATTCAATTCCTGGTGAATAATCGCCACGCCCAGCTCCTGCGCCCGTTTTGTGTTCAGGTCTCCTTCAATCTTCTGCCCGAAGATCTCGATTTCGCCGGAATCTCTGGTATATACGCCGGAGAGGATTTTCATCAAGGTCGATTTACCGGCACCGTTTTCTCCTAACAGCGCCATGACCTCGCCAGTTCTTAAATGGAGCTGAACATCATCCAGTGCCTTCACGCCGGGAAAGGATTTGTTGATGTGCTCCATGGAAACGGCATATTCGCTCATTTCATGGCTCCTTTCTATTTCCGCATCTGATGGAAGGTGGAACGCTCAGTCTTTCGCGGGAGGATACTCGTTGCAGAGCAGGCGGTAAGGCGGCTCATCCTCCTCAATGGTGGGGAAGCGTCCGAGCGGCTCAAGGAAGCGGTTGTCGGTGTTGTCGTCGTTGCACATCGAGACCTCGCCGACCAACGCCTTGCCGGAGCCCTTTTGAATGGTGAACTCGTGATAGTAGTAGGGATACAGGGAGAGGCTCTCGCCGGGCTTCAGAACGATTTCCGTACCGGCAGGCACCATGTAGCGGCGGCCGTCGCGGCAGATCTCCACATCCGTCGTGTCCAGCTTCTCGTCCTTCGTCGCGTTCCAAAGGCGGAAGACCACATTGCCGCCGCCGCGGTTGATGATGTCCTCCATCTTGTTCCAGTGGAAATGATTCGGGGAGACCTGACCCTCGCGGAGCATCATGATCTTCTCCGCATAGGTCTTGGTGTACTTCGGATTCTGCACGTTGCCGTTGCGGATGGTGATCAGCGCCAGACCCAGCTTGTCGTAATTGCCCTCGCCGTAGTCGGTCACGTCCCAGCCCAAGGCATTGTCGCGGATCTCGTCATATTCGTGACCCTTGGTCTCCCACTCTTCCGGCGTGAAGCTCAGGAAGGGAGGCAGCGCAAACTTATATTCCTTGAGCATGGCTTCAAATTCTTTGATGATGGCATTGATTTCAGATCGTTTCATTGGCTATCAATCTCCTTTCATAGGTTTCTCATTTCAGCAGGCGGGTGATTTCCTCCCGCGCCGCTTGCAGCTCCGCCGCTCCGTCCAGAACGGTGAAGGTAAGCACATTGGTTTCCTTGGCGAAGGGTGCCAAATGATGGACGCTGCCCTCGCGCTCATGGTAGAGCCGTCCGTAAACCGAGGAATTGGAAGGCTCCAAACCCACCACATAGTCGCCCGAGGCGGTGGACTTCCATTCCATAAAGCGGGGCAGATTCGCCGCCGTATAGCTCAGGCGCAGTCCCAGCTTCAGCCGCTCGTTCAGTACGCACACGATCACATTGCCGTTTTCATCGGCTATCGGCTCGTGAATAAATACATATTCCGGCTCGTTGTCCTTCGGCGCATCCATGACGTTCCAGCGCGTCTCCTGTCCGCGGGAAGCCTCGTCCCGAGGGGTCACGCTGCGCGTCGGGAGCAATATCTCCGTCCCCTCGTCCAAAAGCGGATAGCCGATATTGATATGGTACAGCAGCAACAACGGCTCCGGGCGGAAGCCCTGATTTTCAAATTCATCGGTCACGGTCAGGGATTTTTCGCCCCAGCGCGTCTCGATGCTGCGCCGCAGGACAAGATTCTCTCCGAACAGCTCCGCCTCCCGCATTTCCCCGGCGGTGCGCAGAACGTAACGCTCGCCCTCCCAAAAGGCATCGGCGCTCAGATGCTCCGCAGGCGTTGTGCGAATTCTCCCGTGCATGGGAAGCTCTTTGCCGTTCACGGTGCAGGGCGCGCAGATGTTTTCCAGTCCGGCGGTAAAGAACAGGCCGCCCATGATGCTCCGCAGTGCTTCCTCGCCGTGGGTGTCATAGTGTCCGCGCCCCTGCAAGCCGGGCTTGGAGAGGAAGCTGAAATTGACACCCTTATAGCTGAGCTGCCCGACATCGAGGCACTTGTCCGCAAGCACTTGGTATTCCAGCGCGCCGTTCTTCACAGCAAAGGCTCTCAGCCCGCTGCTGCGTCCCTCCTGATAGGTGATGGGGCGCACATATGCCAGTTGCTGCAGGGAGCCGACCTTTTTCAAAAGTGATTGCCGATCCATCCCGCTCACTCCAAATTCGCGTGGTACTGCCACAGGCCCTTCATATCCAGCTTCTGCCGTTCGATGATGAGCTTGGCAAGAATGTCGCCCACCAGCAGCAGCGACTGCTCAAAGAGGCTCGTCATCGGCTGACAGGAGTCGATCTCGTCTTCGAGATAGAACTTCGTGCGCACGGGGATGCGAACCATGAAATCGCAGATATCCTTCATCTCGCTGTTGGGGTTGGAGCCGATATGTACGATCTTGCAGCCCACGGTATTTCTCGCCTTCTTGGCGATATGCAGCGGGAACAGGGAGCCGCCGGAGCCGGAGCCGACAATCAGAAGATCGTTTTTTGTGATGGCAGGCTCGGTGATCTCGCCCACATAATGTGCCTTGATGCCCAAATGCGCCAGCCGCTTACATATGGCTTGCAGACTCAGAAGCACCCGTCCAACACCGATGAAGAATACCTGCTCCGCTGCAAGGATCTCGTCGGTCAGCCGCTCCAAAGCATTCGGGTCGATGCTGGCAAGCGTGCGTCGCAGCTCGTCGAGCACGGCGTCGCAGGTCTGCTGATACTGCGTTGCAAATTCACTCATGATTTAACCTCCGATCACTTCTCTGCGCAGAACGTCAAGCTCCTGCAGGCTCTCCGCCATCCGGTCGCGCTTGATGCAGGTGCTGCCCACCACGAATTGCTCCACGGTGTCCTTCCCGTAGGCGCGGATGTTGTCCTGCGAGATTCTGCCGTCCAGCTCGATCTTTGTCGGCAAGCCGCGTTCGTCGATCATCCTGCGAAGCTCGCGGATCTTGCGGTCGGCATAGACCACCTGTTTTTCGCCCTTGACAAAGGCATAGCCGGGATTGATGAGCATCAGCAGCACGGTGTCGCATTTTTCCAGCACATATTCCAAAACCGAAAGCGGCGTGGAGGGCTTGAGCGCCACGCCCGCGCGAACCCCGGCAGCGTGGATGCGGTTGAGCATACCGTCGATATGCGGCTGCGTCTCTGCGTGAAATACCACCTGCTGCACGCCGATGTCCAACAGCTCATCGACGAAATAATCCTGCTCCGTGACCATCACATGGCAATCAAATGCCAAATTTGTTTTTGCGCGGAGCTGCCGCACTGTGTCCAGTCCCAAGGGCATGCTCGGGCTGAAATGCCCGTCGAGAATGTCCACATGGAGCATCTCAATGCCGGACTGCTCCACCTGCCTGACCTGACTTTCCAAATTGCACAGATCCAAGCAGATCAGAGACGGCGAATACATACAGGGCTTTTCCCAGATGTTCTCCATATCATCCGCTCCTTATTGAACTTACAAATAACGCTCGATCTCCGCCCGTGTAGGCAGCGACTCGATGGCGCCCTTGTGCTGCACGCAGATCCAACCGCTTACATTGCCGTACGCCATTGCTTTCTCAATGATCGGCATCGTCAAATCCTTTGCGCAGGTCACATTCTGCTGCCGCAGGCTGGAGAGGAAGCCGCCCCAGAACGCGTCGCCCGCGCCGGTGGCATCCACACAGACTGCCTTTCTGCCCGGAATCTCTACGCACTTGCCGCCGAAGTAGCAGCGCGCGCCGGCAGCTCCGAGGGTCTCAACAATGAGGGTCAAGCCGTACTCCTCCATCAGGCGGAACAGATTTTCTTCACCGCCTACCATGCCGACCTCCTCCTCGGAGATCTTCAGGATATCCACATAGGTCAGAATCTCAAGCACCCGCTTCGTGCAGGCATCCATATCGTCATTCCACATGAGGTTTCGGTAATTGATATCAAAGCTCACCAGCTTCCCCATTTCCCTGCCGAGACGCAGCGCCCGCACCGTTGCCTTGTCCTCCGGCGTGGCGGAGAGACTGCACGAGCCTGCGTGAATGATAACCGACTCCCGGATATCCTCTTCTTTGACATCCTCCTCGCGGAGCATCATGTCTGCGCCGGGCTTGCGGGCAAAGGTGAAGCTGCGGTCGCCGTCGGCGCTGAGGGTCACAAACGCCATCGTCGTCACGGCGTCGGCACAGAGCTTAGGACGCAGGGCGCGGACATGATTTTCTTCCAACGTCTGCATCAGGAAGCGGCCGAAGTCATCCTCGCCGACGCAGCAGCACATGCCGACGGATAAACCGTTTCTCACCGCCGCAATCGCCACATTGGCGGGCGCGCCGCCTGCCTTGCGAATGTAGCTTGCCGGTTCACTGCCGGGAATAAAATCAATGACCATCTCACCGATGCTGAAAAGATCCATTCTAAAGCCCCTCCTGACATCGTCCTTTATTCGAACATTCAATTTACTATCTCTGTCTGATTAGAGACTACCACAGTTAATTCGTCTTGTCAATGTATTATTTTTTCCTTTCTTTGGCAGTTAACCTCTAATCGTTTCAATTTCTCCCCCATTTTTGTTTGTTAAAATTGTCAATAACATCGCATTTTTATGGGGATTTATAGATATTTAAACAATTATTATTTTTAATTTACAAATTCCGTTTTTTCGTTTGTGCATTTCGTAGAAAAAACGCTCCCGTAAGCACGGAAAACCGTTTTTACCGGAGGCAATGTCCCCTCCCCTGCGGTTTGGTGCGTCAACATCTGTAGGCGGGGAGGTGTCCCCGCAGTGAGAGGGGTATGACAATGAGACGGAAAAACTCCCCCATTTGTCATTGCGAGGCGCTTGCGCCGTGGCAATCTCATGTAGGCAGCACGTATCACAGAAAGCGACGCGCAAAAGCGGTCAGCGTCGTTCGCCACTGTAGGAATTAGCGACAGCGTATACGCGATTTTCTTCGCTTTCGGATGCGGCAAATGGCGAAAAACCGCAGCCGCAGGCATATTGCCCACAGCTGCGGTTTGATCGGCGTTTCATACACGCTTTTATTTTGACCGTTCCCTCTATTCGTCAAACAACAAATTTCCATTGAAGATATGCAGCGCTGCGTTGCAGGCAGCGCCCATCAGCGCAGCATCCTTCATAAAGTACGAGCGCCGCACGGCGATTCTGTGATCCCACGCCACAAAGCGGCGTTCGTTGACCAGATCCTCCACCATTTGCAAATGGCGATCCGACCAATACACGCTGTCGTTTCCCAGCAGGATCAGCTCGCTGTTCAAAATATTCACCGTGCTCGTCAGCGCTACGGCAAGCCTTATCATGGCATCGTGGAACACGCGCTCCACATTTTCGTCCCCCTGCATTTTGCAGAAGGTCTCATAGGTGTAGAATTTCCCCGTATGATAGCGCAGCTTGCTCAAAAGCTCCGGCGTGCGCAGATAGGTCTCGATGCAGCCACGGTTCCCGCATTGGCAGGGGCGGCCGTTGACGTCAATGCTCACATGGCCGAATTCCGGCGGCAGACCACGCATATTGGCAAATAGCTGCCCGTTGCTGACAATGCCGCAGCCCACGCCGGAGCTGATGCCTACAAACAGCACATCCTTGTAGCCTCGCCCGTTGCCGTAAAGGCACTCCGCCAGCACCGCGCTTTGGTTGTCGTGGTCAAAAAACACCGGCAGCCGGTAGCGCTCCTCGATGATCTTGACGATCTCCACATCATGAATGCCATAGAAAAAGAACGGCGAAAGGATTTTCCCCTCCTGCTTGCTGATGGGGCCGACCGACGCCACGCCGATGGCAAGCACATTCTCGGCATCCAGCAGAACCATGTCCAATAGCTGATAGATCATATAAATCAGCTTTTCCTGATTCATATCCTCGCCCATCGTAGCGATTTCGCGCCGCAGGATCCGGAGCGAGAGGTCGCAAAGAATCGCCTCACAGCGGTCACGATGGATCACCAGTCCGATGATTTTCGGTGCCTTCGGCGACAGCGCGAGAGACATCGGGCGCCTGCCCAGCTCCTCACTCTGCACCGTCTCCGTCTCAATCAGGATATCCTGCCGCAGCATCTCCGAGACAATATTGGAAATCGCCATTTTGCTCAGTCCCGTGCCGCGCACCAGGTCAGCACGCGTGGTGTACTGCCCGGTCGCAACCATTTTCAATACCAACCCGCGGTTGACCCGCTTGTAATCACTTCGATTTTTTCCCGCCTTCTCCGCCATCGTCGCTTCGTTTCTCCTTTCCTCCGCACATTTGTACTTTCAATGTCTATTTTAACAGATGCATTTCGAAAGTCAAGAGGCGGAAGCGGGCGCGCGAGCAGAAGTTTTTCAAATCATCTTTTCACCAAATTTCGGAATGAAAAACCGCGCGTGGGAAATACTGTCCTTATCAAAGAAAACGGAGGACTCTCATGCAGGGGAAGGTCGAGATCTGCGGTGTCAACACCGCGCGGCTGAAAACGCTGAAAAATGACGAAATGGTGCGGCTTTTGAAGCTGACGCGCGAGGGTGACGAAGACGCGCGCCAGCAGCTCATTGAGGGCAATCTGCGGCTGGTGCTTTCGGTCATTCAGAAATTTCTCGGGCGGGGTGAAAATCCGGACGATCTGTTTCAGGTCGGCTGCGTCGGGCTCTTGAAAGCGATTGCCAATTTCAACACCGATCTGAATGTGCGCTTCAGTACCTACGGCGTGCCGATGATTGAGGGCGAGGTCAAGAGGTACCTGCGCGACTACAGTGCCATCCGCGTCTCGCGGAGCGTGCGCGACACGGCCTACCGCGTCTTACAGTGCAAGGAGGCGATGATGGCGGAAAGCTCCCGGGAGCCGACATTAGAGGAGATCGCCAAAAAATTAGAGCTGCCATTGGAAACGGTCACCGGCGCGATGGACGCGATCTCTGCGCCGGTCTCGCTTTACGAGCCGGTCTATTCCGACGGCGGCGACCCGCTGACCGTGATGGATCAGGTGCGCGACACCAAAAACACCGACGAGCGCTGGATTGAGCGCATCGCCCTGCGGGAGGCGATTTCAACCCTCGGCGCAAGGGAAAAGCGCATTTTGGCGCTGCGCTTTTTTGACGGCAAGACCCAAATGGAGGTTGCAAGCGAGGTCGGCATCTCGCAGGCGCAGGTCTCGCGCTTGGAAAAAAACGCGATTGCGACCCTCCGCAAGGCGATCTGTGTCTCTTAGCCCTCTCTGCGGACGTAAGAAAACCGCTCGATACGGGTAACGCCCATTCTCCGAAGCAGGCGTTCGCTCTCGTCGCAGTCCGCAGCCGTATTAAATTCGGGAATCAGCGGCACGCGCACCAGCAGCCGCGCCGCACCGACCGTGTTCAGCAGGTATGCCAGATTCTCCCGCACAAGCTTTGCGTCCCCTCCGGTATAGCTGCGGTATATTTCGGGATTCATATCCTTAATGTCGATGATAAAGCCATCCACCGTCTCCGCAGCCGTTTTCACAAGCGCAGGCGAAACATGCAGCGACGTCTCGGCATAGATGCGCCAGCCATCGCCGCAGAGCTCCCGAAATGTTCGGAAAAACGGTGCGTGCAGCAGGCTCTCTCCGCCGCCGAAGGTCACGCCGCCGCCCGTCGCGCGGAAATAGAGATCGTCGATCTTGACCCGCTCAAACAGCTCCCTTGCCGAAACAGGCGTCGGGAGCTGTTGCAATACAGGCGCATTGATGCACCACTTGCACGCAAGCGGACAGCCCGCGCCTGCAATCAGCGTCGTCACGCCCTCACCGTCCGTCTCCATGCGCAGGCGGACGATGCGCAAAAGCGGAAACAGCGGCTCAGCCATCCGTCTCCTCCGGAATATAGACAACATCGCCCGCCAACTCAAACGGTTCCTCCGGCTCGGACGGGAGCTCCGCGTCGGTACTCGACGGAATTCGCCCATCCAGCTCCGTTGCATTCTCCGTCATCGGCACGATTCCCACCGTTTGGAAATCCGTCTGCTGCGTATCCTCCGTCACCAATGCGGGGCCCTCCGACGAGGTCTCCGGCGTCTGCGTCGCAGGGCAGCCCGTCAAAGACGCGAGCAGTCCCGCCGCAAGCGCCGTCACCGTGACCCGCTTGCCCAAGGTCTGCCTCCGTGCGAGCTGCTGCTCCAAATACCGCAGCTCCTGCTCACATTTCGGGCAGGTGCCGCTGCACTCGCCCTGATAGCTGCACTCCTGCGTCACAAGCGGAATATCATTCTCATCCGCAATTTTTTGCCGGATCTGCTTCAAAATCTTACACTTATTCTTTCCCTTCATCACGCCTTCTCCTTCCGTTTCCCATACATTATAATAGTATACTGTCCTTTCGACGCCAAAGCAAGGAAAAAGTTCCCACGATTCTTCTCCGTAGGGCGGGGACATGTCCCCGCCGACCGCGAAGCGGCAGACAGTACAAACCAACAAATCTGTCCGCAGTCGGTAGTTCCTGCACCGGCTTAGGACATGTCCCCGCCCTACAAGACCGTGTTTGTCTGTCATTGCGAGATGCAGTGCGTCGTGTCAATCTCGCGCAGGAACTCCCGATGTGCATCAGAAAATATTTCCTTAAATCCTCTTGACAGGACATATTGGGCATGATATACTTAATCCATCAAAGGGGAGTAGTTGCACCGGAAAGATCAAACGGTGTTGTCTCCGTCGTCATCACGGCTTCTGCCTGGCGGAGCAGATCTCAAGTAGATTCAACAAGACTTTTATCGCACAGCTCGTGTGGTAAAAGTCTTTTTTGTTCCCTTTTGTGCGCGCGCAAGTTCAACCATACCATCCACTACAAAATAGAAAAAGGAGCTTCCTGTATACTTCAAACGGGAACAGGTAGTTGACAAAAAAAGATA
>JBJFGB010000093.1:0-13395 GCA_051892295.1 Faecousia sp. | reverse complement strand
GTATTTTTTACCCCCTAAAATTCAAAATTGTCCTTGACATGGGGTACACTTCACTCGGCGCGCCGGTGCAGGAACTACCAAATGCGTACAAACTCGTTCGTCTGTACTGTCTGCCGCTTCGCGGACGGCACGCCGAGTCGTCGTGCCCTACGGGCTGCCTGCAGTTTTAAGTGTTACAAACTAGTAGAGGCGGCTATCAGCCGACCGCGTAGAGAGACCGTGGGCAGTTTTTTGACTGCTTTTGTGCGTGGTCGGAAGTTCCTACACACGAGCGGATAGTATCCGTCCCCTACGGCGAGGGTGCGAACATTGGCTGTAGGGCGGGGACATGTCCCCGCCGGTGCAGGAACTACCGACTGCGTATAAACTTGTTCATGCCTGCTGTCTGCCGCTTCGCGGTCGGCTGGGACATGTCCCAGCCCTACAGAGGGGGTTATTTGGAGAAAATAATCCTTTCACTTTTAAACATCCGTGTCAGCACGAGGGCGCCGAGCAGGGCATAGACAAGGTTGCTGCCTACCGCGAGCAGCAGATGTAAGGCGGAGATGTCGAAGGTCAGAATGCTCACCATGCTCTGCACGGAGTTATACAGCGGGATCAGATAAACTGCGCTGTCGGGACGGAGCAGAGTTGCCAGCATACGCATCGTGGTCGTCTTGCCCGCGCCGTTCGGGCCTAACAGTCCGAAGATCTCTCCGCGATAGGCGCAGAAGGAGATATCGTTGACAGCGCGGCGTATCTTCTCGCCGGTTTTTTCCAGCCGCTGCTGCTTTGCCGAGAGACGGAAGGCTTTGGAGAGATGCTCGACTTTTAATATTTCATCCATAAGCGTCCTTTCATTTGACGGGATTTTCGTTGATGTATTGGTCTAAGATTTCAGCTGCATCGCCGCAGAGCAGCTTACAGGGTCGTTTTTTATAATACTCCGCTGTACGAGCCTCCGGCGCAGCGCCTTCCGTGGTCTGCACGCCTGCAAGCAGATCGCGGCAGAGATAAGAGCCGTTTTCCTCGCGGAATTGGGCGGCAAGCGCCTGAATTCTCGCATAATGCGCGGTTTTTTCCTGTCGGGATTCCGTTGTATTGCCGCCGTAGAGCAGTCCGGCGACCATGAACATGCCGCTGACCGCGCCGCAAACCTCGCGGAGTCTGCCCATTCCGCCGCCGAAAGAGGAGGCGAGGGAGAGCGCGGTCTTTTCCTCCAACCCCGTCAGATCGGAGAAGGCGAGCAGAACGGCTTGAGCGCAATTATAGCCGTTTTCAAAATTTTGCTCCGCGAGCGCACGGTGTGTCATTGTAATTCCTCCTTCGGAAAAACGACGCCGTTATATTTGAGAAGATACCGGATCGGATAATAACCGCGCAGATAGTTGCGGTCAAACCAATCAAAGGTAGCCTCCGGCAGATGCAACAGCTCGGGCGCGTCGCAGCGGAACAGCTCAAAGGTTGTTTGGTCGCCGCAGATCAGAGCGGCAATCAGCTCCTTCTGCCCTTCGGCGGCAAGACGATCCAAACAGGCGTCCATCAGTGTGACGCAGATCAGCTCCTCACGGGTGCCGCGCGCGGGCTTTGTGGCAAACCAGTAAAGAAAATCCGCCCGGGTGAATGCTTTACGGGCGGTGACGAGGGCAAGCTTTTGAAATTCCTCCTCCGCGCCGCGCTTTAAGACATCAATGAGATAATACAGCAGATTCTCGTCTAAACAGCAGCAGTCCAGCAGGACTTCATAGGCGCTGCGCGGCCCGTCCGGCTCGTCAATCTGCGGCGGCGCAGCGGGATCGGGGTTTTCGGAAGCAGGCGCGGCTTCGGTGTCGTCGACCATTGCACACAACGCGGTACGAAGATCCTCGTCACGATAGGCGGCATAAAGCTCCTCCGGAAGGGTTTGCCCGTCCTGTGCGGCACAGCGGCGGACGAACTCGGGGACGCCCATTTCCTGAATCTGCGCTTGCAGCTCCGCCGCGCGGGGCATCGGTTCCGTTTCGTGCAGCTCGATGCCCTCCGGCGCGGCGCGCGTACTGTCGGCAAGCTCCTGTAAATAGGTAAAATAATGCTCAATCAGCGTCATTGCATACCACCTCATTTTAATGATACCACATTTGTCATGAAAATGCAACTGCCCTTTGACACTGATTTTTTTCGCTGATATAATGAGCGCGAGAAAAGAAAGATAGGTGAACTGTATGAAAATCAAAATCACCTCCGACAGCACCTGCGACTTGTCGCCGGAGCTGTTGCGGGAGAACAATATTTCCATCATTCCGCTGCATATCAATAAGAATGGGGAGAGCTACCGCGACGGTTTGGATATCGTGCCTGCTGACATCTTCGCCCATGTGGCAGCCGGCGGGGAGATTTGCAGCACCTCTGCCGTCTCCCTCGGAGAGTACGAGGAGGCATTCAAAAAGAACTTGGAAGGCTATGATGCGCTGGTGCATATTTCCATCGGCTCCGGCTTTTCCGTGACGCATCATAACGCCTGCATTGTGGCGGAAGGTATGTCCAATGTCCGCGTGATTGACTCGCGGAACCTCTCTACGGGACAAGGGCAGGTCGTTTTGGAGGCGTGCCGACTTGCGAAGACCGCGACAGATTTGGATGAGATGAAGGCTGCGCTGGACGAATTTGCCGGTCGCGTGGATATGAGCTTCCTGCTTGACCGTTTGGACTACATGGTTAAGGGCGGGCGCTGCTCCCTTGTCTCCGCGTTGGGGGCGAATATCTTAAAGCTGAAGCCTTGCATTGAGGTCGTGGATAACAAGATGATTGTCGGCAAGAAGTACCGCGGTAATTATGCCAAATGCATGGAGCGTTATGTGCTGGACCGCTTGGAAAACAACGAAGACATCCTGCGGGAACGCATTTTTATCGTGAATACGCCTGTTTCCACGGAGGTTCATGAGACAGTGCGGCGTACGGTGCGCGAGTGTATAGACTTTGAAACGACGTATGAGACCACCGCGGGCTGCACGATCTCCTGCCATTGCGGAGAGGGAACCCTCGGCATTTGCTATGTTCATAAAAAGGCATAAAAAACCCTGCCGGAATCGGCAGGCTTTTGCCGTCAACGGCTGCGCTACCGCTTCACGGACGGTGAACCAAGGATGGCGCAGCCTACGATTGTCGCTCGCAGTCCCATTGCCATGAGCTCCTTTGTAGGGCGGGGACATGTCCCCGCCGTGTGTAGGAACTACCCATTGCGCACAAACTCGTTCATGCCTGCTGTCTGCCGCTTCGCGGACGGCGGGGACATGTCCCCGCCCTACAGGTGTCGGAGGGAATCCACGACATCCCGTGTGTAGGAACGCCGCGTGCGTACAAACCTACAGTCAGAGATTGCCACAGCCGATGTGTGCCCCGGCTTCGCAATGACAAGCAGGGTCGCCTTTTCGTGTCATTGCGAGGAGCGCAGCGACGTGGCAATCTCGTGGAGGAACTACCGAGAGCGCACGGATTTGTCTGTACCGTCTGCCGCTTCACGGACGGCGGGGACATGTCCGGAGCTACAATCATGGTTTGCTGAAAGGCTTCGTGCGTATGTGCAATCGGGACGGAGTATTCAGAGGTTCCGTTATTCTGTAATACTATATAAAACCCCATATTAACAATAGCACATTTGGCACGAAAAGGCAACTGCCCTTTGACAGAAAAGCATTCGGCTGATATAATTTATTTGACAAATCATAAAGATGGGGTGAGCAGCATGAAAATCAAGATCACTGCCGACAGCACCTGTGACCTGTCACCGGAGCTGGTTCGAGAAAACGATATTACGATTATTCCGCTGTATGTGAATAAGGACGGCAAGAGCTTCCGCGACGGGGTGGATATCGTCCCTGCGGATATTTTTGCCCATGTTGCCGCAGGCGGTGAGCTTTGCAGCACCTCTGCCGTGCCGCTCGGAGAGTATGAGGAAGCGTTTCAAAAGAATCTTGAGGGCTATGATGCCTTGGTGCATATCTCCATCGGCTCCGGCTTCTCGGTCACGCACCATAATGCCTGTCTCGCTGCCGAAAATATGCCGAATGTCCGCGTGATCGACTCGCGCAGCCTTTCCACAGGACAGGGGCAGGTTGTTATGGAAGCTTGCCGTCTGGCAAAAACCGCGACGGATCTGGACGAGATGAAGGCAGCACTGGATGAATTTGCAACCCGTGTCGACATCAGCTTTCTTTTGGATCGGCTGGACTATATGGTCAAGGGCGGGCGCTGCTCACCCGTAACCGCGCTCGGCGCGAATCTGCTGAAGCTGAAGCCCTGCATTGAGGTTGTGGATAACAAGATGATTGTCGGTAAGAAATACCGAGGCAACTATGCCAAGTGTATGGAGCGATATGTCCGCGACCGTTTAGAGCATACAGACAATATTTCGCCTGAGCGCATTTTTATTACACACACGCCTGTTACGCCGGAGATTAGCGAGACGGTGCATAGGACAGTACGCGAGTGCATGGATTTTGACACGATTTATGATACCTCTGCGGGCTGTACGGTCTCCTGCCACTGCGGCGAGGGCTGCTTGGGTGTGATTTTTATTCATAAGAAAGCCTAACCATAAAAAATCTCCCGCCGAACGGCGGGAGATTTTTTATGGTGAATTATTGAATTTCAAGTCTGCGGGTGTCCGCTTTGGCGGGTTGCTGCTTCGGAAGGGCGAGTCTCAGAACGCCGTCCTGATAGGAAGCGCTGATGTTGTCGGCATCGATGCCCTCCAAGCTGAAGCTGCGGCTGTAAGTGCCATAGGAGCGTTCGCAGCGCAGATAGTTGCCCTTTGCGTCCTTCTTCTCATAGTTGGAATGACGCTCGGCATTGATGACCAGACGGTCACTGTCAATGTCCACATGGATATCTTCCTTCTTGAAGCCCGGCAGATCCGCCGAAAGAATCAGCTTGTCGCCGTCATCTTCGATATCGGTGCGGAAGGAGGCGAGTGCCTCGGGTGCGAACAGGCTGCGCTCGAATTCCTCCAACTCACGGAAGGGGTTATAAAGGTTCGCCTCATTGTGCTTACGGTACGGTGTAATTGTCAACATAAGAATTCCTCCATTCATTGTTTCGACGCACCCTCACGGGCGTGTCTCATTTGTTTTTCTGGCTTTATTTTCCCGCCATAGTATGAACAAAGATACCTTTTTCTATGAACGGACTGTGAACTTTTAGCACTCTATACAAAAGAGTGCTAAAACAAAAAGCCAAACGGAACGGTGGAGAATTGCTTCGCTGTAGGGCGGGGACATGTCCCAGCAGCGTGTAGGAACTACCGACTGCGTACAAACTTGTTCATGTCTGCTGTCTGCCGCTTCGCGGACGTCTGGGACATGTCCCCGCTCTACATTGGATGCTTCGTTATATGCCTAATCTTACATTTACAAATACAGGGTTGCCGCGTTGCAGCGCTCCTCGCAATGACAGATAAGGAATGCATACCTATAAGGGGAACGCCGTATCAGTTACGCTTGCTCCTCGCGGATGCCAGCGCATAGCGGGATTATAATTCGTCTTTCGACAACTGCGTTAATTGTGCGTCGCGGATACGGTAAACGCGGTCACAGAGGGAGAGAACGCTCGGGCGGTGGGTGGTGAGAATACAGGTCTTGTTCGGCAGGGCGGCGATGTTCTTCAGCACCTTTTCCTCCGTCTCCATGTCAAGTGCGGAGGTGACCTCGTCAAGCAGGAGAATCGGTGCGTCTGCCAAGACTGCGCGGGCGATGGCAAGGCGCTGATTCTGTCCGACGGAAAGAGAGCCGCCTCGCTCCTGCAGGGTGCTGTAGATGCCCTGCGGCAGCGCTCGGACGAAGGTGTCCGCACAGGCGACCTTCAGCGCCGCATAGAGCTCTTCATCGGTTGCATTCGGGCGCACAAGGCGAAGCGTGTCCGCAATCGTGCCGGAAAAGATGACGTTATCCTGGGGGACATAGGAGAATAGGGAACGTGTGGCAGGGGAGAGGGGCACATGCAGCTCGCCGCTGACCAGCTCCGCCGTGCCGTCTGACGGATGCAGGAGCGCCAGAAGGATGCGGAACAGCGTTGTCTTGCCGCTCCCTGACGGTCCGACGATGGCAATCATCTCCCCGGGGGAGACGGATAATTCGAGCGCATCCAACACGAGCGAACGGTTTTGATAAGAAAAACGCAGTTTATCGAGGCAAAGAGAGAATTTCTCTTTTTTAAGCGCTTCCACCTCCGCAAGACCCTCGAGCTTTTCCTGCGGGAGGTCGAAAATCGTCATAATACGCTGTGCGCTGACGGTGCATTCGATTGCGGAGGGTACAAGCTTGATGAGCGCGGAGAGGGCTGCGGAGAGGTAGCTAGCCAATTGGATGAACAGCACCATTGTGCCGAAATCAATATACCCGCGCCAAAGTCGGTATGCGCCCCAACCAAGGCAAAGATAACTGACGAGCAGACCGGCGGCGGAGAGAAGCGAGGAATTGACAACGGAAAAATGGTTAAAACGCAGGCCGGTGTCATAATAGCGCGATTGTACCCGCTTCAGCCGGTCGGTAAACGGGTTAACGAGGTTGAATGCCTTGATGGACTGCACGTTTTGCAGCGCTTCCTCATGAAATGCTGTCATTTCGCTGTTGACGGTGCGCATTTCCTTGCTGAGGACACGCATTTTTGAGACGAAGGGCTTTGCCGCGATTAATGTGAGTGGTGCGGTAATCAGTGCGAAAACTGCCATGGTCGGATCATAGCAGAGAATCACAGCAAGCGAAGCAATAAATTGCGCCAGCTTGATGATTAGCGTCGGCAGCCAACCGAGCACGCTGTTTGCAACATTGGTGACATCGGTATTGACGCGGGTGAGAAGGTCGCCTGAATGGTACTGTTGCAGTGACTCCCAGTCGGTGCGCAAGAACGTATCAAAAACCTCAGCGCGAAGCTCATTTGATACACGCAGATTAATCTTTGCGCTATAGCGGTTGATATAGGCGTTCAGCAAGATTCCCATAGCTGCCAAAAACACAACGACAAAGCCAACGGCAGCAATGCGTTTGCCGCCGTAGCCCTCCGCACCAAGCAGGACGATGGAATTCACCAGCTCTTTTGAAGCGAGTGCGGAGACCATGCTCAGCCCCGTCGAGAGCAGCCCAAGCAGAACATATGCCAGCACCGCCTTGCGATAGGCGCGGGTATGATAGTAAATCCAGCGAGTCTCGCGCCCAATCTCTTTCAGCGTACCGTCGCGCACGCGTTTTGTTACTTTTTGAAAAATACTCATGTGTGCGTTCCTTCCTGCGGGCACCGATTATTTTCATGCGCAGAGAGCAGTGCCGATCGGTTCATTTTATAAAACTATGGGCGGCTGTCAGCCGCCCGATTGTTTTGTTGCCGTACCGGCGAGGGGGACAGTTACTGTCTGCGCCCTCACGGGAGCCTACTCATCCTGGGTTGCGCTTTCAATCTCCCGTGAAAGCGCCTCGGCTTCCTGATAGCGGGAATTTCGTTTGCCGTAAGAGGCATATTTATAGCCATAGCCCTTATAGCCGTAGTTGTTATACCCGTAGCCGTAGCTGCTGTACTTTGAGCCGTAGCCGTAGCGGGTGGTACCTGCCTGTGTTTGGTTCAAAACGCAGCCGATGATATCCGTGCCGACGGAAACAAGAGACTGTATGGCGTTGAGAATCTGCGTGGAGTTTGCAAGATCCTGGCGGACGACATAGAGTGTTGCGTCGCAGTATTTTGCGATGGTGGCGGCATCGGAGAGAATGCCTGCGGGCGGCGTGTCGATGATGACATAGTCGAGCTTTTCCCGCAGTAGGTCTAAGACCTGCTGCATGCGCGGCGTATCCAGCAGAGGCTGCGGCTGGTCCGTGGTCATGTCGCCGGAGAGCAGCAGCAGCGTGGAGTCCGGAATGTTTAACAGCCGGAAGTTCTTGGTGGTGCCGGAGAGAATTTCAACCAAACCGTCAGAGGGCTGTGTGATGCCGATACCTGACTTTAGGGACTGCTTGCGCAGGTCACCGTCGATAAGAATCACGCGTTTCCCCTCTGCTGCAAGAGACAGCGCCAAATTGGTGGCGACCGTTGTCTTTCCTTCGCTGGGGATGGTACTGGTTACCATTAAAACACGGGCGTTTTTTGCTTTCAGCGCCTTTAAAATCTTTAACCGAAGGGTACGAATCGACTCATTAAAGGAAGAACCGACGCGAGGATTGGTGATCGAGACACTGAGATTGGTCTTGTTTGTGTGTTTCTTCAGCTTGATCAGCGGAATATAGCCGAAGCACTTCAAATTGACAAGCTTACGCAGATCTTCGGAGGAATGTATGGTTCTTCGAGTCAGTGAAAGCAGGAAGATACCGAGCAGACCGATGACCAGAACAATGAGTGCGTATTTTAACGCAATGGATAACGCATTGTTTTGCGCGATGGGCGTTGTGGAAGGCTCAAGAGGCAGATTAATGATGTCAATCTGCGTGTCGCCGAGGATACTGCTGGCTGCCTGCGGATAGATTTTAATGGTTGCCAGCAGAAGGTCATAGGCGCTTTGCGCATTGCTGCTGGTTGCGATCATGGTAAACAACCCGGCATCAGCGGTCGAGTAGGCGGTTACGGTTCCGGGCAAGCGTGAGGTTCCCAACTCCGCGCACAGCAGCATCTGTGTGTTTTCGCTGTTTATGATATAGGGGAAGGTGCGGGAGAGGGTCAAGGCAGCGTTTTTGTCAAGATAGGCGCTGCTGCTGGTGATATCGGTCGTAGCGAAATAGCTCGCTTTGACGGAGAACACGGCGGAGGAGGAATAGCGCGGGGCGTAGGAACGATCCTCACGCACATAAACCACCGCGCCGACACCGATGCTCAGGAGCAGAACAAGCCAAAGAAGATGCCGGGCGGCAGTCAGGAAATTGTGCAAAAGTACACGCGGGCTGATGTTTAAGCGGACGCGCTTCTCTTCTTCATTCATCGTTGTGCCCCTCCTTCTCAGAGGATTTCTTTAACTGCTTCTCCTTGCCGTAGCCATAACCATAACCATAGCCGTAGCCGTAACCGTAGCCGTAGCCATAGCCGTAGCCGTGTCTGCCGGACAGAGCGGCATTGACGCGGAAGGAGCGGACATTGTTCAGGATAAAGCCGAGGAACATAGCATGCATTTCCGAAAGCGAGTCAATCGCGTCGTTGATGGAGATTGCGGGCACCGCGTCCTGACGGACAACAAGAACGGAAGCGTCGGATGCGTCTGCGAGTACCTCCGCATCTGCGAAGATATTCATGGGCGGCGTATCTATGATGATATAGCTGAACTCTTCGCGCAGTGCCTGCAGCAAGGGACGGAAGGTATCGGCAGAGAAGCTCTCCATCCTCCTGCGGGAAAGGGGCTCGGAAAAGAGCTTATATAGATGTGTACTCTCGTCATGCGTGATCGCCTGCAGGAGTTTCTCCTTTGTAAAGCCCTTCGACAGACAGGCGCTCAAATCGTTTCCGTGCTGTGCGGTTTCTTCAAAAATCAGCATCTGAGAGGGCTTGCGAAGGTCGGCATCCACCAGGAGAACCTTGCCGTGCTTCTGCGCTAAAGAGAGCGCGAGATTTGCGGCAATGGTAGATTTTCCCTCGTTTTCCTCGCAGCTTGTAATCATAAACACCTTGCAGCCGTCATGCTCCTTTGCGCGCTCAAGGAGTACGCGGAGTTGGTGGATTGTTTCGGTATAATAGAAGCTGCAAGTCGGCGAGGAGATCAGCAGGGAGGTTTTTTTATGCCGGAAACGGGCGCGTAAGGGAAGACGCTTTCGCTCATGGTAAACCGTGGCAAGAAGCTTCCCGTCGACCTGTTGGTTTGCGCCGATAGGGGTCTGCACGGTATCTGCCTGCAGTGCAAGCCAAAACAGAAGCGCCGTCATCAGTGCCGCGCCGATCGGAGCGGACAGATGCAGCAGTGTTGTACGAGAGGAGTTGTTAGCGGGCACAGAGGCGATGGTCGGACCGTTGATATTGTCCAAAACAGCCGAGGCGAAAATAGTCGCGGAATATCTCGGGTGGCAATCCATGATGGCGAGCGCACACTTATAGGCAAGCTCAGGCGAGGCTGCCGTGACGTTCATTGTCAGAATATTGGTGTTTTCGGGTGCATTCACGGTGACCTCAGCGGGAAAGCTTTCCAAGCCGAGGCGCTCCGCTGCCGCATTGCGCAGAATGTCGCTGGACAGCAGCTCGCCGAATTTCGAGGAGATAGTGCTGGTTACGGCAACGTTGCCCGCTGCAGCGCCGTCTGTGCTGCGCGAGGTAACGGCAAAGGTTACGGAGCTGGTATATGTTGGTGTAAAGGCAAGATTTTGCAACAGAAAGATGCTCATGAGAAAAATCAGAGCGGAAAGGATGATCAGCCATGCGTGACGCAGAATAAAGCGGCAGACGCAATACGGGTCGTAATTCGCCCATTGGGTTTGTTTCTTTTCCTCCATAGCGGCACCTCCTTATTCCACAATGACGTTTAGTATGACAACGCGCGTGAGCCCCTGTGCGTTCGTATAAGAATATGTAACACTGTAGGAACCGCGTGTCGTGGTATCCACCTCACCGCTGATGACAATATCCTCCGCGTCAACGGCATAGCCTGAGGAGGATTCGCTTGCGCCGACAATCAGCGAACGCAGCGTCTCCTCTGTCAGCGAATCTCCATAGGTGACATAATGAATATACTCGGAAAGCGTTATGGTCGGATGACGCGAGGTCACATTTTCAATCAGTACGGTCAACGTGATGGAGGAGGTATCGCCGGAGCTGTTTGTGACCTGCACCGTGATTGGGTATTCTCCCGGCTCGGTGTTGGACACGCTGACAGAGGACAGGCGAATCCGGTTGGAGATATCGCCGTCGATGACATCATAGGCGGACAGACGATCCTCCAGCGTAATGACGCTGTTCGGCGTGAAGCTCAACGGCTGCGAGAGTGAAAAACGCGTCTTGCAATAGTCGGTGTAATAGATTGTGCGATTGAAAACGCAGTAATTGGACGAGGAGTCGAAAACCGCATAGTAGACATAAGCGCTGTTTGCGCCGGAAAGGCGGGAGACTCTGCGCACAATGATGCGGTCGGTAATGTCGCCGTCCGTGTCGTCATAGGCGGTCAGTCCCGCGCAAAGCTCCCGATCTGAGGCGTTAACGCTGACATGCAGCGGGACGCCGTCAGAGATAATCTGCGGCGCAGTATGGTCAACAGCCAAACGATCATAGCAGAAAAAGACCGAAAATATAATAGAGACGACTAAAAAAACAGTAACAACGATGATCTGTAAATTTCTCATAAGCAATCACCTACGCAAAACGAATTTCGTGCTCCGGCACGGTAATCGGCGCATCGCAAATGATGCGGCGGGGGTTGGTTTCAAGAAGAAGCTCAATGTAATCCGGCGGACAGCGCTCCTGCAGGAAGGGGAGAAGCGTATGAAAGCCCGTCGGGCGGTACCGCATGTCGTGCGCATCGGTGGCGATGACATGGGCAAGCCCGGCGGTAAGGATTGCTTCGCCGGCAATCCTGGCGGAATTGCCCAGCCGCCCCAGCAGACTGCCTTTGTTGAGCTGGATCACATATCCCTTTGCGAACCAACGTGCAACGAAACGTGGGTCATTTTGCACCGCTGCGTAGCGCTCGGGATGTGCGACAACGGGAACAAACCTTCGTTTTGCAATTAAGTCAAGCGCATCGGACATATCCTCGCCGCT
This sequence comes from Faecousia sp., assembly GCA_051892295.1. Taxonomy (GTDB): domain Bacteria; phylum Bacillota; class Clostridia; order Oscillospirales; family Oscillospiraceae; genus JAZOXB01. Next base: position 1,734 of record JBJFGB010000093.1, on the reverse strand, counting down.
GGTTTGAAAATTAAACTCGGTCAGAAGGTAGCGCGAGTGGTTCAGCGTTACGACGCGCCGTTCGTCCAATAAACGGCGCAGATTCGAAGGGTGGGCAAACAGCTCCGCGCCGGGGAGAAGCTCCACCGGAATCCCTTGCTGGCGCAGAAGCGCGCGAAAGAGGGAAAAAAATTCGGTGTAAAGCCGTCCGCGGTAGTTGGAACGGGCGCCTTGCAGATTGCAGTGCGGCGTGGCGACAATCGTATCCGTGCCGCTGCGGTAAGCATGCGCTGCCATCTGACAGGCAACGGCAGCGTTAGGTGCCCCGTCGTCCACCATGGGGATGATATGGCAGTGCAGATCAATCATAATAACCTCCCGTAAGTTCCTGTGCAATATTCCGGATTCTCGGCATGGCTGCAAGTTTCGCAGCCGACGTACCCCGTCCTTACACTTCGATACTATATCTCATACACTCTATCATATAATTCTCTTTTTTTCAACAGGAAAATGTGCAAATATGCACGCGGTGGAAAAGAAAAAAGGAAGTACTGCGCGCCGCCGTGCAGTCATTTCAAAAGCCTTTTCAAAATTATGTTAAGTAACCGAAGACCGGCGAAATAGGATTAAGCAGTAATGGATAAAAAAGAGTTGAAAACGGACAAAAATAGTTAGGGAAAAATGAAAACTTTTTCTTGCATCCAATGGTAACTTGTGCTAATATCTAAATGTATATTTAGGTGGTGGGAGAGGGCGTTTTTCTCTCGATGCCGGAAAATGCGGCTTGCCATGCTCCTTAACACGCAGTTTGTCGAAAAGTGTGTGCTTCGGCGGCAAGGCTTCAAAGCATGGTGCCCCGTATGCTGTGCGCCTTATCGGTTTGTATCGGCAGGGCAGCGGAAACGGCGGCGATAAGGCTTGCATTTTACATGCCATTGCGCGAAAAACATGCGTCCCACGCCTCAACACATTGCGCAATTCCCAATCCCCGCAAGGCAAATACCCTATGACGGAACGAATTGTAAGTAAGTATAAAGGAGGAAATGAATGATGAAACTGACAAAACGGCTCCTGTCAACTCTGCTTGTCCTTTGCATGGTTCTCTCCATGCTCCCGACAATAGGACTGACAGCGAGCGCAGCAGACACGTCGGCGACTTGGACATTGGTGACCGATGCGTCTACTCTTCAGGCCGGCGATGTAATTATTCTCGCTTGCGACACAAAGAGCGTCTATGCAGGCGCAATGGATGGTCAAAAGTACTTTTCAAGTGTTGACAGCATTAGTAGCGCCATTGAGATAACTTTAGGCGGAGCAACCGGCGCATGGACGTTGACAACCTCTGAAGGCACGATAGGTACGAGCGCCGCAAAATCACTTAACTGCACAGGAAGCGGCACAACAACTTGGTCTATTTCTGTTTCTACGTCCGGTACTGCTACCATAACAAGTACTACATCCGCTTATGGTAGCATCAAGTATAATTCCAGTTCTCCGCGCTTCTTGAATTATGCGTCAGGACAAACTGCTATACAAATCTATAAAAAGAGCAGTGCAACTACAGTAACGCTGGAAAGTATTGCAGTACAGAATCCTAAGGTAGAGTACATCGTAGGAGACGATTTTGTAGAACCCACTGTTATCGGTACATACAGTGACGGTACTACGGCAGACGTGACCTCCGGCTGTACTTTCACCGGCTATGATATGAGCGCCGAGGACATCTATACCGTTACCGTTACCCATACGGTCTCC
>JBJFGB010000092.1:43617-55348 GCA_051892295.1 Faecousia sp. | reverse complement strand
TTGCGCCGAGGCTGATGCTGACAAAGGCGCAGCAGCCGTCGCCGATCATGACGGCAATGGCGAGCGCTACCACGGTCAGCGGGAAGACGACCGTATTGGCGGCGTTGCCGTAGGAGCCGAGATACGACGCGTTTGCGATAAAGATTTGGTCGACAATGTTGTACAATGCGGCGACCAGCAGGGAAATGATGCAGGGGATTGCGTATTTCCGCATCAGCTTGCCGATTTTTTCCGTTTCCAAAAAGAGATTTGACTTTTGCTCCAAGATTTTTTCCTCCAAATGATTGATTTTTCAAAAAAGCTCGTCGGGGTTTGACCCAGACGGCGCAAAAAAAGCGTGCAGCAAAAAGCCGGATTTACGCTTTCGCTACACGCTTGTTTTGCGGTCAGTTGAAATATTCCCCGACCGGACTCTGATTATATTGTTTCTTCAGCTTCAGAATGACGGAGCCATCCGGCTGCAGCGTCTCTTCCAAAATTTTGTACTGTGTACGGCTTCTGTCGAGAGATTGCTTATAACGCTCGACCTCCTCCTGCACCGACGCTTCCGTCTGCCCAAGCTCCTCCTTGCGCATGAAATGCAGCGTCTGGCAGATGCACGCTGCCTTCACTCGTTTCATTCGCTCACCTCCCTCTGGCGGTCACCGACGAAACATGACGCCGAAAATAAAAAGCGCGTAGCAACAACCGGATTTACGCAGTCATGCTACACGCTGTAATACTATTATAGCCGATTCCCCCGAGGAAGTCAAGCGACCGGCGGCAAAAAATTTTAACTGTTCAAAAACACAAATCATGTGCGCGTTCTCAGGGTTACTGATATTGTGTCAGATCAATAATTTCCACTGTGCCATCCTCTCTGGTCACTTCCATCTGATGATTTCCAATGAGATTATAATCAATGATGTCTCGCCAGGATACGAATCTGGTATCTGTGCAGGCTATGTCCAGGGCGCTGTCGATATTGCAGTTCCAGTTGGAAACCAACCCTCTGTCAATATTTTCCTCATCCGTCAAGCCAAAGTATCGAAGCGAAACCCCGATGCCGGTATCGTCCCATGTTGGGTCGATGTGGAATGCTGCGCCATCAAGCCATATCAGCGGCCACATGTGACTGGAATCCGAATTTTGCATTTCCGCACTTGCTCTTTCACATGCAATCCCCAGTTGCTGGAAGGCAAATTGACAGAGATATGTGTAGGTATGGCATACACCTTTGTTATTTTGTAATGCTTGATAAATCACAATATCAGGGAAGAGGTATTTATCATCCGACATGTTTAATGCCTCCACCCAGTCGTAATCATAAGAGATGCGTTGGGCAAAATACTTGTAAATAGCAAGCACCTTTTCCAAATCCGTCATGTCCTCAGTGATGGTTTCATTTATCAGCGTCAGATATTCCTGATCGATCATATTCAGCATTTGCTCGCATTCTTCCGCGGAATATGCGTACTCAAATGTCATTCCCTTGTGATCGGGAGTGATTTGATAACTCGAAAGAATAAAAGTGTAGGGGCTTTCCTGAAGATATCCAAGGACAGACAGATTGTCATCGTAGCTGTCTGTCAACTGCACCTCTGATTCATGGGCAAAAATGGCATCCATCGCGGTTTTGTAGGCGTCCATTTTCGCATCGGTCAGATAATACAGATTCGCAGGGGTCAGAACATAGTGATTGATCTGCGTGATGACCGGCTCCTTGGGAGCGTTAATTTCTGACGACGGGGCAACTGTCTCTGATGAGAATGAGATTTCTGTCTCTGATGAGGATGAGGCTTCTTCATTCCCTTTAACGGAGGATTCCACCGTCGAATCAGTGACCGGCTGGTCTTTTACACCACAGGCAGTAAAAGAAATCGTTGTAAGTATGAGCAGAAATACGATCAATTTTTTCATGGTGCTTCACTCCTGTCATAAATTTGTCGTATCGCCTTTCGCCTATACAGCAGGCACTATGATTATATAAGAACCGGACACCAATCGCAATACTGATAATTGCATAAAATTGGTGTCCGGTTATGGTGCGCGAGGCGGGAGTTGAACCCGCACGTCCGGAGTGGACACTAGAACCTGAATCTAGCGAGTCTGCCAATTCCACCACTCGCGCATGTCGATTTTCTGTTGCCCCGATAATATACCACATCTTAACGCGGTTGTCAATCATTTTTTTGCGGGCTTTTGAAAAAAATCTGCAATCGTACCCACTCTGTAGGGCGGGGACATGTTCCCGCCGCGTGTGGGAACTACGGAGTGCGCACAAAGGTACAGCCGGAGATTGCCACGACCACTGCGCAGCCGTTCGCGACGAAGGAGCGTTACGGATGCAGCGTACCCCTTGCGGGTAGTGTGCGCACTGGTCTCGCAATGACAAGAGGGGTAGCCTATAATGTCATTGCGAGGAGTGCAGCGACGTGGCAATCCTGTGCAGGAACCACCGAGTGCAAACAAACTTGTTCGTCTGCACTGTCTGCCGCTATGCGGTCGGCTTATGACTGTCCCCGCCCTACAGGGGCGCTGTGGAGGATTGGGGTATTAACGCGCGTCGAATGGGACATACTCCTTATGACGGATGAGCGGCTTATAGGCGGGACGGTAGATTCTGCCGCCGGTCAGCGCCTCCTCCATGCGGTGGGCGCACCAGCCGGTGATACGCGCTACGGCGAACAGCGGGGTAAAGAGGTCAGTCGGGATGTCGAGCATACGGTAGATCAGGCCGGAATACATATCGACATTGGCGCACATGACCTTTTCCTTGCCCGTGACCTCGGCGAATACCTTCGGCGTGACGCGCTCAATCGCCTCCATCAGCTCCAGCTCGTCGAGCATATGCTTTTGCGCTGCCAGCTTGCGGGCGCTCTTTTTCAAAATGACCGTACGCGGGTCGGAGAGGGTATAGACCGCGTGCCCCATGCCGTAGACCAAGCCGCTGTGATCGCTGACCTCGCCCTGCAGAATGCGGCGGACAAAGGCGGCGACCTCATCGTCGTCCTTCCAGTCGCGGACGTTCTGCTTGACCTCTTCAAACTGACGCAGGACGCGCTGATTCGCGCCGCCGTGCTTCGGACCCTTTAAGGAGCCGACCGCTGCGGCGATGGCGGAATAGGTGTCCGTTCCGGTGGAGGCGACGCTGCGACAGGAGAAGGTGGAGTTGTTACCGCCGCCGTGCTCCGCGTGGCAGACGAGGCACAGGTCGAGCAGGCGCGCCTCCTCGTGCGTGAAGTGCTTATCCGGGCGAATCATGTGCAGAAAATTCTCCGCAGTGGACAATTCGGGCATCGGGCGGTGCAGATAGAGGCTGTCGTTTTCAAAGTAATGGCGCTTGACGACATAGGCATACGCCGCGATCACGGGAAAGCGCGCCACCAGCTCAATCGACTGGCGCATCATATTTTCCACGCTCAGATCGTCGGGGTTGGGGTCGCAGGAGTAAAGCGCAAGCACCGACCTGCCCAGCTTGTTCATAATGTCGTGGCTCGGATTCTTGAGGATCATATCCTCGGTGAAGTTTTCGGGCAGGGCAGTCATATCGTGCAGCAGGGCGGTGAACATCTCATAATGCTCCCGCGTCGGCAGGCGCCCGAACAGCAGGAGATAGGCGACCTCGGAAAAACCGAAGCGCCCCTCGCGCACATAGGCGTCGACCAAATCGCTCAGCTCGTAGCCGCGGTAAAACAGCTTACCCTCCATCGGCTCTCGCTCGCCGTCTACGATGCGGTAGCCCAAAACGTTGCCGACCTTCGTGCAGCCGACCATCACGCCGGTGCCGTCGTCGTTGCGCAGCCCGCGTTTGATGTTGCTGTTGTCACGGGCTTCTTGGGTTAGGCTGTTATGAATTTTGTAATCCGAACATAGATTGTGAAGGAACTCCGACATCATTACGGAGGACGAGCCGTTCACCGACATACGATCACCTCAGAAGTTAATTTTATCTATTTTATCAGAGTTGCCGCATTCCGTCAAGAAATTCGGCAAAAATATTGGGAGGAAGATATGAAACGCTTGTGCATTCTTGTATTGTGCGCCGCCGTGCTGTGCGCGGGAGGCGCCTGGCTGTATCTGACCTACGGCAACGCGCCGGAGGAAGCAGTGACGCCGAAACCCTCTGCTGCCGTTGCGGAAGAGCAGAGGCTTCCGCCGTTTGACGAGGCGGTGACGCTGCGGGTTCTGACGCAGGACGGCGTGAAGGAGCTTACGCTGCGCGAATATCTGCTCGGCGTGCTGCTGGCGGAGATGCCTGCGGACTTTCCTGCCGAGGCGCTGAAAGCGCAGGCAATTGCCTCAAGAACCTTCGCGTTGCGGCAGGCAGAGGCGAAAAAACATGAGGGTGCCGACATCTGCACCGATCCCGCCTGCTGTCAGGGGTATCTGACGGATGCCTCGGAGGAGGAGCTTGCGCGCCTGACGGAGGCGATTGCGGCGACGGACGGCTTGGTTATGACCTACGATGACGCGCTGATTGATGCGACCTTTTTCTCCTGCTCCGGCGGAAGGACGGAGGATGCCGCTGCCGTATGGGGCGGAGACATCCCCTACCTGCACTCCGTGGACAGCCCCGGGGAGGAGGCTGCGCCGCGTTATACCGAGACGGTCACGGTCAGTGCGGAGGCTTTTTCCGAAACGCTCCGTACGGCGTATCCCGAGGCAAATCTCTCCGGCAGCCCGATTGGGTGGTTCGGCGCTTGCAGCCATACCGACGGCGGCGGGATCGACACGATTTTTATCGGCGGGACGGCGGTCAACGGCACAAAGCTGCGCTCGCTTTTCTCTCTGCGCTCGACGAACATCGCTTTTGCCGTCACGGAGGCCGGCGAAATCGAAATTACGACCTACGGCTTCGGGCACCGTGTCGGCTTGAGTCAGTATGGGGCAAAAGCGATGGCGGAGGCAGGCGCAAGCTTTGACGAAATTCTCACGCACTATTATGACGGCGCGGCGGTCACAAGGCTGCTCACGGAGGCGTAGGAGAAATGCGTTTGCGCTGCTTTGGCTAAGAGCTATTTGGCTAAGAGCTAAGGACTAAGGGTGAATGACTGTGGTGTGCTCCGCACGGATTTTATGTGTATCGGGTTTCTTATTATGTCATTGCGAGGAGCGCAGCGACGTGGTAGCGCAGCCGTTCGCGACGAAGGAGCGTTACGGATGCGGCATACCCCTTGCGGGTGCAATCTTGTGCAGGAATTACGAAATGCGAAAAACCCTACAGCCTGAGATTGCCACGACCAGTGTGCGCACTGGTCTCGCAATGACAAAGAAGAAGCGCTCCTTCGTCATTCACCATTCACTCTTAGCCCTTAGTCCCAAAGAGTAATGTGCCGAATATGCGAAAAAATCTGAATCTTTGTCTCCGTTCCGTGTTGCGGCTATTGACAATTCCGACAAAAAGGGCTATAATTCTCTCGGATTATGTCTCAACACAGAGTCTTTCCAAAGCGATATTACGGACCACTCCTGCCGGAGTTAAGGCCATACGGACAGCCGGGTCCACTGCCGATTGGCGGCTTGCCGCCTTATTGATTGAGTTAAAAGCTCAAATTTTATAAGTTGGTTACTTCATAACCGAAATGCGTATCTGCGCATGCTTGTGAAACGGTCAATAAAGAGTAGTAAAAGTATTGTTGCTATATAGACTCTGAATCCCCGATATTGTCTTCCCTGTGAAAGGTGGATTTGCATCCCTTTTTTTGGAAGGCAAAAACGGATGATTGTGATAGAAACGCAAGCTGCACAAGAGCAGCTTGCGTTTTTTCTTATTTCGAGGTGTGCTATGGAAAAAGAAGAGAGAAAGCTCGATCAAAACAGAGCGCCAATCTATGAGGCGCTGCAAACCTTCCGCCAAATGCGTGTTGTTCCCTTTGATGTGCCGGGGCATAAGCACGGCAGGGGAAACCCTGAATTAAAGGCGTTTTTAGGGGAACAATGTGTCAGTATAGATGTCAACAGCATGAAGCCGTTGGACAACCTCTGCCATCCCGTCTCGGTCATTCAGGAGGCGGAGCAGCTTGCTGCGGACGCCTTCGGGGCAGCCTATGCGTTTTTGATGGTCGGCGGCACAACCAGCTCGGTGCAGAGCATGGTGCTGTCCGTGTGCAAGCGCGGGGACAAGATCATCCTGCCGCGCAATGTGCACCGCAGCGTCATTAACGCCTTGGTGCTCTGCGGCGCGGTGCCCGTGTATGTGAATCCCGAGGTAGACCGCCGCTTGGGCATCTCCCTCGGCATGCAGCGGGAGCAGGTGGCGAAGGCGATTCACGAGCATCCGGACGCGGTGGCGGTTTTGGTCAACAACCCGACTTATTACGGCATTTGCAGCGACCTGCGCAGCATCGTCTCGATGGCGCATGACGCGGGAATGTACTGCCTTGTAGACGAGGCGCACGGCACGCACTTCTACTTCGGCGCGGGGATGCCCGTCTCCGCGATGGAGGCAGGCGCGGATATGTCCGCCGTGTCGATGCACAAGAGCGGCGGCAGCCTGACGCAGTCGAGTCTTTTGCTGATTGGCCCCAACATGAACGCGGGGCATGTGCGCCAGATTATCAACCTGACGCAGACCACCTCGGGCAGCTATCTTTTAATGTCAAGCCTCGATATCAGCCGCCGTAACCTCGCCCTGCGGGGCAGGGAGGTCTTTGCCAAGGTCGTCACGATGGCGGACTACGCCAGAGAGGAAATCAACGCCATCGGCGGTTACTATGCCTTCGGCAGAGAACTGATCAACGGCAATTCGATTTTTGACTTCGACCCGACCAAGCTCAGCGTCCACACCCGCGACATCGGGCTGGCGGGCATTGAGGTTTACGACATTCTGCGCGATGAATATGACATTCAGATTGAATTCGGCGACATCGGCAACATCCTCGCCTACCTTTCCATCGGCGACCGCCCGCAGGAGCTGGAGCGGTTGGTGAGCGCCCTTGCAGAGATTCGCCGCAGATATCAGACCGACAGCACCGGTCTGCTCAGTCAGGAATATATCGACCCCGAGGTCGTCACCAGCCCGCAGGAGGCGTTCTATGCGGACAAGAAAAGCCTCCCCTTGCACGAAAGCGCGGGCTATGTTTGCAGCGAGTTCGTCATGTGCTACCCGCCCGGCATCCCCATTTTGGCGCCCGGCGAACGCATTACGAAGGAGATTTTGGATTATATCGAATACGCGAAAGCAAAGGGCTGCTCCATGACGGGTCCCGAGGATCCCGACATTCTGCATCTCAATGTCTTGGTATAGGAGGTTCTGCCGATGGAGCTTTGGTTCAGCGAATTCCACACGCCCGATGTCAAGCACAGCATCCGCGTCAACCGGCACCTTTACTCCCAAAAGAGCGAGTATCAGCAGATTGACATTTTCGAAACGCCGGAATTCGGCAGAGTGCTGGCGCTGGACGGCAATGTGATGCTGACGGAGCGGGACGAATTCATCTATGACGAGATGATTACCCATGTCCCCATGTCCGTGCATCCGGGCATTGAGGATGTCCTTGTGATCGGCGCGGGCGACGGCGGTGTTGTGCGCGAGCTTGCCCGCTATGAGCGGATCAAGCGGATCGACCTTGTGGAGATGGATCCGCAGGTTTTGGAGGCTTGCCGCACCTACCTGCCCGAGAACGCCTGCCGTCTGGACGACAGCCGCGTGAATATCTACTTTGACAACGCCCTGCGTTTCATCCGCCGCTGCAAGGGCGAATATGACCTGATCATCGTGGACTCCACCGATCCCTTCGGGCCCTCCGAGGGCTATTTCACCCGCGAGTTTTACGGCACCTGCTATAACGCGCTGCGGGAGGATGGAATCATGGTCAATCAGCAGGGCAGCCCCTTCTATCAGCATGACGCGGAGGCGATGCAGCGGAGCCACCAGCGCATTGCAAGCACCTTCCCCATCAGCCGCGTCTATCAGGCGCATATCCCGACCTACGCGGCGGGCTACTGGCTGTTCGGCTTTGCGAGCAAGAAATACCACCCCGTCAACGACCTTGACGCGCAGAAGTGGCTGGCGCTGAATCTGCGCACCAAATACTACACGACCAAGCTCCACATCGGCGCGTTCTATCTGCCCGCCTTCTTGGAGCGGATGTTGGAGGAGGTGGAGTGACGGTGTTGGAGCAAAATGTGGAGACTTTTATCGGCTGCGACAGCGACTATGACGGGGCAAAGCTCGTGCTGTTCGGCGCACCCTTTGACTCGACGACGAGCTTCCGACCGGGCGCGCGCTTCGGTCCCTCCGCCATGCGGCATGAGAGCTTCGGCATCGAGACCTACAGCCCCTACCAGAAGCGCGACCTGACCGACTGCGCCATCTTTGACAGCGGCGACTTGGAGCTTTGCTTCGGCAGGGCGGAGCTGGCGCTGGCGGACATCGAGGGCAGAGCGGACACGATCCTGAACGACGGCAAGCTGCCCCTTCTCCTCGGCGGCGAGCATCTTGTCACCCTCGGCGCGGTGCGGGCGGTTTTTCGGCGCTATCCCGACCTGCACATCATCCACTTCGACGCCCATGCCGATTTGCGGAACGACTACTTGGGCGCGGAGCTGAGCCACGCCTGCGTGATGCGCCGCTGCTGCGATCTGCTGGGAGACGGACGCATTCACCAATTCTGCATCCGCAGCGGTGACCGCGAGGAATTCCGCTTTGCGGAGCAGCATACGGACATGCACCCCTTTGATTTTGACGGTCTTGAGGCGGTTGTCGATTCTCTGCGGGAGCGCCGGGTGCCTGTCTACTTCACGATTGACTTGGACTGCCTCGACCCCTCCGCCTTCCCCGGTACGGGGACTCCGGAGGCGGGCGGCGTGAGCTTTATGCAGCTTCTGCGGGCGATCCGGACGGTCTGCAAGGCAAATGTGGTTGCGGCGGACGTCAACGAGCTTGCCCCCATGCTCGATGCCAGCGGCTGCTCCACGGCAATGGCATGCAAAGTCCTGCGGGAGCTGCTCTTAGCCCTTTATCCCTAAAAAACGCCTCCGTAGGGCGGGGACATGTCCCCGCCGACCGCGAAGCGGCATCCGCACGGGTTTACGATACTGCAAGCAGCATCGTAGCTGCCACGGCGGGGACATGTCCCCGCCCTACAGATACTTTTTCGAAATAAAATAAAGGAGAAACAACCATGAGTAGAGTTTTAGTGATTGGCTGCGGCGGCGTTGCGTCCGTCGCGATTCGGAAGTGCTGTCAGGTCAGCGAGGTCTTTACGGAGCTGTGCATCGCCAGCCGTACCAAGGCAAAGTGCGATGAGCTTGTCTCCAAATTGGAGGGCAAGACTGCGACCAAGCTGACAACCGCGCAGGTGGATGCGGACGACGTGCAGCAGGTCATCGACCTTATCAACTCCTATCAGCCCGACCTTGTGATGAATATCGCCCTGCCGTATCAGGATCTGACGATCATGGATGCCTGCCTCGCCTGCGGCGTGAACTATATGGACACCGCCAACTACGAGCCGGAGGACACGGACGATCCTGCGTGGCGCGAAATCTATGAAAAGCGCTGCAAGGAGCAGGGCTTCTCCGCCTACTTTGACTATAGTTGGCAGTGGGCTTACCGCGAGAAATTCGAGAAGGCAGGCTTGACCGCGCTGCTCGGCTGCGGCTTTGATCCCGGCGTGACGCAGGCCTACTGCGCCTATGCCAAGAAGCACGAATTTGACACCATTGACACCATCGACATTCTCGACTGCAACGGCGGCGACCATGGCTATCCCTTCGCCACCAACTTTAACCCTGAGGTCAATCTCCGCGAGGTTTCCGCGCCCGGCAGCTATTGGGAGAACGGGCATTGGGTCGAGATTCCCGCGATGAGCATCAAGCGCGAATACGACTTTGACCGCGTGGGGCAGAAGGATATGTACCTGCTGCACCATGAGGAGATTGAGTCCCTTGCGCAGAACATCCCCGAGGTCAAGCGCATCCGCTTCTTTATGACCTTCGGACAGAGCTACCTCACCCACATGAAGTGTCTGGAAAATGTCGGTATGCTCTCCACCACTCCCGTCGAATTTGAGGGGCAGGAGATTGTTCCGATTAAGTTCCTCAAGGCGCTGCTGCCCGATCCCGCAAGCCTCGGTCCGCGCACCCACGGCAAGACCAACATCGGCTGCATCTTCACGGGCAAGAAGGACGGCAAGGACAAGACCTACTATATTTATAATGTGTGCGACCATCAGGAGTGCTACCGCGAGGTGGAGAGTCAGGCAATCAGCTACACCACCGGTGTTCCCGCAATGTGCGGTGCGCTGATGCTGCTGACCGGCAAGTGGACGGAGAAGGGCGTGCATACCGTGGAGGAGTTTGATCCCGATCCCTTCCTCGATGCGCTTGACAAATACGGTCTGCCGCGCAGCGAAAATCACGCCCCTGTTTTGGTGGACTGATGGATTCCCGTCCTGCAGTTTGCCGTTTGGAAGGCCAAGACCCGTTCCCGGGGTTGCCCACCCCTGCCTATGTCATTGAGGAAGCGCAGCTGCGGGAAAACGCCGATTTGCTCGCCTCGGTGATGCGCGAGACCGGCTGCAAAATATTGCTTGCGCAAAAGGCATTTTCAAATTATGACTTTTACCCGCTCCTGTCCGAGTACCTCGCAGGCACCGAGGCAAGCGGTTTGTTTGAAGCGCGCCTCGGCGCGGAGGAGATGCCCGGCAAAGAGGTGCATGTGTTCTGCGCCGCGTACCGGGAGGAGGACTTTGCGGAGCTGCTGCGCTACGCGGATCATATCGTGTTTAACTCTCCCGCCCAGCTCAAGCGTTTCGGCGCGCGGGCAAAGCAGGCGGGGAAGAGCGTCGGTCTGCGCATCAACCCGGAATGCTCCACCCAGGAGGGTCACGAAATCTATGATCCCTGCGCCCCCGGCAGCCGTCTCGGTGTCACAAGGGCACGCTGGGATCGCGAAATGACGCCGGAGCTGATTTCGCTGTTAGACGGGCTGCATTTTCACACCCTCTGCGAGCAGGACGCGGACGCGCTGGAGCTGACCCTGCGCGCGGTGGAGCAGAAATTCGGCGATATCCTGCCCCGGATGCAATGGCTGAACATGGGCGGCGGGCACCATATCACCCGCCCGGGCTATCAGCTCTCCACGCTGAAGCGGTGCATCTTATATGCTAAAAATACTTGGGGTGTGGAGGTCTATTTGGAGCCGGGCGAGGCCTGCGCCTTGAACGCGGGCTATCTTGTCTCCCGCGTGTTGGATGTTATTGCGGATGAGATACTTCCCATTGCTGTTCTGGATGCAAGCGCCGCCTGCCATATGCCGGATGTTTTGGAAATGCCGTATCTTCCACCTGTCTATCAGGCGCAGGAAGGCGCGGAGGGGAAATTCGCTTACCGATTGGCGGGTCCGACCTGCCTTGCGGGGGATGTGATCGGCGTGTACTCCTTTGACCGACCGCTGCAGGAGGGCGACCTTGTCATCTTCGGCGATTTGGCGATCTATTCCACCTGCAAGAACAACACCTTCAACGGGATGCCCCTGCCCGACCTTTGGAGACGGGATGAACAGGGGAACCTGACGAAGCTAACCGATTTTGGCTACCGCGATTTCAAATACCGCCTCGGCAGCGAACGCTGAGAAAGGAAAAAAGCTTAGGCAAGACGAGAACCGTCCTGTCTAAGCTTTTTTGATATACGCTTATCAACCGAACTGCATAGATTGCCCCGACCACTGCGCAGCCGTTCGCGACGAAGGAGCGTTACGGATGCGGTGTACCCCTTGCGGGTAGCGTGCGCACTGGTCTCGCAA
>JBJFGB010000092.1:0-43517 GCA_051892295.1 Faecousia sp. | reverse complement strand
TGACAAATGGGGCAGCCTATTATGTCATTGCGAGGAGCGCAGCGACGTGGCAATCCTGTGCAGGAACTATCAACTGCGTACAAATCCACAGCCGGAGATTGCCGCGACCAGTGTGCGCACTGGTCTCGCAATGACAAATGGGGCAGCCTATTATGTCATTGCGAGGAGCGCAGCGACGTGGCAATCTCGTGTAGGCACTTCTTTGAAAGCCATAGGGGTGCATATCCTCTGCTTGCGTATGCTGTGGCTTCGTGAAGAGTGAAGAACTAATTACGGGAGAATGCCGTCAAAGGCGCGGGAGAATTCTGCTTCTGCGCAGCGGCGGAGGGTGGCGCAGTATCCATCGTAAGCGGCGAGTAATTTTTCTGCTTCTGGCGAGAGTGTCGCACCTCCTCCGTGTCTGCCGCCCGTGGTGGAAACCAGCAATTTGAAGCCGAGCGCGGCTTCCGAGTTCTTGATGACCGTCCATGCCTTCGAATATGCCATCTCCATCGACGCGCTCGCGGCGCGGAGGGATTTTTCCGAGCGCACGCGCCGCAGCAGCTCTGCAACGCCGGGTCCGAAGCATTTGCTCTCTCCGAAGATTCGCACGGTCAGGACAGGTCTGAAGCTTTGTTCCATAAAATCAGTATACCACAGCTTTTCTCGCTGCGTCAATATTTTTTGCGCGCGGTTGACGAAGCTTGACGAATGTGTTATCCTATGAGAAGAATAACGAAATGCGAGGAATGCGATGATGCGGTTTTCCCAGGGGCTTGCCGTGAAGCGCGGCGTTACGGCGATCATCGGCGCGGGCGGCAAGACGACGCTGCTGCTCCGGCTCGCCGAGGAGCTTTCCCGCTGTGGCACGGTGATTGTCACGACCACGACGCACATTTTCCCGCCGCAGAATATGCCCTTTTCCGAGACTGCCGCACTGCCTGCGCCGGCCTTATGCGTCGGCACACCCTGTGAACACGGGAAGCTGACCGCGCCGCGGGAACCGATTGGGGAGCTTGCCCGGTACGCGGATTATGTCTTGGTCGAGGCGGACGGGGCAAAGCGTCTGCCCATCAAGGCGCATGCCGCTTATGAGCCGGTGATTCCCGCTGAGGCGGAGCAGGTGATCTGCGTGGTCGGCGCGTCCGGTCTGAACGGCAGCGTCGCGGAGAAGGTGCACCGACCGGAGGTCTTTGCCGCGCTGACCGGAGAAGCCGCGTGCGCGACCCCGGAAGCCGTGGCAAGACTGCTGCAGCGGGAGCGGCTGCATAGGCGGGTGCTGATCAATCAGGTCGATACGCCCATGCGGGAACAGGCGGCGCGGGAGCTTGCGGGCTTGCTGGACTGCCCGTGCGTCCTCGCGGCTTTAGAAAAAGGAGAGATCATATGCTCGTTTTGATTCGCGGCGCGGGAGATTTGGCATCCGGCATCGCCCTACGGCTGCACCACGCGCGAATGCAGGTCGTGATGACCGATCTGCCGCGCCCGACCGCTATCCGCCGCACGGTCTGCTTTTCCCAGGCGATTCAGTTTGGCACAATGACGGTGGAGGATGTGACCGCGCAGTTTGCCGAGACACCGGAACAGGCGCTTGCCATTTTGAAAGCGGGAAGAATCCCCGTTTTGGCAGATCCTGAGGCGCGCTGCATTGCGGACTTGCACCCGGACGCGGTGGTGGACGCGATTCTTGCCAAGCGAAATTTGGGGACGAAGATTACAGACGCGCCCTGTGTGGTCGGTGTCGGCCCCGGCTTTACCGCAGGGGTGGACTGCCACGCGGCGATTGAGACGATGCGCGGGCACACGCTCGGGCGCGTCATTACGGACGGCTCGCCGCTGCCAAACACCAACATCCCCGGCTTGATCGGCGGCTTCGCGGGAGAACGCGTCCTCCGCGCCCCTGCCGACGGCATCTTCCGGCAGAGGCTCGAGATTGGCGCGATGGTGGAGCAGAATGAGATCGCGGGCTATGTGGGAGACGAGCCGATGCGCTGTCAGATCGGCGGCGTTCTGCGCGGACTGCTCGCGGACGGCACGCCTGTGCACAAGGGCATGAAGGCGGGAGACGTGGACCCCCGCGGGGAGCTTTCCTACTGCCATTTGGTCTCCGACAAGGCGCTTGCCATCGGCGGCGGCGTGTTGGAGGCGATCTTACGATATACGGAGGTGCTTTGAGATGGAGGATATCAAATTAACCAAGCTTGCAAAATGCGCGGGCTGCGGGGCGAAGGTGGGCGCGGGCGTGCTGGCAAAGCTGTTAGACGGCATCCGCGTGCATCATGATCCGAATCTTTTGGTCGGTTTTGACAAGTCGGACGATGCGTCGGTCTATCAGGTGACGGAGAACCTTGCCCTCGTGCAGACGGTGGATTTCTTCCCGCCGATTGACGACGACCCCTATACCTTCGGACAGATTGCGGCGACGAACGCGCTGTCGGATGTCTATGCGATGGGCGGCGAGCCGAAGCTGGCGCTCAACATCATGGCGGTGCCGGACAGCCTGCCCAAGGAGGCGGTGCACGCCCTGTTGCGCGGGGGCTATGACAAGGTCTATGAGGCGGGCGCGATTATCACGGGCGGTCACAGCATTTTGGACGATGAGCCGAAGTACGGGCTTGCCGTGACGGGCTTTGTCCATCCGAAGAAGCTGCTCAAAAACTGCGGCGCGGAGGCGGGGGATGTCCTGTTTCTGACAAAGCCCCTCGGCATCGGCATTTTGACGACGGCGGCGCGTGTGGATTTGGTCTCCGAGGAGACGAGGGCGCTTGCGAGAAGGCTCATGACGACGCTCAACAAGGGCGCGCGGGACGTGATGGTGAACTACCGTGTCCATGCCTGCACCGACGTGACCGGCTTTGCCCTGCTGGGGCACGCGCTGGAGATGGCGCAGGGCAGCGGCATGGAGCTGGAAATCGACACCGCGCAGATTGACCTGATCGAGGAGGCCCGCCGCTTTGCCGAGATGGGCATCTTGCCTGCGGGAATGTACCGCAATCGCGCATTTGCCGAGGCAGCGGTCGATGCGGGAGAGGTGCCGCTTGCGGTGCAGGATATGCTCTATGACCCGCAGACCTCGGGCGGGCTTCTGATTGCGGTGCATCCCGACGACGCGGACGCCCTCTATGCCGACCTCAAGACCGCCGTCCCCTCCGCCCAGCGGATCGGCACGGTTCGCCCTTACAGAGGCGGGAAGTATATTTTCTTACGGTGAATAGAAACAGCCCTCGCCGAAAACACGGCGAGGGCTGTTGGTTCGGTAATAATGAATAGTGAAGAGCGAATCGTGAATAGGTTGTGAGTTGCGTAACATTTCTATATCTACGGAGGCTTCCACATGCGGAGGCTGATACGGATGTCGGCTTCGGGGATATACTTGGATAAAAGCTGTTGCATTTTGCGAAGTGGGATGTTACAATTATTTCGGCGCTTTTGCGTCGGGGTGCTGCCACCTACGGCGGACGGTTTGCCTCCCATTGGAGGAGGTGATGCGCATGGTTACATACGAAGGGCTTTTTGCTCTGATTATGGCGATCTGTGCCATCATTTCTATTGTCATTTCAATTCTTGACCGTAGAAACAAAAAGTAATTCTTTTCACATAGTAAAAAGATTACTCCGTCCATGCGCCTACCAAGCCTGACGGAGTAATCTGATCAATTTTGGGGGGGCAACCGTTCGTCGGCAGCACCTCTCTATATGCAGTATATCACGGGGAGAGCGGAATTGCAAGTGCTTTCTCCGTGTTTTTATCCGCAGAAGACACAGAGACGGAATTTGTTGCGTCACATCAAAATGCTGATTGCACGCAATGGTGAATGAAATAGCTACTGTAGCGGATACACCTCCCTGCCGAATGTGGATAGGTTCGCTTAGTTGAGGGAGAATTCGCCGTTTTGGAGGAGGGCGTTGACGGCTTCTTGCAGCCGGTCGGGGAGATGGCCTGCGGCGACGGTTTGCTTTGCCGCCTCCTGCGCCTGGGCGAGGACGGTCATGTTCTGCGCCAAATTGCCGATGTGGAAGGCGGGCAGACCGTGCTGGCGGCTGCCGAAGAAATCGCCGGGTCCGCGCAGATTTAAGTCCTCTTCCGCGATACGGAAGCCGTCGTTCGTCGCGCACAGCGTCTTTAAACGGGCGCGCGTTTCCTTGTTTTGATTGTCGGAGACGAGGATGCAATAGGACTTTGCCTCGCCGCGCCCGATACGCCCCCTGAGCTGGTGGAGCTGGGACAGTCCGAAGCGGTCGGCGTTTTCTATGATCATCAGTGTTGCGTTCGGCACATCCACGCCCACCTCAATG
Organism: Faecousia sp.; assembly: GCA_051892295.1. GTDB lineage: Bacteria > Bacillota > Clostridia > Oscillospirales > Oscillospiraceae > JAZOXB01. The sequence goes on along the minus strand of JBJFGB010000092.1, from coordinate 39,243 downwards.
ACCGTCGTGGAGACGAGAATATCATATTCGTGCGCGGCAAAGGCGGACATGATCTGCTCCTTTTCCGCGCCTTTCATTTTGCCGTGCAGCAGCGCCACGCGGAGATCGGGAAAGACATAGCCCCGGAGCGTCTGCGCCCACTGCTCGGCGGATTTGAGGGAGTCTGTCTCACTCTCCTCAATGGCGGGGCAGACGATAAAGGTCTGGTGTTGCTCCTCCGCCTGCTTGCGGATGAAGCCGTTGAGCCGCTTGCGGTAGCGCTCATCCACAAGGAAGGTATCGACCTTTTGCCTGCCCGGCGGCAGCTCGTCAATGACGGAGACATCGAGGTCACCGTAGAGAATCAAAGCCAGCGTGCGCGGGATTGGCGTGGCGGACATGATCAGCAGATGCGGCTGCTCGCCCTTGGACAGCAGGGCGGCGCGCTGCGAGACGCCGAAGCGGTGCTGCTCGTCCGCGATGACCAGTCCGAGGTTTCGGAAGGTGGTCGATTCCGTCAAAAGCGCGTGGGTGCCGATGACGAGGTCATAAGCGCCCTCCGCAAGCTCCTTTCTGCGGGCGAGCTTTTGCTGCGGCGTCATGGAGCCGGTCAAAAGCGCGCAGCGGATACCGAGCTTGTCCAGCAGGGGCGCAAGGCGGTCAAAGTGCTGCTTGGCGAGGATTTCCGTCGGTGCCATCAGGGCGGTCTGCCTCCGGTTTCTTGCTGCGCAGAATGCCGCCGCCGCAGCGACCATCGTCTTGCCGCTGCCGACATCGCCCTGCACAAGGCGGCTCATCGGTTTGCCGGAGCGGAAGTCCGCGAGAATTTCTTCAATGACACGCACTTGCGCGTTCATCAGGCGGAAGGGGAGGGCGCGGTAGAAGTCCTCCATGTCCTCGGTTTGAAACGGGGGGACGGTACGGACGCTGCGCTTTGCCCGGACGAGGGCAAGGGCGGCGGAAAAAATATAGAATTCCTCAAAGATCAGCCGCCTGCGGGCTGCTTCCAGCGCTTCCATCGAGGAGGGAGAGTGAATTTCGCGCAGGGCGGCGGCAGCGTCACACAAGCTGTAGGTCTCCCGCAGCGCCTCGGGCAGCGTCTCTGCCGGGGTACAGCGCGCAAGGGCGGCGGCGACCGCTTGCACGATTGCTTTGTTGGTCAGACCCGCCGTGAGGGGATAGATCGGCATGATGCGGCGGGTGATGCTCCCCGCGGCATCCAGCGGCTCAAAGAGGGGATTCGTCATGGCATAGCCGAGGTAGTCGCCGGTCAGGGTGCCGTAGAAGCAGTAGGTTTCGCCGCGCGCCATTTTTCCCGCGGAGTAGGAGGCGTTGAAGAAGGTCAGATTCAGCCGCCCGGTGTGGTCGGCGACGGCGAGTTTCGTGACCTCCAGCGTCTTTTGTCCGGGCTTGGGGATGCGGTGCGTCTGCGGCGTGGTGACCACGGAGGCGATGAAGCACGCGGGCTGCTCGACCTCGAGTGAGGCAATCGGGGTGATCCGCGTCCGATCCTCGTAGTCCCGGGGATAGAAATGCAGCAGGTCGCCCAGCGTCTCAATGCCCAGCTTGGCAAACAGCGCTGCCTTTTTCGGCCCGATGCCCGGGATGGTTCGTATGGAATCCGTCTGCGCCATATGCGCCGCTCCTTTCGGGTTGGAATTATGTGAGTTTGGTCGGACGGAGTTGTCCGCTCCTACGGCGAGAATGCGATCAACGGTCGTAGCGTACGACCGCTGGGCGTGCCGTCCGCAAAGCGGCAGACAGTACAGAGAAACAGGATTGTACAGGGTAGTAGTTCCTACACGAGATTGCCACGTCGCTTCGCTCCTCGCAATGACACGATGGGGTGGTCTGCACGGGGAAATAAAGCAAAAGCCTGATGGAGTGGTCCATCAGGCGGAATAATCCGTTTTTGCTTACGCCATTGCGTTCATCTTCAGCGTCATGCTGCTCTTTTTGCGGGCGGCGTTGTTCTTGTGAAGGATTCCCTTGTTCACGGCCTTATCGACAGCGACAACGGCTGCGGTGTAGGCAGCGCCTGCCTGCGCCTTATCGCCGGAAGCAACGGCAGCGTCGAACTTCTTGATGGTGGTCTTCAGAGCGGACTTCGCCATCTTGTTGTGTTCGTTGGCAGCGCGGGAAAGAGACACTCTCTTCTTTGCGGACTTGATGTTGGGCATGGTTGCACCTCCCTCTAACGGCATTTATCTAAAATCCGTGTGTTTTTACTTCATGCAGAAATACATTATAGCGGGAGAAGTGCGGAAAATCAATAGTTATTTTCACATTTTTGCAAAAAATTTTGCTTTTGGGGAAAGACTATGCGAAAAGGAGGCGGTTTTTACGGCGATTCGGACGGATTTGGCGCTTGAGGCGAAGGCACTTTGGGAAAAATCGGCGGGGGAGACGACAGAGCTTTCCGGCGTAAAGGCGCGGGAACGCAAGAGCGAGGGGCTTTCCGTGACGCAGGTGGATATTTTGGACGAGCAGGGACAGGCAGCGCTCGGCAAGCCGGTCGGGCGCTATGTGACGGTTGAGCTGCCCCGCTTCGACCGAGACAGACTGCGCCCTGCCCGCGTTTTGGCGCAGGAGCTGCGGGCGCTTTTGCATGGGGACGAGGAGAAAAGCGTCTTGGTTGTCGGCTTGGGAAACCGCGCCGTCACGCCTGATGCTCTGGGACCGCGCACGACGGACGGACTGTTTCTCACGCGCCATCTGATTGCGAATCTGCCCGCGCAGTTCGGCAACTGCCGCGAGGTCAGTGCCGTCGCTCCGGGGGTGCTGGCGACGACGGGCGTTGAGACGCTGGAACTGGTGCGCGGTGCGGTCAGCCATGTCAAGCCGGAGCTGGTCATCGCCGTTGACGCGCTGGCGGCGGGGAGCATGGAGCGGCTTTGCCGCACCGTTCAGCTCTCGGATACCGGGATCGTCCCCGGCTCCGGCGTCGGGAACCGCCGGGCAGGCTTCTCGGAAGAGACCCTCGGCGTACCGGTGTTCTCCATCGGCGTGCCGACTGTGGTCGATGCCTCCGCCCTGTGCGAGAGCGCGGAGGAGCGCATGATTGTCACGCCCCGGGATATCGACGCGCAGGTCGCATGGCTCGGCAGTCTCCTTGCCGACGCGCTCAACGCCGCCCTGCATCCGAAGTTTTCGCAGGAGGAACTGGCGCAATTCGTACAGCAATAGACGCTGTGAAATATCCGAAGACGAACCACGGATGAAAAACGTCTTTTCAGGCGGCTTTTCATCCGTGGTTCGCGTTTTGCCTGCGGACGGGGAAAGAACAAGGAGAATGCCGCGTCGGGTGCTCAGCATACATAAAAATATTTTTTTCGACCCCAAAAATGTTTTTTCTTGAAGTTTTTGGAGAATAGCGGTATAATTATTCTGAATTTATTCAGTTTGGCTCCGGATCACACAGCCGGAGAGGAAAAATTGGGATGCACCTGCCGCAAGGGACATACGGCAGTGATTTTGTATCAATCATCGGACGGCGTCGTGCGCGGGGTGGCAGACGCAGCATGCCGTTCGCCCGAAAGAAAGGAAGATGAATTTGAAAAGAAGAATTCTTGCACTGCTGCTGGCGCTGACTATGCTGCTTGGCATGACAGCCACCGTAATGGCTGCCGACGAGGCAACGCTGGCGCTGATAGCAGACTATGAAGGAGGAAAGGTCGTCGTAACGGTCTCCGCCCAAAACGCGGCGGGCTTGACCAACGGTCAGGTGAAGATCACCTACGATGCTGAAAACCTGAAGCTGGAAACCGTCAAAGCGGCGGATTCGTGTCCACTTTCCAGCGTGAATGAGAAAACTGCCGGAACCGTTACCATGGCGTGGGCGGGCAGCAAGCTTACCGCTGAGGATACCAAGCTGCTGACGCTGGTCTTTATCGTCAAGAGCGTCTCCGCTGCGGCAGAGGTCAAGGCATCCGCCACGCAGGCGTATGCGTCCGGCACGAAGATGACCTTGAGTGACGCCGCCGTTACGGTGCTGGTCAATCCCTTCACGGACATTGGCGGTCACTGGGCGGAGAGCAACATCCTCTCGGCGTATCACGCGGGCTTGTTCAACGGCATCAGCGCGACGGAGTTCGGCCCTGAGCTGAGCATGACGCGCGCGATGTTCGTCACCGTGCTCTACCGTATGGAGGGCGCGCCGTCGGTCGATATGACGAAGCTGCATTATTCCGATGTCTCTCAGGACAGCTACTATGCCGCCGCCGTGGTTTGGGCGGAGCAGGCAGGCGTTGCCAACGGCGTCGGCGGAAACCGCTTCTCGCCGGAGACCGATATCACCCGCCAGGAGATGGTGACGATGTTCTACCGTTTTGCGAATTACAAGGGGCAGGATGTCACTGCGACGACCTCCCTGAGCAGATTCAAGGATGCGGACAAGGTTGCCGATTGGGCGCTCGCCGCAATGCAGTGGGCGGTTGCAGACGGTCTGATTGGAGGTCATACCGACTGGACAATCGGCCCTGAGGAGAACGCGACCCGCGCGCAGGCGGCTACGGTATTCTGCCGCTATGCCGGCTTGTCGTGAGCAGGAGGGAGAGAAGCATGAGAAACATGAAACGAATTCTTGCGCTGTTACTGACGTTGTGCATGCTTGCAACGCTGGTACCTGCGAGCTTTGCCGCTCCCGCGGAGGATACTGCCATCACTGCGGAAACGGCACTTTCCGGTCCCTCCTATGAGCTGAATGCGCTTCTGAACGAAGCGGAGACAAAGCAAGAGGGAACGGTTACCGTAAACAAAATCGAAAACCCCGGTCTCAGCCTGAAAGCGGAAGCGGAGCAGGCGGAAACCGTGGAGGAGCTGGGCTATGCCGCCACGGACATTGTCACCGTGATTGTTGTCATGGAGGAAAGCTCCCTCCTCGACAGCGGCTTTACGAAAAAGCAGATCGCCGGCAATGACGCTTCGATGCAGCAGATAAACGCCCGCATCAACGCAAAGCAGGATGCCATGGTCAAGGAGATTTCCGAGATCACCGGCGAAGAGACGACCATCGGTTACCGCTACAGCGTGACGATCAGCGGCTTCTCCGTAGATGTCCCCTACGGCAAGCTGGATGAGATCGCCGCGATGGACGGCGTAGCCGCAGCGTTCGTTGCGCCTGTTTACGAGCTGCCTGAGAATACCTCCTCCGGCGCTGAGACCTCGATGTTCTCAACCAAGGAGGCGGTCGGCGCCGTGCAGACATGGCAGAACGCCGGCTACACGGGCGCAGGCATGCGCATTGCCGTTGTGGATACCGGACTGGATCTGGATCATCCCTCCTTTGTTGACGCGCCCGCCGCTGCGGATACCTGCCTGACAAAGGAAGAGGTGGCGGAGGTCCTTCCCAGCCTCAACGCCACCGCACGCTACAGCGCGGTCAACGCCATGACGCTGACGGCGGACAACCTGTACCGCAGTGAGAAGGTGCCCTTCGGCTTTAACTATGCCGACAACAGCTTGGAGATCACCCATGATAAGGATACGCAGGGCGACCACGGCACGCATGTTGCCGGTATCGCCGCAGCGAACGCCATGGAAGGCACCGAGGTTGTCGGTGTCGCGCCCGATGCGCAGATCATTGTGATGAAGGTGTTCGGCAGGGACGGCGGCGGCGCCAACTTTGACGATATCCTTGCCGCCGTAGAGGACTGCTTCCGGCTGGATGTTGACGCGGTCAACCTGAGCCTCGGCTCACCCGCAGGTTTTACGAGTGCCGGTCTTGCGTACTCGGACGCAATCTATGCGAAGGTCGCCCAGAGCGACATGATCGCCGCGATTGCCGCGGGCAACAGCACTTCCGCCGCTTATATGAACGGCTACGGCACAAACGCGAACCTCACCTGTGACCCCGATAACGGCATTGTCTCCTCTCCCGCGACGCACTACGGCGCTACCGCAGTTGCGAGCTTGGAAAACGACAAGCTGATGTCCAACTATCTGGTCGTTGACGGCGTACAGGTCGCATTTAACGATGTCGGTCTGTATCCCCTGACGGATCTGGCAGGCGCAGAGCTTACCTACGTCATGGTTCCCGGCAAGGGCAGCGAGGAGGACTTCGCGCAGGTCGATGTCAGCGGCAAGATTGCCGTTGTGGAACGCGGCGACCTTGCCTTTACCGACAAGCAGACCAATGCCGAGGCAGCGGGCGCCATTGCCTGCATTGTCTATGACAATGTGGACGGCGATCGCATCAACATGCAGGATGCCGGGCTGCTCCCGAATGCCTTCATCAGCAAGGCGGACGGCGCCGTTCTGGCGGAAAAAGCAACGGACGGCATCGGCACGCTGGAGATCATGCCGGTGAGCACGTTGATGGTCATCGACAGCACAACGGCGGGTCAGATGAGTGACTTCTCCTCCTGGGGCGTCACCCCCGATTTGCAGTTGGTTCCTGATGTGACCGCGCCCGGCGGCAACATCTACTCTACCGTTGACAACGGCAAATACGCCACCTACGGCGGCACCTCGATGGCTTCGCCGCATATCGCGGGCATGAGCGCCCTTGTGCTGCAATATCTGCACGAGGAGTACAGCGAGCTGAGCGAGTCGGAGATGCACACAATCGCCGAGGCGCTGCTGATGAGCACGGCGGAGCCTGTGATGGAATACGAGGGTGTCGAATACTCTCCGCGTAAGCAGGGCGCAGGCGCTGCCAATGTCTATGACGCCGTGACAAGCGACGCGTATCTGACGGTGGACGGCGGCAAGCCGAAGGTCTCTCTGGGAGACGACGACGAGCGCACCGGCGCTTACAGCTTCAGCTTTGAGATCAATAACTTCTCCGACGAGACGCTGACCTATGCCCTCGATGCCTCCGTCCTGACGGATCAGGTGAACTTGGATTATGCCGCTTACGGCTATTACTTCATGGGAGAGACCTCCCGTAAGCTGGATGCGGACGTATCCTTCCTCGTTGCCAAGGGGACGCTTGCCGATCAGTATGACGCAAACACCGACGGTATTGCCGACTTTGCGGATGTGATCTACCTCCTTGACGGCATCAACGGCGTGGAGACGCTGCCCGAGACGGTGGAAAAGGACTTTGACCTGAACGGCGACGGTATCCTCGACACCGCTGACGCACAGCTTCTGTATGAGGTAATCGACGCCGGTATGGCACAGGGCGTGACGCTCGAGCTTGCTGCCGGTGAAAGCGCGTCTGTCACGGTGACGGTCACGCTGAGCGAGGAAGACCGCGCGTACATCGAAGCCTATTATCCCAACGGCATTTACATCGACGGCTTTGTCCGCTGCTATGCGCTCGACGAGGGCAACGCGGATCTGAGCCTGCCCTTCATGGGCTTCTACGGCGACTGGAGTGCCGCCCGCGTCTTTGACGGCGGCTGGTACTATCAGGACGAGCAGGAGATGGAATTCAACCGTTATGTCAATGTGCTCTTCACGGAGTACGGCGACGACTGGTATTACTTGGGCGTTAACCCCTACCTCTATGAGGATTACGATCCTGCGCACAACGTCCTCTCTCCCAACGGCGACGGCTATTGGGAAAGCGTGGCGGAGATCTATCTGAGCATGATGCGCGGCGCAAGAGAGATTCGCTTCACCTATACCGACGCAGCAACGCAGGAAGTCCTCTTTGAGAGCCAAGCGGATTATGTGCGCAAGAGCTATTACATCAGCGCTTACGACATTTGCTATCCCTTCATTTACAGCGATTATTTCGTCGACGGCTATGACTTCACCGATGCCGACGGCAATTACCTGCCCGACGGCAGCGAAGTTGTCCTGACGATTGAGGCATGGCTCGACGACGGCGACGACATCGTTGACGATACGATTGAAATCCCGCTGCACATCGACACGGAGGCACCCGTGCTCTATGAGGACGAGATTGCATACCTTTATAATGAGTATGCAGATTCCCGCCGCTTGGAGTTCTATGTCTCGGACAACTACGATATCGCGGCGGTGGTGCCCATTACCGCAGCGGGCGACGCGTTCGAGTATATCGCGGTCGAGGATCAGCCCGGCGAAAAGACGCTGATCTCTCTGGATGTTTCCGACTATGACAGCGACTTCATCCTTGCGGTCTGCGACTACGGCGGAAACGAGAGCTACTATCAGGTTTCCTTTGAGGGCGTTAAGAATTATGATAAGAACGCCTTCTACGGCTACCGCCGTGTGGCGGTCATCCCCAGCGGCAATTATCTGTACGCGACGGACGGACTCAACGGCTGGTACTCCTTTGAAACACCGGACGATATGCTGCAGCACACCTCCCTGTACGGAAACGGCGAGACCAATGTGAACGCCGCCGAGTATGTGGACGGCTATGTGATCGGCATTGACACCACCGGCGAAATCTTCGCGATGCGGGCAGGCACCTATGACCGTATGCCCTTCGGCACGATGGAGCTGGACGGCGTAGCCTACAGCGCGCTGGATATGGCGCTCGACATCACCGACATGACGCTCTATATCCTCACGGATGAGCTGGAGGCGGGCGCGGGCGGCCATCTGGCGACGCTCGACCTCAAGGACGGCACCGTGACCGATCTCGGCGTAATCACCGGCATTGACAGCGAGAGCGCGCAGGGTGTCACGCTGGCGTGCGACAACGAGGGCATCCTCTACACCATCGACTATGGCACGGGCGCGCTGTATACCATTGACCCGGCGACCTGCGCGGCAAGCCTTGTCGGGCAGACGGGCTATCAGCCGCAGTATATGCAGTCGATGACCGTGGATCATGCGACGGACAAGCTCTACTGGGCTGCCTATCAGGGCTACACCGGGGAAAGCTTCTTCTTCGAGGTAGACAAGACCACCGGCGCTGCGACAAAGGTTAGCGACGTGTCCTACAACAGCGAGATCACCGCGCTTTACAAGCCCTATGAGGCGGACTTCTATCCCGATGACGCGGCGCTGGAGGATCTGCGCCTCTCCGACGAGAAGGTCTATACCACCGTGGGCAGCACCGTGACGCTGAAGTGCGCACCGGTTCCGTATTACGCAAGACCGGAGGAATTGGTCTGGACCAGCAGCGATCCCGAGATTGTCACGGTGAAGAACGGCGTCCTGACGGCGGTTGCCGAGGGCGAGGCGGTTGTCACCGTCTCCTGCGGCGAAATCAGCGCTTCTGCGGCTGTCGTGGTGAACGCCTACGCCGGCGACATCACCTATTTCGACATGGGCTACAATTACGCATGGTTCACCTCCAACGTTGCCCAGCCCGGCGGCGCGGAGCTTCTGGAGGATGGCGCAGTCACCAACTACGGCTTTACCACCGCCGCCTATGCAGACGGCTGGGTCTACGCAGCGGACTATGACGGTATCCTTTGGAAACTGGATCCGCAGACCCTGGCGGGTCAGCAGGTCGGCTCCACCGGCAGTGTTTTCCTGGCAATGTCGTTCAACTACGCCGACGGCTATCTGTACGCCATCGAGCAGGCGGGCAGCTTCTGGGAAGTGTCCTACAATCTCGTCCGCGTCAACACGGCGACGGGTGAAACCGCCTTCGTTATGACCTTTGACGAGGAGCTGATTGGCTCGCCCATCGGCGGTATGGCAATCGACTATGACGGCGTCTTCCATGTGGTATGCATGCAGGTGGACTATGACACCTATGAGACGATGGCGGTCATGCAGCGCTTCACGGTTGCGGACGGCGAGGAAGGCTGCGAGGTTGCGTATGACGACGGCATCATTCTGCCGCTCAGCTTCTACAACTATTGCTCCTTGGTCTACTCCGAGGAGAACGGCGGCTTCTTCTGGGCGGACGATACCGGCGCGCTGTATCATCTGGACATCAGCGATCCCGCCGAACCGATTGTGGTCTTCCTCGGCTACATCGGCGAGGATATCGGCGGCGTGTGGGCGCTCGGTATGTTCATGATCCCGGAGAATGAGCCGGAGCCGAACTATGCGGAGCCGACCGACGTGAGCCTCACGGAGAGCTTCATGGTGCTCGAGGGCGGCAGCGTCAGTGCAAGCCTGAATGTTTCTCCGTGGAACGCGAAGGTCTCCGCCGCTTATACCACCAAGGATCCCGAGGTGGCGACGGTCTCCGCCGACGGTGTGCTCACGGGTGTCTCCGAGGGTACGACCAAACTGGCGGCTTACATCCCCTCGATGGATCTGACGCTCGAAGCGGATGTCAAGGTCGTGAAGTCTGCGGGTCTGCTCTACGGCTATCTGCTCACGGAGCTGGGAGGCTACGCCAGTGACCTTTATCTCAGCTTCCCGGACACCGATCCCAACAGTGTCAACGTGATTGCATATAACGAATATGCCGACGCTTATGCGGACTACTCCGCAGAGGAGACCATGAGCGTCTTCGCGGGCGCTTACTATGACGGCGCGCTGTACGTCTTTACGCAGGTGTTTGACAATACTACCTATACCGCAGGCTATGCCATGGGCGTGATCAATCTGACGGACTTCAGCTTCACCAAGCTTGCCGTCTGTGACTACAACATCCGTGACATGGAATTTGACTACACCACGGGCGCTATGTATGCCGTGCTCGATGGCGGTATGTATGCAGGCGCACTGGCACAGGTCGATTTGGAGACCGGCGAGGTCTTTGTCATCGGCAACAGCGGCATCCGTATGGCTGCCATGACGGTGGACGCCGAGGGTACCGTCTACGCAATCAGTGAGACGGGCAATCTTTACCGTATGGATAAGTCCAACGGTGAGGCGATCTATGTCGGCAGCACGGGCGTGAAGGGCGATGTCTTCCAGTCCATGCACTATGACCTGAACAGCGGCAATACCTATTGGGCGCAGGCAAACAGCGACTACAGCGGCGCGCTGTATCTGATTGATCTGCAAACCGGCGGCGCAACCAATCTCGGCACGGTCGGCGGCGGCTCGGAGGTCGTGGCGCTGTATACCGTCCCGGCAGAGCTTCCTGAAATTCCGGCAACGGTTGCCCCGACGGCGGTGGCGCTCGACGAGAGAAACACCACCTATGTGGGCGGCACGGTCACGCTGAACGCAAAGGTACTTCCCGCGAGCGTATCGAGCGTCGATCAGACCCTGACATGGACCTCCTCTGACGAGACCATTGCCACGGTGGACAACGGCGTGGTTACCGGCGTGAAGGCGGGTACCGTGACGATTACCGCAACGGCGGTCAACGGCGTGAAGGCGGAATGCACCCTCACCGTGACGGAAGAAGCGCGCATGTTCTACGTCTATGACGAGACGAACACCGCGTGGATCCGCTTCTCCGCAGAGAATCCGGCGGAGGTGGAGGTCGTGCGCGACGACGCGGAGGACGAAGCGCCCATCGCGGCGGCAATCGACACCGGCGACGCCATCTATGCCTATGACGCGGAGGGCTTGTTCTACCTGATCGACGGAGAGACCTTCGAGCGCACACTTGTGGGCAAGGGTATCTCCGAGACGGTGATTGAGGCACTCTACTTCAGCTACGGCACTTGGGGCTATGAAACGGCAGAGCTTCCCATTGACGCGGTGGATCTGTCCTATGACGCAAAGGCAGGCAAGCTCTACCTCGCAGCAATGGCGAGCGACTATGACCTGTGGGTCTTTGAGAGCGTGATCGGTGAAGTCGACCTGACAACGGGTGAGGTGACGACCGTGATGCAGACCTCTGAGGCACAGCCTGCCAACCTCTTGGTCAGCAACGGCAAGGCGTTCTTTGTGGACGTCTACTACAGCGGTATGCTGACTACAGTGGAGCTGTACTCTGAGGAGCAGACGCTGGTACAGCAGAGCCTAATCCCCGGCTACTGGGGCGACTATGCCAACGGACGCAGTCTGATCGTGGACGAACTGACCGGAACGGTCTATACCATCCGTGATCTGACCGGCGGCAATTCCGTTCTCTATACTCTGACCCTCGGCTCCGGCGCAATCAACGGTCTCGGCACAATCGGCGACGGCATCGTTGCCAACAGCCTCATCATAAAATAAAGTTTCCCAACAAGAGGGCGCCGCAAGGCGCCCTCAATCTATATGATAGAATTTGATAAAAAGCGCTGCGTTTTTACAGCATCGAGGGTGCGCTGGATTTTGCCCAAGCGGTACCCGGGGTTCTTCCAAAAATCAATATTGTTGGGTCGGGGACGCCGTCCCCATACGGCGAGAGTGCGAGCAATGACTGTAGGGCGGGGACATGTCCCCGCCGTCCGCGAAGCGGCAGAAGGTATGTATGAACGGATTTATACACAGTCGGTAGTGCCTGCACCGGCGCGGACATGTCCCCTCCCTACATTGGCTGATTTGTTTACTGTAATTCTTTCCACATCGCGCGGTATTAAACTGCACAATTCGCGCGAAAAGGAGAAACTGAATTATGTAAACAGGAAATACAGGCAATACGGAATACTTTCTGACAGCCATGCTGTGCAAAACTCTGTGCAAAGTGTGTACAACTGCTGCAATTCAACCGTTCTTTTCTCGGTGCGGCTACCGCAACAAGCATACAAACCATGTATAAGGCGGTGCATACTTGAGAAAATTTGCGGTTTCGATAATCAGAAAAAACAAAATAATTAAATATTATGTAAACAAAAATGAACAAAATTCGGTCGAAAAAGTTCGAATTCTCTGAGATTCCATCGAAACGGAGCGGCGGGAATGGGGACGAAACGTTGTTTCTTCCGTCAAAGTGACGAAAATGCGCCGAAGCATGGAACGGCATATCCCTTTCACCGCAATCCACACGCGAGAACGCACCCTGCTCCACGAAACTGCCAATGCAGGGCGAATTCCGGCTGACCGCGAAGCGGCAGACAGCAGGCATGAACAAGCTTGTACACAGTCGGTATTCCTGCACACGGCCTATGACTGCCCGCCCTGTAAGGCGTTTCACCGCAAATGTCATGGGCGGCGCTTGACTTTTCCCTCCGCTGCAAGTAAAATAAGGCAAATGACATTTGCGCGCCGTGGGAGGGAACTGCCATGAATATACTGATTACCGGTGCGGCAGGCTTTGTGGGGAAAAATCTTGCGGAAAATCTCAAAAATATCCGGGAGAACAAGAACCGCACCCGTCCGAACCTGTGCATTGATGAAATTTTTGCATATGACCTCGACACCCCGCCCGCGCTGCTGGAGGACTACTGCCGCAAGGCGGATTTCGTCTTCCACCTTGCCGGGGTCAACCGCCCGAAGGATGCGGAGGAGTTTATGCGGGGAAACTTCGGCTTTTCCGGCACGCTGCTGGATACGCTGCGCCGCTGCGGGAACACCTGCCCCGTGATGCTCGCAAGCTCCATCCAAGCCACGCTCGTGGGGCGCTACGCCGAGGGCGAGTACGGCAAGAGCAAGCGGGCGGGCGAGGAGCTGTTCTTTGACTATGCCGTGCAGACCGGCGCAAGGGTGCTGGTCTACCGCTTCCCGAACCTGTTCGGCAAATGGTGCAGACCGAACTATAATTCCGTCGTTGCGACCTTCTGCCATAATATTGCGCGCGATCTTCCCATCACGGTCAACGATCCGAATACCGTTTTGGAGCTTCTCTATATTGACGACTTGGTCGAGGAGCTGCTGGACGCGCTGGAGGGCAGAGAACACCGCTGCACCTTTGACGGTGTGCACGCCGTTTTGTGCGATGACGGCAAATACTGCGCCGCACCGGTGACCCACAGCGTCACGCTCGGGCAGATTGCGGCGCTGCTGCACGCCTTCCGCGATCAGAGCCGGACGCTCCGCATGCCGGAGCTTCCCGAGGGCAGCTTTGCAAAGAAGCTCTACAGCACCTACCTGTCCTATCTGCCCCGGGAGCGCGTCGCGGTTCCGCTGGAAATGCACACGGACGAGCGGGGCAGCTTTACGGAGCTGCTCAAGACCGCAAGCTGCGGGCAGTTCTCCGTGAATGTCTCAAAGCCGGGCGTTACCAAGGGGCAGCACTGGCACAACAGCAAGTGGGAGCTTTTCATCGTGGTCAGCGGCCGCGCCTTGATCGAGGAGCGCAAGCTGGGCACGCAGGAGGTGCTGCGCTTTGAGGTCAGCGGCGAGCAGCCGCAGGCGGTGCATATGCTCCCGGGCTATACGCACAGCATTACCAATCTGAGCCAAACGGAGCCGCTGGTCACGCTCATGTGGGCGAACGAGCTCTTTGACCCGCAGCGTCCCGATACATTTTATGAGGCGGTGGAGCCATGAACCAAAACGCAGCATGGAAGGAAAACGGCAAGCTGAAGCTGCTGATTATCGTCGGCACAAGACCCGAGATTATCCGCCTTGCGGCGGTGATCAACAAGTGCCGCAGCTATTTTGATACCCTCCTTGCCCACACGGGGCAGAACTATGACTATAACCTGAACGGCGTGTTTTTCAGGGATCTGAAGCTCGACGCGCCGGAGATCTACTTAGACGCCGTGGGAGACAGCCTCGGGCAGACGATGGGGAATATCATCGCCCGTTCCTACGACCTGATGGCGGAATTGAAGCCCGATGCGGTGCTGGTGCTGGGCGACACCAATTCCTGCCTCTCGGTCATCGGCGCAAAACGGCTGCATATTCCGATTTTCCATATGGAGGCTGGCAACCGCTGCAAGGACGAGTGTCTGCCGGAGGAGACGAACCGGCGCATCGTGGACATTATCTCGGATGTCAACATGGCGTATTCCGAGCATGCCCGCCGCTATCTTGCGGAAAACGGGCTGCCGCCGGAGCGCACCTATGTGACGGGCAGCCCGATGGCAGAGGTGCTGCACGCGAATCTCGCGGAGATTGAGGCATCGGACATCCACGCCCGCCTCGGCTTGGAGAAGGGGAAATACATCCTCCTTTCGGCGCACCGCGAGGAGAATATCGACACGGAGAAGAACTTTGTCTCCCTGTTCACGGCAATCAATCGAATGGCGGAGAAGTACGCTATGCCGATTCTCTATTCCTGCCACCCGCGCTCGAAAAAGCGGCTGGAGGCAAGCGGCTTCCGTCTCGATCCCCGCGTGATCTGCCACGAGCCGATGGGCTTCCATGACTATAACTGCCTGCAAATGAACGCCTTCGCCGTGGTTTCGGACAGCGGAACCCTTCCGGAGGAGGCGAGCTTCTTCACCTCCGTGGGAAAGCCCTTTCCCGCCGTCTGCATCCGCACCTCTACAGAGCGTCCGGAGGCGCTGGATAAGGCGTGCTTCATCCTCTCCGGCATCGACGAAAAGGGACTGCTCCAATCGGTCGATACCGCTCTCGAGATGGTTCGCAACGGCGATTATGGCATTCCCGTGCCGGACTATGTGGAGGAGAATGTCTCGACGAAGGTGGTAAAGCTCATCCAGAGCTATACCGGCGTGGTAAATAAAATGGTGTGGCGAAAGTAAACACAGAGGCGTGAAGCATCGGCAGCAGCCAATGTACGTTGGGGACATGTCCCTGACGTCCGCGAAGCGGCAGACGAAGAAATTGGTACGCAGTCGGTAGTGCCTGCACCGGTGGGGACATGTCCCTGCCTTACAGTTCTGTGGACTGCGGATTTTTACAATCAGGTTGGTGTGTCAGACATGGAGATATACGATTATTTCGGGAAAGAGGCTTCGGAGCTGCGGAAAAAGCGGCTGTTCCTTTTGGATATGGACGGTACCATCTATCAGGAAGACCGCCTCTTTGACGGAACAAAGGAGCTGCTGCGCCGTATCCTTGCCGTCGGCGGAAAATATGTGTTCATCACGAATAACTCCTCGAAATCCGTTGCGGACTATGTCGAGAAGGTCAGACGCTTGGGCATCGAGACGACGGCGGACTGCTTTTTTACCTCCGCGCAGGCGACGGCGATGCTCCTGCGGGAACGCTATCCGAACACGACGGTCTACTGTCAGGGAACAAAATCCCTCCTGCGTGAGCTGACCGCCTACGGTATCCGCGTGACGGAGGAGGTCACCGACGAGGTGGGTGTGATTTTGGTGGGCTTTGACACGGAGCTGACGAGCCAAAAGCTGCGCAACACCTGCGAGCTGCTGCTCAGGGATGTCCCGTTTTACGCCACCAATCCCGATTTGGTCTGCCCGGTCAGCTTCGGCTATGTGCCGGATTGCGGCTCGATTTGCAGCATGCTCAAAAACGCCACCGGCAGAGAGCCAATCTATATCGGAAAGCCCGCGCCGATGATGATCGACATCGCAAGACAAATGTATCATGCGCGGCGGGAGGAGACCGTTGTAATCGGAGACCGCCTCTATACGGATATCGCCGCCGGCGTTAACGCGGGGGTTGCGAGCATCTGCGTTTTAACGGGCGAGGCGACCGAGCAGGATATCCTGACCGGCGATGTGAAGCCGACCTATACCTTTGAAAGCGTGAAAAGCATTTTTGAAGCGATATGAGAAATCAGAAGGGGTATAGGGAATCGGAAACAGGGAATTGTAAACAGCGAACGGTGTGTCAATGTGCCGTTCGCTGTTTCTTTTTCCACGGAGGGAAACCCCATAATTTGCGGCTGCTCTTGTAGGCTTGGGACATGTCTCCTAAGACCGCGTAAGCGGCATCCGCACAGGTTTATGATACTGCATATCCTATCGTAGGTGCTACGGCGGGGACATGTCCCCGCCCTACAGGGGTGCGGCGATTTTTGGGAGTGCCTGCACGAGATTGCCACACCCAGTGTGCGCACTGGGTTCGCAATGACACGGTGGGAGGTTTGTACGCATTTGGTAGTTCCTGCACCCTTTGGGACATGTCCCCGCCCTACAGGAGGAGCGATGGAAAAAAGTGTGAAAAAATTGTTGACATTTGGAGGGTTTCATGCTATAACATTATCAACCTACTTGGTTAGTGGATTTATAGGAAAGGAGACCTGAGGATTATGATTTGTTTTTTCTGTGCGTTGACGCGGGGGGCAATGCGAATGTGTGACGGAGCCATGGACGAAATAGAAAAAACAATGAAATAAACGGAGGGAATTCTAAATGTCAAACTATAAATTTGAAACCTTACAGCTCCATGTCGGACAGGAGCATCCGGACCCCGCGACGGACGCGAGAGCCGTCCCAATCTATGCAACCACCTCTTATGTGTTCAAGGACTCCGCGCAGGCGGCAGGGCGCTTCGGTCTGACCGAGAACGGCAATATCTACACGCGCCTGATGAATCCGACGACAGATGTATTTGAAAAGCGCATTGCCGCTTTGGAGGGCGGCGCCGGTGCCCTGGCGACCGCGACGGGTTCTGCGGCAATCGCCTATGCCGTGCAGAATATCGCGCTGGCGGGTGACCATATCGTCTCCTCGACGAATCTCTACGGCGGCACATATAATCTCTTTGCCAACACCCTGAAGGATCAGGGCATTCAAACGACCTTTGTCGATCCGTCCGACCCGGAGAATTTCGAGCGGGCGATTCAGCCGAACACGAAGCTCCTCTACGCCGAGACGCTGGGCAACCCCAACTCGGATGTGATTGACCTTGAGGCGATTGCCGCTGTCGCACACCGCTACGGCATTCCGCTGATTGTGGACAGCACCTTTGCCACGCCTTACCTCCTGCGCCCAATCGAACACGGCGCGGATATCGTGGTGCATTCCGCGACGAAGTTTATCGGCGGTCACGGAACGGTCATGGGCGGCGTGGTCGTGGACGGCGGCAAATTCGACTGGGCGCAGAACGACAAGTTCCCCGGGCTGTCCAAGCCGAATCCCTCGTATCACGGTGTTGTCTTCACGGAGGCTGCCGGCAATCTCGCCTATATCATCAAGCTGCGCACTACCCTGATGCGGGATATGGGCGCGACGCTCTCGCCGTTTAACTCTTTCCTGCTCCTGCAGGGCTTGGAGACGCTCTCCCTCCGCGTGGAGCGCCATGTGCAGAACGCGTTGAAGGTCGTGGACTTCCTCAAGGCGCATCCGCAGGTCGAGCGCGTCAACCATCCGTCGCTGGCGACCGGCAGGCAGAAGGAACTGTACGACCGCTACTTCCCGAAGGGCGCGGCACCGATCTTCACCTTTGAGATTAAGGGCGACGCGGAGACGGCGCGGAAGTTCACCGAGAGTCTCGAGCTGTTCTCCCTTTTGGCGAATGTCGCGGATGTGAAATCGCTGGTTATCCACCCCGCCTCCACGACCCACTCCCAGCTTTCGGAGGAAGAGCTGCTGACGGCGGGCGTGAAGCCGAATACGGTGCGCCTCTCCATCGGCACGGAACATATCGACGACATTTTAGCAGACCTACAGCACGGCTTTGATGCCGTAAAATAAATGATTGAAAGGAAAGCTCTGATTCTGTCAGAGCTTTCCTGAATGAATGGAGTTCACTATGCAGATTTATGCGGATAATGCGGCAACCACCCGTATGAGCCAAGCCGCCATACAGGCGATGCTGCCCTATTTTGACACCGTTTACGGAAACCCCTCCAGCCTGCACTCCGCCGGACAGCGGGCAAACGAGGCGCTGACGGGCGCGCGGGAGCGGATCGCAAAGCTCCTCGGCTGTCAGGCAAAGGAGATCTATTTCACCTCCGGCGGCAGCGAGGCGGACAATCAGGCGCTGCTCTCCGCCGCGCGCCTCGGGCAGCGGAAGGGAAAAAAGCACATCGTCTCCACCGCTTTTGAACATCACGCGGTCTTGCATATGCTCAAGCGGCTGGAGCAGGAGGGCTTTGAGGTTACGCTGCTGGATGTTCATGAAAACGGCATTGTCTCCCCTGAGGAGGTCGCGGCAGCGATTCGCCCGGACACCTGCCTTGTCACGGTCATGTATGCCAACAATGAGATCGGCACGGTGCAGCCCATCGCTGAAATCGGAAAGGTTTGCCGGGAACGCGGCGTGCTGTTCCACACGGACGCTGTGCAGGCGGCTGGGCATTTGCACATTGACGTCAAGGCGCAGAATATTGATCTGCTCTCCCTTTCGGCGCACAAGTTCCATGGACCGAAGGGCATTGGCGCGCTCTACGCAAAACAGGGGATTCTCCTGACGAACCTCATCGAGGGCGGCGCGCAGGAGCGGGGCAGACGCGCAGGCACGGAGAATCTGCCCGCAATCATGGGTATGACGGCGGCGCTGGAGGAGGCTGTCGAGGGAATTGACCGAAACACCGCCCGCTTGACCGCGCTGCGCGACCGGCTCATTCAGGGCTTATCCAAAATCGAGCATTGCGCGCTGAACGGCGACGCGAAGCAGCGGCTTCCCGGCAATGTGAACTTCTGCTTTGAGGGCATTGAGGGCGAGTCCCTGCTGCTCCTGCTGGATGACAGGGGTATCTGCGCCTCCTCCGGCAGTGCGTGCACCTCCGGCTCACTCGACCCGAGTCATGTGCTGCTTGCCATTGGCAGACCCCACGAGGTCGCGCACGGCTCCCTGCGTCTGAGCCTTGGAGAGGACACCACCGAGGAAGAAATTGATTATCTAATCAAGACGGTGACGGAGGTCGTCGATTATCTGCGGCGGATGTCGCCGGTTTGGCGCGAGCTGCAAAGCGGCAAGCGTGCGTATGTTTTGAAGTGAGGAGAAGCGTATGGCATTATACAGTGAAAAAGTGATGGATCATTTCCGCAATCCCCGCAACGTCGGCGTAATCGAAAACGCGGACGGCGTCGGTGAGGTGGGCAACGCCAAGTGCGGCGACATTATGACCATCTATCTGAAGATTGAAAACGATATTATCGTCGATGTGAAATTCGAAACCTTCGGCTGCGGCAGCGCCATTGCTTCCAGCTCCATGGCGACCGAGCTGATCAAGGGAAAGCCGGTCTCCGAGGCGCTGCAGTTGACCAACAAAGCGGTTGCCGAGGCGCTGGACGGGCTGCCTGCCCACAAGCTGCACTGCTCCGTTCTGGCGGAGGAGGCAATCAAGGCGGCGCTGAAGGACTATTACGACAAAAACCATATCGAATACGATGCCAGCCAGTTCCCGGACTGCGCAAGCTGCGGTCACTGCTGCGGCGAATGAAGGCGCTCATCGCCATGAGCGGCGGGGTGGACTCCGCCGTTGCCGCCTGTCTGATGCAGCAAAAGGGCTATGACTGCGTCGGCTGCACCATGAAGCTCTATCATAACGAGGATCTCGGAATCAGCCGCGCCCACACCTGCTGCTCCCTGGACGATGTGGAGGACGCCCGCAGCGTCGCCTATCGCTTGAGAATGCCCCACTATGTGTTCAATTTTTCGGATACCTTCCGCGAAACGGTGATTCGAAAATTTATTGAGAGCTATCAGGCGGGGCGAACGCCGAATCCGTGCATCGACTGCAACCGCTATGTGAAGTTTGAAGCTTTATACGAGCGCGCGCGTGTTCTCGGCTGTGACTGCCTTGTGACAGGGCATTATGCCCGTATTGAGCAGGAAAACGGCAAATTCGTTCTGAAAAAAGCGCTGGATGCGTCGAAGGATCAGAGCTATGTTCTGTATTCCCTGACGCAGGAGCAGCTTGCGCATACGCAATTCCCGCTGGGCGCGCTGCGGAAGTCCGAGGTGCGGGAGATTGCGCGGGCGCATCAATTTCTGAATGCGGAGAAGCCGGACAGTCAGGATATCTGTTTTGTGCCCGACGGCGATTATGTCGCCGCGATTAAGCGCTTGGGCGGTATCGAGCCGGTGCCCGGCGACTTTCTGGACAGGGACGGGAACAAGGTCGGCACACACCGCGGCGTCCTCTGCTATACCATCGGGCAGCATCGCCATCTCGGCGTGTCGTTCCCCGAGCGGCAATATGTGTGCGGACTTTGCGCGGAGCAGAACACCGTCACCCTCGGTCCCGCAGAGGCGCTCTATGCAAAAACGGCAACGGTGACGGAGCTGCACTGGATATCGGGGGAAGCGCCCAAAGAGCCGATCCGCTGCAAGGCGAAGGTGCGCTACCGCCAGACGGAGCAGTGGGCGACCGTAACGCCCCACGGCAAATTTGCGGCGGAGATCGTCTTCGACGAGCCGCAGCGGGCAATCACCCCGGGACAGGCGGCGGTCTTCTACGACAACGACACTGTCCTCGGCGGCGGCACGCTTGCCTGATACCCCGTCCGGAGGGCTTTTCCATTGCGGCATTATTATCAATCTCCGAGGCAGGACACCTCGGAGATTGTTTTTTCTTTATAGAGTGGGAAACATAAGCCGCTACAGAAAGCAAAGCGGCAGGCTGATAGCCGCCCCTACTATACTGTTAAATCTAAAACTTTATAAAGAAGCTTTGTCTGCGGATCGTAGGGCACGACGACTCGGCGTGCCGTCCGCGAAGCGGCAGACAGTACAGACGAACGAGTTTGTGCGCATTTGGTAGTTCCTGCACCGGCGCGCCGAGGTCGTTAGCGCAGCCGTTCGCGACGAAGGAGCGTTACGGATGCGGCATGCCCCTTGCGGGTGCGCGCCCTACGGCGTACTGCTTCCGATTTCAAGGGTGCGCATTTCAGAAAGTAAAGTTTTAGCCTTAACAGCCTACTACGAGATATGCCGCAGCCAACGCCGTAGGGGCGGATAGTATCCGCCCGCGTGCAGGAAGCGCCGGGTGCGTACAAATTTGTTCCCCCTTGGACATTGCCGGAATCAGCGGGTAGAAAGCCATTGCAGGAAGGCTTTTTCCGTTTCCGACATGGCACATTGGGGCTTAAAGGCGACGGCGTTTTGGTAGAGCGTGCCGTCGGTGCAGTTTTTCTGCACAAGCCGGTATTCTTTCAGCAGAGCGTCCGGCAGCGGCTCCGAACGGAGATAGGCATCGGGGAGCCCTTGCAGGAGCTGAAGCTGCGCCATACGGTCTACGGCGTAAATCTTCCGCTCCGCGCCGCCGGCCTTGCTCTCGGAATAGAAAACGTCGCGGTGCAGGATTTCGGTCAGCCCCTCCAAATCGGAGGGGGAAATGCGCTCCGCCTGCGCAAGCGGGTGATTCTGCGGCAGCACCGGCTGATAGCGCACTTGATCCAGCAGACGCAGCGTCAGCTTTTTGGCGGCTGCCTGCTCCGAGAAATAGTCCTGATACTGGGTGGCGTAGCGAATGACCGCGACCTCGACGCCGCCGCTGTCCAGAAGCTCCAAAGCCTGCCTTGGGTGGCATTCCCGCAGAACCGCGTCCAGCGGCGCTGTCGGCGCATATTCGTTCAGAAAGCGCTTGACCTGCTCCAAGACCAGATAGGAGCGGGGCAGCGCGAGGCGAAAGCGGCTGCTTTGGCTGCGGTTGGTGCCGAGATTCTCCATAAACTCCGCCTCGCGGAGAATGTTGCGGGCGTGCTGCAAAAAGACGACGCCCTGCTCCGTCGGTCTGACACCCTTGCGCGTCCGCTCGAAGATTGCGAAGCCGACGCGCTCCTCGGTGTCCCGCAGGACGCGGCTGAGGTTCGGCTGCCCCATATAGAGGTTGGCTGCCGCCTGCGAGATGGAGCGCGTCCGCTCAATCTCAATCAGATATTCCAACTGTTGAATGTTCATAAGCTTTGCTCCCCTGCGGGTAAGTTTATTTTGAGTATAACGGAATCACCGCCGGAAGTCAACGAAGGAGGTACACTTGCCGATATTTGCATCCTGTCAAAATTCCGATATCATATGCCGAAATTGAGATTTCCGTTTTGCGCGCGGGGCGTGTACAATGGGGTCAGCAAAGAGATATTCACGAATTTTCAGAAACAGGAGGAAATACATATGGCACGTTTTACGCTCCCGCGCGATATTTACCACGGAAAGGACGCTTTGGAAGCCTTAAAGGGCTTTACCGGCAAGCGGGCAATGGTCTGCGTCGGCGGCGGCTCCATGAAGCGGTTCGGCTTCTTGGATAAGGTGATCTCGTATCTGAAGGAAGCGGGCATGGAGGTCGAACTGATCGAGGGCATCGAGCCTGACCCCTCCGTTGATACGGTGATGAAGGGCGCCGAGGCAATGCTGAAGTTCGAGCCGGACTGGATTGTAGCCATCGGCGGCGGCTCTCCCATCGACGCGGCAAAGGCAATGTGGATCAAGTACGAGTACCCCGAGATCACCTTTGAGGAGATGTGCAAGGTCTTCGGCATTCCGCCGCTGCGGAGAAAAGCCCGCTTCTGCGCGATCTCCTCGACCTCCGGCACTGCCACCGAGGTGACTGCCTTCTCCGTGATCACTGACTATCAAAAGGGCATCAAGTATCCGCTGGCGGATTTTGAGATTACGCCCGATGTGGCAATCGTCGATCCCGCGCTTGCAGAGACAATGCCAAAGAAGCTCGTCGCGCACACCGGCATGGATGCCATGACCCACGCGATTGAGGCGTATGTCTCCACCTGCAACTGCGACTTTACCGATCCCCTTGCGCTGCACGCAATCAAAATGATTCAAAACGATCTGGTGGATTCCTACAACGGCGACATGGCAAAGCGCGACGCGATGCACAACGCGCAGTGCTTGGCGGGCATGGCGTTTTCCAATGCGCTGCTGGGCATTGTGCATTCCATGGCGCATAAGACCGGCGCTGCCTTTGCCGACTACGGCGCGCACATCATTCACGGCGCTGCCAACGCCATGTATCTGCCCAAGGTCATCGCCTACAACGCCAAGGACGAGACGGCGGCAAAGCGCTACGCCGAGATTGCCGACTTCATGGAGCTGGGCGGCAAGACGGTCGGGGAGAAGGTACAGCTTCTGATTGCCGCGCTGCGTGAGATGAACGGCAAGCTGAATATCCCGCAGTGCATCCGTCATTATGGCGCGGACAGCTATCCCTGCGAGCAAGGCTTCGTGCCGGAGGAGGTCTTCCTCGCGCGGCTGCCGGAGATCGCGAAGAACGCCATCGGCGACGCCTGCACCGGCTCCAATCCCCGTCAGCCCAATCAGGAGGAGATGGAGCGGCTGCTGAAGTGCTGCTACTACGATCTCGAGGTGGATTTCTGATTCTTCTGATTCTTAGGAGTGCCTGCATGGGATTGCCACGTCGCTGCGCTCCTCGCAATGACAGATGGGGCACTTTCGTGTCATTGCGAGGCGCTTGCGCCGTGGCAATCTCATGGACGAACCATGGTGTGGGTACAGACTTGTTTGGTTGTACCGTCAGCCGCTTCGCGGTCTTAGGGGACATGTCCCCCGCCCAACAGAAGAATGATATGAAATATTCTGCCACGGTCGGTGTGCGCTGACCGTGGCAATTTTTGTACGTTTAGGGGATGGGAGAGTAGCCGTCTTGCATTATTGCGTAGCCGTGTCCCGGTTTGGGCTGCCATTGGTAGCGGTTTTTGGCGTCCTGTGGGAACAGATGCGCCATGATCGTGGCGATAACGCCGCCGTGGGTGATGATAACGGTGTCCTGCGCGGGAGGATACAGCTCGAAAAACGCCTCCAATGCGCGTTTTTGCATCTGTCTGCCGCTCTCGCCGCCGGGCGTCACCTTGCGCTCGTTATCGCCTGTGATCCATGCCTGATAGGATGGGTCATCTTTTAGCTCCCCATAGCCGCGCATTTCAAAGCTGCCGAAATCCATCTCCCGCAAGCGCGGCTCTTGACGGTGGGGGACGCTTCCGAACAGAAGCTCCAGGGTTTGCTCCGTCCGCCGCATGCCGCTGGTGAGGAAGCGGGCGTTTTGGATGTCGTAATGCAGCTCCCGCAGTGCCGCGATGCCCGCCTCGGAGAGGGGGAGGTCGGTGCTGCCGCAGTAGAGATGCTTTTCGTTTGCCTCGGTCATGCCGTGGCGGATCAGATAGACGGTGTTCATTTCAGCCGCTGCTCCAATCCGCAAAAAATGCGGCTGACCTGCTTGGCTTCCGCGGAAAGATAGCGGCAAAGGCGTCCCGTCTCCTGCCGCCACGCGCGATTGTCCGCGCCGAGGGGAACGACACCGCAGAAAATGTCGCGGCAGATCAGGATGCTGCTCTCCCATTCCTCCCGGTGGGCGGCAAAGTATTTGGCGGCGTCGACTTTCGCCTGCACGCACGCATAGGTAAATTCCTCAATCGAGCGGATGCAGCGCTTGCGGAAGTCGATCTCCGTGCCGTTGCAGGTAAAAATATCCTCGGAAGAAAGATGAAAGGCGGCTTTTGCATAGGTCAGCTTTCCCTGATATGCGCCGCCGATGATAAATACCATAATTTCCTCCTATATCAGCGCGTAGACGGCGACGGCGCACAGCTCGCCGACGGTTAATGCGTAGCCGGAGATATCGCCGTTCATGCCGCCTAAGGAGCGGTAGCCGCGGCACAGGGCAAGCCCATAGCCGACCGAGCAGCCGACCGAGGCAAAGCCGTATTTTCCGCAGAGCAGGAAGCCGCCCGCAAGCGCGGCAAGCAGAAAAACGGTCAGGAGGCAAATATGGGACATCGGTCGTTTCAGCGCGGCGTATTGACTGGTGGACATGGGGCGCAGGCTCGTCACTGCCAGCGCGGAGCAGCAGCGGCTCACCACGGGGATAAACAACAGAATCCAAAAATTTGCGGTTTCCGGCGCGGAGGCGAACAGGGCAAACTGGGACAGCAGCAGCAGAACGCAGCCGATCACGGCAAAAGCGCCCACATGGGAGTCCTTCAGAATTTCCCGCCTGCGGGGCAGGTCGCGGCAGGACTTGACCGCGTCGGTCACATCCAAGAAGCCGTCCAAATGCAGAAAGCCCGTGACGGCATAGGGATAAGCGGACAGCAGCAGCGCCCGCACGGGGGGCGGCAGGCAGAGCTTTCCGCAGAGCCATGCCAGACCCACCCAGAGGAAGCCAAGTTCCAGCCCTATGAGCGGCAGAAAGAGGAGCATCTTGCCCCGCGCTTTTTCGTCCCAGAGCTTCCACGGGCAGGGGAGGGCGCAGAACATGGACTGGCACATGGCAAAGGCGTGCAAAAGTGCTTTCATAACGGCAATTCCCCCTTGCGGAGCATGAAATTTCCGGCGGCGGCTTCGATTACCACATCGCAGACCGCCGCCAATTCGCGGTCAATATGGGCGAGGGCTTTGCGGAAGACCTCGGTGCTGCCGTCGTAGCGGGCGGCATCGGCGTAGAGAGAATCACTGACGATTACGGCGTGACGGACGGAGCGCGCGAAGACGACAAGCTCCTCTGCGCAGCGGGCGGCGGCATCTTCGTCCATGTCACAGACAGCGGGATTCGGAAATAAGGCGTTCATTAAGAGCGCTGTGGTGCTGTCGAGCAGAAAGGCGGCGTTTCGGTCTGCCGCTTGCAGGCGGGAAAGAAGCTCTCTGCCGCACTCGATTGTCTCGAAGCCCATGCCCTCCCGCTCTGCCAAATGGCGGCGGATGCGTGCGCGGTCTTCGTCGTCGGCGGGAATCATCGTTGCGACGTAATAACGCCTGCCGCCCTTTGCGAGGCGGAGGGTAAGCTCCTGCGCGAACAGGGATTTTCCGCTTTTGGAGCCGCCGGAGATCAAGACCCTCATGTTGCCTCCCCCACGGTAAAGGCGTCGCCTTGGCGAATTTCGTCTAAATAGCCGTCGTCAATGCCCGCCTGCTCGAAGGTTGCCATGTTGTTCAGGACGGCGCAGGCAGCGGAGAGGACTTCGAATGCCAGCGGGCAGCCGCTGCCCTCGCCGAGACGCATTTCCAAAAGCAGCATGGGCTGCAAGTCCATCGCCTCCATCGCAAGCCGGTAGCCAATCTCAAAGGAAGCGTGGCTGGGAATCAGATAGCCGCGCACCTTGGGACACAGCCGCACGGCGCACAAGGCGGCGACGGCGGAGATAAAGCCGTCAATGACCACCGGACGGCGGCTTGCGGCAGCGCCCAAAAACGCGCCGCACATGGCGGCAAGGTCAAAGCCGCCGACCTTGGAAAGAACGTCTATGACATCCTCCCTGTTCGGTTGGTTGACGGCGATCGCCTGACGGATGACTTCCTTCTTCTTGCGGAAGCTCTCCTCCGTGATGCCGCCGCCCTTGCCCGTGACGGTGTCCGCGTCCGCATCTAAAAGCACCGAAAGCACGGCGGAGGAGGTGGTGGTGTTGCCGATGCCCATCTCTCCGACGCCCAAGACGTCCGCCTCAGTGCACTCTGCCAGCGCCGCGCCGGTGAGAAGGGCGGTGACCGCCTGCTCCCGCGTCATGGCGGGACCGAGAGCGATATTTTTTGTGCCGTAGGCGATTTTATGGTTTAAGACGGCAGACGCTCGAAGCTCCGCGTTGACGCCGACATCACAGACGGTGATGCCGCAGCCGAAATGCTTGCACAGGACGGCGGCTCCTGTCTTGCCGCGGGTCAGGTTGACGGTCTGCTGCAAGGTCACGGATTGGGGGGCGCTGGACACCCCTTCTTCCACCACGCCGTTATCGGCGGCGAAGACCAAAAGGTGTTTCTTTCGAATTTCATTATGCACCCTTCCCGTGATGCCTGCCAGTTGGACGGAGAGCGCTTCCAGCTTTCCTAAGCTGCCCGGCGGCTTGGCAAGCGCCGCCTGTCGCTTTTCGGCTTGGGACATTGCCGCCTGATCTAAGGCAGCGACGGAGGCGAGTAATTCGTTTAAATTCATAGGGCTTCCTCTTTTCCTTCCAGAATGCCGTTTTCCGCAAGCCAGCGGACGGACGGTTCGGCAGCCAGCAATTCCAGCGTGAAGGTCGCGTTCGGACAGCGTTGTTCCGCAGTGCGGAGAAGCTGCTTCATATCGAGCCGCCCTGCAAATATGGCATCGTGGGCGTCGCGGCTGCCGTCGTTGTTGTGAATATGAAAATGGGCGGTGAAGGGTGCGCAGACCTCCAACCACTGCTCCGCTGCTGCGGCGGAATAGGCGCTGATATGCCCGACGTCCAAACAAAGACGCAGCTTGGGGCTTTGCACCGCCTGCACGATAGCCGTCAGCAGTTCCGGTGTAGCCTCCAAAACATTTTCCAGGCATACGGTCATTCCCTCGGGAATCTCGCGCACAAAATCCTGCCAGAAGAGGACGGATTGCTCCGTAAACCAGCAGGGGAAATACAGGTGGGGATTGAAGCCCGCGTGCAGGACGAGCTTCGAAATGCCGTAGCCTTTCGCGGCTTTGAGCGCCTGGCGGTAGCGCAGCCTTGCCAGCTCCCGCGCCTTTGAATCGATGGCGCAGGGAAACAGCTCGTTAAACGGGCCGTGCAGCACCCGGCAGGGCAGTTGCGACAGCTTTGCCCGCACGGCGGCATCCGTCTCCGAAAAACGCTCGTCCAAATTGGAGGCGGTGCAGAATTCGGCAAGCTCCAGCCCAAGCCCGTACTGCCCTGCGGTCTGCACGGCATCCTCGGCAATGGTGGAGATCAGAAACGCTTCTTTTTTCATACGCCCTCCTTTGATCCGCGCGACAAAGCGGATCGTTCTTTTATCATAGCGGATTTTTTACGCGGGAGCAAGCCCGAATAGGGAAAAGTTTCCGTGCGCCCCAGGAAAGCCTGTACGCGGTCGGTAGTTCCTGTACGCAGTTTATGACTGTCCCCGCCCTACAACGATGGTGATTTGGGGTGCCTGCAATAGATTGCCACGGGCGCAAGCGCCCTCGCAATGACATGGAGGGGAGCTTGTACGCAGCCGGTAGTTCCTGCACCGGCTTATGACGTGTCCCCGCCCTACAGAAGTGTTCAGAACAGGGATACCGCCACAGAAGAATACTTCCTGTGGCGGTAGGGTTGCGAACAAATGCAGGAGTTATTGTGTCTGTGGCTTCCGTTTGGCACAACGGAAAGCACGACGTTATCTTTGCACACCTGCGGCGGCACCCGCAGGCGCGCTGTGATAGATTATTTTGCTGCGAGCAAAGCGCACAGCCGTTGGACGATGGCTGCCGCCTGCACGCGGGTGGCGGTGCCCTGCGGGTCCAGCAGATCCGCGCTGACACCGTTGACGATGCCGTTCTTTACTGCCCAAGCCATGGCTTCGGCGGCATAAGCGGAGATCTTCGCGCCGTCTTTATATGCGGAGAGGTCTGCACCGTCGGAAACGGTCGCACCGTTCTTAGCGGCATAACGAGCGAAGAAGGTGACCATCTGCTCGCGGGTTACGGCTTCGTCCGGGGCAAATCCGTCTGCGCTGACACCGAGGGCAATGCCGTTTTCATATGCCCAGACGATGGCGTTACGGTAATAGCTGTTTTCCGCAACATCCTTGAAGGGATTGGCAGAAGCGGTATCGGGGCTGCCGCTGACACGGTACAAAATCGCCACCAACTGTCCGCGCGTCAGCGCCGTATCCGGCTCGAACGCAGTCTCGGAGGCGCCGAGCATATAACCGTTGCGCAGCACGAAGTCTGTCGCTGCATGATACCATTCGTGGGCATCCAAATCGGTAAAGCTTGCGGTGGGGCAATCGTCAAAGCTGACGGCAATGACCTTGCCCTGCGACTGCACATCGCCGCAGCGTTCGCAGATCCTATCGCCGGTATAGCCTTCCTCGGTGCAGGTGGCTTCCCTGGCGTTTTGCAGCGTATACTTGTGACCCAGCGGCTGACGGAGGTCAGTGATCACGCTGTAGTCGCAATGCTTGCAGGCGGAGACGGTATAGCCGTAGCCTACGCAGGTCGGCTCGACTACGGTGTTCTCGCAATCGTGGCTGATCGCGTTAACATAGTCTGCCTTGTAGCTGTGACCGCAGATTTTGCAGGCGTAGGTGGTGAAGCCCAGCGCCGTGCAGGTCGGCGCGGTGACGGCCGTCTCATATTCATGGGCGATAACGGGGACCGTCTGTGTGTAGCTCTTGCCACAGGCACAGGTAAAGGTCATCTCGCCCTCCTCGGTACAGGTGGGTTCCTTGGTGAACTCGCCGACGTAAGCGTGACCCAGCGCATCTGTGTAGGAATCCACATAGCTGTAGTCGCAGGCTTTGCAGGTGTGGGTGGTGTAGCCCATCTCGTCATGGGTCGGTTCCGTGACAGCGGTTATAAAGTCGTGTCCCGCTGCGGGGATAACGGAATCGACATAGCTGTGACCGCAGACCTTACAGGTGTAGGTAGTATAGCCCTGTGCCGTGCAGGTCGGTGCGGTGACGACTACTTCGCAGTCATGACCCAGTGCAGCGATGACGGAATCTATATAGCCGTGACCGCAGGTCTTGCAGGTATAGGTAGTATAGCCCTGTGCCGTGCAGGTCGGTGCGGTGACAGCTTCTTCATAGGCGTGCCCTAAAGCCGGTGCGAACTGGTCACGGTAGTTGTAACCGCAGCGAGAGCAGGTATGCAGTGTATAGCCGTCGGACGCGCAGGTGGCACCCACAACCGTCAGGGTGAAGTCGTGACCTGCTGCGGTGCAGAGGGAGCAGAGGTCGATGGTCAGGGTTTTCAGACCATAGTTGTCGCTGTCAAAGCCATAGGTGTAGGAGATGACCAAGCTACCGGTTTCCTCGCTCTCGGTGATAACAATGTAGTCCGTGACATCACGCTGCAGACCGTTTTTCAGGTTGGCACTGACAGCCAGACTCTCTGCCGTCCATGTGCCGTCCTCGTTTCTGTGATAGCCGGTCGGCTTGCAGGTAATCTCGATGGATTCAATCTTGGAGGTCAGCGCGATGGTGTAGCAGGAGTCGTTCTTATAGTAGATCGTGCCGTATTCGTCGGCGATGACGGAGGCAAGGCAGTACTGGCTCAAAGGCGTTACGGGAGTAAAGACCTCGCTGTAGCCTGCGTCCGTGGTGGTGATCGGCTCCGTCTGTCCCTTCTTGTCCTTCAGAACGGAGATGCCGCCGGGGGTGGTGTTATAGGTCTGATAGATGTAAACATAGCCCTCATCCTCGTCGGCATAGGCGGTGGTGACCATGGCGGAGGACTGGGGATAGCCCTTGATGTCATAGACATAGGCATTCATCATGGAGCCGTCCTCATTGAGGTCAAACACGGAGATGCCGTGACCGGAGAAGTCGCCGAACTGGCTCGTGCCGGCCACGCCGATGTAGATGCGGTCATTGTACACGCAGGGCGTGCAGGTGGACATGGCGTACTCATTTCCCTTGGAATCCTTCAAAACGATCTGCTGAAAATCGGTAATTTTGCCGGTGCTCCAGTCGATCTTGGCGTTGCACAGGACGCCGCCCTTGGAGGTGAAGAAGATACGGTCAGAGGACGGGTCGTAAGAGATATTGGAGCGGATGTCTCCGCGAATGCCGTCCTGGGAGTCGAGCAGCTCTCCGGTGAAACGGTCGAAAATCAGCAGACTTGCCGTTTCGGAGGAGTAACCGCTCTGACCGTCGTCAGTACCGACAAGCACATATTTGTCTGTGGTGTAAGCGCCTGCCCAGTAGAAGCCGCCTGCACGGGTGTAGGTCCATGTGGCCAGCTTGGCTTCATTGGTGCTTCCGGGATCCTCGTCCGTCACAGAGACGCAGGCAAAGTTGGCATTCTTCGTCTCGCTGCCCCACCAGCCGACATAGGCATAGCCGTCCTCGTAGGCGACGGTGCAGTTGGGCTGTCCGCCTAAGGGATCGGTGTAAACCCACAGGGATTCCAGCGTCTCGGCGTTGAACGCCTGCAGCTTGCCGGAGAGCGGCACGAAGATCATGCCGTCGCCATAGGTGGGAGTGATGATGCCGAAGCCGCAGGTGCCCGCCATGGTGCCCTCGACCTTGACCTCGCCGGTGTTGCGGTCCACACGCTTGATGCTGCTGCTCACAATCACGATCAGGTCGCCGTCAACAATGATGGGAGGATTGGGCGCGGCAGCCCAGCCGGTGCCCCATTTTGCAGCCCACAGCACTTCCGCGTCCTCCGGAGTGTAAGGTGTCGGTGCGTCGGTAATGCCAAGGTTATTTTCGCCGCGGAACACACCCCACTGGGCGTAGATCGTGGTGTCAATGGCGGCATTTTCGGGAGCCTTTTCCAGCGCAATCTCGATGGTGCCGGATTCGGTGAGGGTGAAGCTGTTCTTCTGACCGATGTAGCCGTTCTTGGTGACTGTATAAGAATAGGTGCAGCCGGACATCAGGGTGTAGATGCCGTCCTCAGCCCAGACACGGTCACCGAAGCTGTCTTGAAGATTTACCACGGCATCGGCAGGGGTTACATCGAAACGGATGGAAATCGGTGATGCTTTATTGACCGTAATCGTATAGACGCTCTCATAGCCGCCCGCGTTGACAATCTTCACCGAAATGCTGTTTTCGCCGTCGTTCAATGCAACGACATTGCTCTCACTGCCGTTATAGGTGACGGTATAGCTCTCATCTCTGGGTGTTGCGTTGATTGTGATGCTGTCCGCCAGGGTCGCAGTCGTATAATTGAAGGTAGTGGCGCTGAAGCTCTCGTTGAAAGGAATGTCCACCAGAGACAGCGCCGTCAGGGTGGGCTGGATACGGACAGCCTGTACCGCATAGATCTGCATATCTCCCTCAACGCCTACTTCAATGGTCACGGTGTTGACCTCGGAACCGGCGTTCAGGAAATAAGCCATCCATTGACCGCTGGACTTGCCGCTGGTGATGGTAATGCTCCGATCCGACCCGTTGGTTCCTGCCCACTTTGCGGTGATGGTCGAGCCTTCCGGCGCGTTTTCGGACAGGGTCGCCCAGGCGTAGGCACCGGATTTGCTGTCGGGAACCAGCATGGTGTAGGTCAGATTGTCCTCGGAATATGCCGGAGACAACTCATAACGTGCGGAGGTTGCACCGGACGAAACGGTAAAGTGCAGATCCGACAGGTAGCCCTTGATGGGTGGCTCCGTAACTTCAAGGCGAGCGACGGCGGGGGCATTGACTGCGTCCGTCGTAGCCGCACAATAATCCATAGCCAGAATATAGTAGGTGCCGGCGGTTTCAGGCAATGTGAAGGTTACGGTGCCGTCCTCTGCGGGGGAATCCAGCACATCCAGCACAGTCCACTTGGCATCGCACAGGACAATGTCCATATCTGCGAAGGCCTCCAGATTATTGTCCGTGGCGTTCCAGCGCAGGAGGCTTGCCGTAAGCTCGCTGCCTGCCTCGCCGGTGTAGGCGTCTTCGCTGAAGCAGCAGAACTCGCCGTTCATGTAGAAACCCCAGTCCGTAAACAGACCGATATCAATGGTATCGCCGTCAGACAGGAGAATATAGTCCGCCGTAGAGCCCCAGCCCGGGGACATCAGAGGATAGGCATGGTTGCGATAGTATTTGAGGTTGCAATCATGGCCCCAGAATTCGTTCATGAACATACTGGTGGCAGTGCCACCAATACTTACTGCTGACTGGCTGTTGCTGGAATAGGCTTCCTCGCCGACAAAGTAACTGACGGAGGTTTCCTCGGTATAGTTCAGCACGCCGGAGGTACCCTTGCAGCAGTCCTTCTCGGGCAGACCCATGTAGTACCGCTCCAAAAGGTAGATGTACAGGTGCAGCATGGTGGGACGTTCTACGATGTCGTCGTCTACATAGCTGCCCTGCCCATCTTCCGTATGGCAGCGGTAATAGTCCTCCAAGCCGTAGAGCTTTAGGTCAAAGTAGGGCACCGTAACCGGAAGCATTGCTATGACGGTGTTCGTGTCGTTGCTGCTTAAAATGGGCATACCGTCGTTGGAGATGGTAACATAGACGGTGACGGACGCGGCGGGGGTCTCGTCGTAGCCGTACTGCCGGTCGCTGCCCTCCGCCGCCTCGGTCACCGTAATCGTGACGGTGTGGCTGACAAAGTCGCCCTCGGAGCAGGTGGCGGTGATGGTGGGCTTATACTCGCCTGCGGTGCTGACGGTAAAGGCAAGCTTTCCGTCCGCGATTTTTGTGTGTTCACCGAAATCGCCGCCGGAGAGGGCATAGGTCAGGGTATGACCCTCACTGTCGGCAAAAACGGTGGACAAGTCCAGTTCATAGAGGCTGCCCGCTGCGACAGTCGCGGTTGCGGGAGCGGTCTCAAGAACCGTGAGATGGTTTGCCGCGCCTGTTGCGAAGGCAGACAGCGGCAGCATACTCAGAACCATGCACAGGATCAGAAGTATGCTCAGGATGCGTTTTTTCATGACTCGTTCCTCCTTTGATTTTTGAAAGTGAATTTCGGCTTTGCCAATGGAGATCTTCCGAGTCGTTTCCCGCGTAAAAAAGCTGCGGCGATTGGGGAGCATCCAATCGCCGCAGCCGTTTTTCCGCGCGCAAACAAGCCGGGTCCCATACTCGAAGGATCCGACGGAAGGTCAGCTTCAGCAGTTCTCCTGACTTGCGCCTCATCGACTTGCACACAGCCTTCTCAGGGAATTCCCCAATGACCGACTTTCGTCATGTGTGCAGCCTCCGCGCTTACAGTGGCGGTACCGTTCGGGATTTTCACCCGATTCTCTATTCTCCGCCCGACCCCGTAGGAATTCGGACGGCACTGAAACCAATTCACTTTTCTTGCTTTTATTATAACGGCAGGAACGGAAAAGTCAATACTCTTTCGGGACGGGAATTTCGATTTGATTCGCGGGGTCTGTGCCGGCTTTTGTGGAGTGCGGCGCGGGGAAATGCATGCTGCGGCGCAATCGTGCATAGGAATGACAAGGAAGATGGCTTTTCCCTGTCATCGCCATAAAACCCTTTGTAGGGTGGGGACATGTCCCCACCGGTGCAGGAACTACCGACCGCGTACAAGCTTGTGCATACCTTCTGTCAGCCGCTTGCGCGGACGGCGGGGACATGTCCCCGCCCTACAGATTTTAATCTAAGCGGGACGGTTGACTTTTTGGAGGGAAGCGGGTAGAATAAGCTTAAACGAATATTTGGCTTCGGTGCCGTCCGAATTCCCAAGGGGGCGGGCGGAGAATAGAGAATCGGGTGAAAATCCCGAACGGTACCGCCACTGTAAGCGCGGAGGCTGCACACATGACGAAAGTCGGTCATTGGGGAATTCCCTGAGAAGGCTGTGTGCAAGTCGATGAGGCGTAAGTCAGGAGAACTGCCGGAGCGGTAAAACAGTCAGACCTCTGCGCGTATGGAGGTCCGGCGGTCTTTTGGCGCGGAAAAACGGCTGCGGCAATCGGGCAAAGGCTCGGTTGCCGCAGCTTTTTTCGTGATTTTTCTCGGAAAGGGGAACTGCCCATGCAGCGGTATCGGAGCTTTACAAAGTGGATCGCGGCGGCGCTCGTGCTTGCTGCGCTTTTGAGCCTCGGATGGATTGCGGGCAGCCTCCGTCCCTCCGACAATGCAGAGCCGCTGCCGCAGCGAGCGCTGCAGCTTTCTGTGGAGGCGGGACCTTCCCCTTCCGGGGGCGGTGCGGCGAAGCTTCCTCTGACGGACGCAACGGAGACGACCGGGGAAAGCACACCGCCTGAGGAAACGGAACCGCCCAAAGAAACGGAGGTGCCCGAGAAACCGGAAGCGTCCGAGGCAACGGAACCGACTTCCCCTGCGGGAGAAGAGACTTCGGGGAACGGCAATGCGGAAGAAGGCACAACGCAGCCCTCGGACGGCAGCGGAGACGAAGCGCAAAACGGCGGAGATGGGGAGAACGGCAGCGGCGGAAGCGAGGGAACGCCCGAGGACGATACAAGCTTGCGCATTGTCACAGACTTGACGGACTGCGTTCTGACCTTTGAGGAGCTGACGGACGACATTCTGCCCTTTTATGCCTATATTGTAAACGGCGCATCGGATATGTATCTGCGCGTCAAGCTCCGCAACAGTCAAACGCCTGCCAACGGCAGCCTTCTCACGGCGTCGGGCAGAGACTATCGGGCGGCGCTTGCGCGGCAGGAGAGTAATTTTATCACGCTTTACATCAAGCAGGGGAGCCGAACCGTGCTGGAGGAGACCTATACCGTCCGCTATGTCGCCCGGAAAGCAGGGGAGGACAGTCCGACGGTGGGCGAGCAGCCTCCTACGGTCACGACGAATTTAGACGGCTTTACGGGGCAGCTCACCAACCGCAACTTTACCTTCCTCGTCAAAGCCCGTGCCTATGATGGCAGTATTCTTTTTGCCGATCACATTTTGGTCACACTGGACGGAAAGACCGTGCGCGACCCCACCGGCAGCGACGTGTTTGAATACGAGCTGTATTTTGAAAACCCCGTCGTCGGCGACACGGAGACGCACACCGTGACCGTCCTCGCCTGGGACGACGCGGGAAACTCCACCTATCTGCGCTATGAAGTGACCTATGCCTTTGTGGACACCGGCGGCAAGGTGGGTACGGCGTATATCCTGCTGGATGCGACCGTGGTGGGCTTGGACCCGGATACCTTGGGGGGCACCTATGTCTATGAGATCAAGCAGAATGAGCCTGCCTCCTACGCGGTTTTGGCAATGCTGGAGGAATTCGGCTACGAGGCGGATTACGCCCGCTCGCCGGATGACGGCTTCTACCTGCGCCGCATTGCGAGAAGCGGCATGACGGACTATGCGGAGATTCCCGATGCGCTTTGGCAGAAAATTTTAGACGACGGCTTGGGCTTGACCGGGCAGTCCGATACGGATTCTCTGGGCGAGTTTGATTATACGCAGGGCGCAGGCTGGATGTACTCCCTCAACGGGACGCTGTACGCCGGAAAGGGGCTTTCCAACTATTATCTGAGTGACGGCGACACGCTGTATATCCGCTTCACCCTCGCCTACGGCAAGGACATCGGCGGCTACAATGCCAGCGGCGGCAGCTACGGAAGACTGCCCACCTATTGCGGCAGATGGATCAACGGCACCTACTATGACGAGCATTCGTGGGGGGAGGAAACCATACTGCAAGAAGCGACTTGTACGGACTCCGGCAGCATGGCGCGCATCTGCGCCGTCTGCGGCGATGTGCAGGAGACGGCGGCGCTTCCTCCCCTCGGGCATGACTTTGCCGAGACCGCGCGGCAGGAGCCGACGGAGACGGAGGAGGGGTGGATTGATTACACCTGCACCCGCTGCGGAGCGACGAAGCGGGAGACGCTGCCGCCCCCTGAGACGGGGACGGACGCCATCACAAACCGGAGGAAACAACATGAAGAAGCGATGCTTTAGAATATTGCTTGCCCTGTGCCTCCTGTGTGCGCTTGCAACGCAGGCAGCGGCAGCGGCGACGGTGGACGCGTTGGAGACGCTGCTTGGCACGGACGACCTGCTGCAATCCGACGTCCTCATTGCGGGAGAATCGCTCTCCGACTGGGCGGCGCTGCTGGTCGGGCGCAGCGGAGAGACGGCGCATCGCGAAGCATATTTGAATCGGCTTTGGGACTATGTCTCCGCGCAATATGCCGAAAGGGGCGGTTTCGACGCGGTGAAGGCGACGGAATGGCACCGTATCAGCTTGACCGTTTTGGCATTGGGCGCCGACCCCACCTGCTTCGGGACGGATGCGGAGGGAAACCTCATAGACCTGATTGCGGACGGGACTTACAACTGGCGCATGACGGACAGCTTGGGCACGCAGGGTCTGAACGGCTGGATTTTTGCGCTGCTGACGCTGGATGCGAGAGACTACACCGTACCTGCCGATGGGCGTTTTCAAAGGGAGGACATGGTCGCGGCGATTCTCGCGGCGCAGGAGGCGGACGGCGGCTTCGGACTCGCCGCAGGCGTGTCGGATGTGGATATGACCGCGATGGCGTTGCAGGCGCTTGCGCCCTATCGGGAGGAGTGCCGTCAGGCGATTGACAGGGCGCTGGACTATCTCTCCTCTGTGCAGACGGCGCGCGGAGATTTTGAAAGCGGCGCGGAGAGCTGCGCGCAGACGGTCATCGCCCTGTGCAGCCTCGGGATTGACCCGCGCACGGATGTACGTTTTGTCAAAGCGGGCGGCAGCGCCTTGGACGGACTTTTGCTATACCGGACGGAAACGGGCGCGTTCTGTCATACGATGGGGGACACGGCGAATCTCCTTGCCACGGAGCAGGCGGGGCTTGCTTTGTGCGCCTTGGAGCGCATGGATGTCGGAGAAAGCCGCCTCTACGACTTCTCGGACATAGAGCTTTGCGCTTATACATATCCCGGCAACGAGGAGCGGCAAAATGACCTTTGGTACGGGCTGGGGATCGGCGGTGCCGCCCTTTTGGTCTGTGCTGCGGGAATGCAGATACGGAAAGGAAAAAGGAAATGTACGAAGTAAGCGAAAAAATGATCGGCGAGGTCAAAAAGGTCATTGTCGGCAAGGACGATATCATTGAAAAGATATGGATCGCCATTTTGGCGCAGGGACATGTGCTTTTGGAGGATGTGCCCGGCGTAGGAAAAACGACGATGGCGCTCTCCTTTGCCAAGGCGCTGGGACTGGAGGTCAAGCGCGTGCAGTTCACGCCGGACACCATGCCGTCGGATATCACCGGCTTTTCCGTGTTCAGCGACGGCGCTTTGCGCTATCAGGCGGGCGCGGTTATGACCAATCTGCTGCTTGCCGACGAGATTAACCGCACCAGCCCCAAAACGCAGTCCGCGCTTTTGGAGGCAATGGAGGAGGGACGCGTGACAGTGGACGGCAAAACCTATGCCCTGCCCGCGCCCTTTATTGTGCTGGCGACGCAAAACCCCATCGGCTCCGCCGGAACACAAAATCTGCCCAATTCGCAGCTCGACCGTTTCCTGCTGCGGCTGTCGATGGGCTATCCCGACCGCGCCGAACAGGTGGATATTTTGAAACACCGTCACAGCGGCGACCCCTTGGACGCCGTGGAGACGGTGATGACGCGGGAGACGCTGGCGGAGACGATTGCCGCAGCGGAGAAGACCTTCGTGTCCGATGCGGTGTATGACTATATTGCCGCCTTGACCGAGGCGACACGCACGCACCCGATGGTGCAGCTCGGGGTCAGTCCGCGCGGGGCGCTGGCGCTTTGCAGAGCCGCAAAGGCGCGCGCGTTTGCCGGAGGCAGAGACTTCGCTTTGCCTGAGGATGTGCAGGCAATGGCGAGGTGCGTGTTTGCACACCGGCTTCTGCTGTCGGCAAAGGCGCGGCTCAATGAGCGCAGCGCGGAGGATGTTTTGGATGAGGTTCTGCGCGCGGTTCCCGTGCCGCAGCTTCCGGAGCGCAGGAAATGAGAAGACTGATTTGGGCCTGCCTTACGGCGCTTGCACTGCTCGGCTGCCTCTTGCGGCCTTCTGCGGCGCTGGGTATCTGCTTTGGTTGCTGCCTGCTGCTGCCGCTACTGTCCTGGGGACTTGCGTGGCT
Organism: Faecousia sp.; assembly: GCA_051892295.1. Lineage (GTDB taxonomy): Bacteria > Bacillota > Clostridia > Oscillospirales > Oscillospiraceae > JAZOXB01. Next base: position 497 of record JBJFGB010000092.1, on the reverse strand, counting down.
CGCAAGGGAGAAACTCACCTTGCAGATGGAGTCGGCTTCGGCGGCGGAGAAGGGAAAACAGTTCCCGCTGACCCTGCGGTGCAGTCGAGGGCGCTTGCCCAGTGGCGGCGTAAGCGTGCTTTTGATTGCGGAAAATGCCGTCACGGGGCAATATGTAAAGAAAAAGCTGCTCCTGCGGGAAGCACAGACGGTGGAGCTGGAAAGCGCGTTTTGCGGCTGCCTGCGGTGCAGCGTGCAAAAGGCGCGGCTGTGGGATTTTTGCGGACTTCTCCCCGTGCCGCTTTCCTGTGGCGCGGTCAAGCGGGTGTCGGTGATGCCCCATACCTTCCCCGTGGAGGTCTGCATGGAGTCCGCGCCCGCGCTGAACGAGGACTGTCAGGAATACGCGCAGGATCGGAAGGGACAGGACCGTACCGAGACCTATCAGCTCCGGGACTACGCTGCGGGAGACAGCCTCAGTCAAATTCACTGGAAGCTCTCGTCCAAACGGGGGCATC